>NZ_NNBO01000002.1:0-60840 GCF_002803145.1 Kitasatospora sp. CB02891 | reverse complement strand
TCGCACAGCGACAGCCCGCGAAGCGGAAAGCTCGCACAGCGACAGCCCGCGAAGCGGAAAGCTCGCACAGCGACAGCCCGCGAAGCGGAAAGCTCGCACAGCGACAGCCCGCGAAGCGGAAAGCTCGCACAGCGACAGCCCGCGAAGCGGAAAGCTCGCACAGCGACAGCCCGCGAAGCGGAAAGCTCGCACAGCGACAGCCCGCGAAGCGGAAAGCTCGCACAGCGACAGCCCGCGAAGCGGAAAGCTCGCACAGCGACAGCCCGCGAAGCGGAAAGCTCGCACAGCGACAGCCCGCGAAGCGGACCAGGCCCAGGCCCAGGCCCAGGCCCAGGCCCAGGCCCAGGCGGTGAACAGCGAAGGCCTGCGGGGCGTTCCGGTGGGGTCAGCGCTGGTGGAGGCGGGTGAGGATGGCCTGGTCGAGGGCGGCGGCGGTCTCGGGGACGGTGAGGTTGGAGTTGTCGATGATGGGGAGGCCGGAGGTGCGCCAGCCGGCCATGCGGCCGTGGATGCGGGCCACCTCGTCGTCGGAGAGGCGGCGGTTGCCGGAGCGTTCGGCGTTGCGGGTGAGGACGCGGTCGAGGCCGGGGAGGAGGACGACGGGGATCATGCCGGGGCCGATGTGGCGTTTCCAGCCGCCGAGGCCGATCGCGGGGCGGTCGGGGAAGACGGCGTCGTCGATGATGCAGGAGATGCCGTTGGCGAGGTAGTTGCGGCAGGCGAAGCCGCAGGTGCGGCGGGCGAGGCGGTACTGGGCCTCGGAGGCGGTGTTCCAGCCGGACTGCGGGTTGGCGAAGCCGGCCTGGACCCATTCGCGGACGTCGTCGAGGCTGATGTGCGCGGTGGGGGTGGGGCGGCGTTCGGCCCAGTGGCGGGCGACGGTGGTCTTGCCGGCGCCGGCGGGGCCTATCAGGAGGACGGCGATCGGGCCGGTGGGCAGGGGGGCGGGCAGCGCGGGCATCGGCGGTGGCGGGGCGGGGAGTTGGACGGCGCCGCCGCTGGCGAGCACGAAGTATCCGGTGCCGCTGGGGGCGACGGGGGCGACGGCCTTGAGCGGGACGGTCGGCCGGTCGGGTCGGGGCGCGGTCGGTCCGAGGGTGGGGATCGCCTGGGTGGTGGCGGGCAGCGGCGTTGCGGGGTACGGCTGTTGAGGGGCCGTCGGAAACGGCGGCGTGCCCTGGCCCCCCGGCACCTGGCCCCCCGGCTGGTGGCTCTGCGCGTACTGGCTCACCGTCACCTCCCTGCGCCGAATGTACACGTCGGCCCGGTGGCGGGCACAAGTCCGCCACCGGGCCGGAGGCCGCTCAGCGGGTGGTCAGTTGCTCCGCGAGCGCCCGCAGGGCGAGTTCGTAGGAGCCGAGGCCGAAGCCCGCGATGGTGCCGGAGGCGACGGCCGCGATGACCGAGGTGTGGCGGAAGGTCTCGCGGGTGTACGGGTTGGAGATGTGCACCTCGATGAGGGGGGCGGTGCGCTGTGCGGCGGCGTCCCGCATCGCGTACGAGTAGTGCGTGAACGCGCCGGGGTTGATCACCACCGGGGTCTTGGCGTCCGCCGCCTCGTGCAGCCAACCGACCATCTCCGCCTCGGAGTTGGTCTCCCGTACCGAGACGTCCAGGCCGAGTTCGAGCCCCAGCGCGGTGCACCGGGCGACCAGCCCCGCGTACGAGGTGGAGCCGTACACGTCGGGTTCGCGGGAGCCGAGCCGGCCGAGGTTCGGGCCGTTCAGGACGAGCACCGGGACGGCGGTCATCCGGAGACCTCGGCGTACGCGGCGACCAGCAGCGACGGGTCGGGGCCCTCCAGGACGGAGGTCTTGGCGAGGCCGTCGAGGACGATGAAGCGCAGCAGGTCGCCGCGGGACTTCTTGTCGATCTTCATGGCGTCCAGCAGCTTCGGCCAGGCGTCCGCCCGGTAGCTGAGCGGCAGGCCGACGGAGGCCAGCACGGTGCGGTGCCGGTCGGCGGTGGCGTCGTCCAACCGTCCGGCGAGGCGGCCGAGTTCGGCGGCGAACACCATGCCGATGGAGATCGCCGCGCCGTGCCGCCACTTGTAGCGCTCGTTGCGCTCGATGGCGTGGCCGAGGGTGTGGCCGTAGTTGAGGATCTCCCGGCGGCCGGACTCCTTGAGGTCGCCGGAGACCACGTCGGCCTTGACCTGGATGGCCCGGCGGATGAGTTCCAGGGTGTGCGGGCCGGAGGGGGTGGTGGCGGCCGCGGGGTCCTGCTCGATCAGGTCGAGGATGACCGGGTCGGCGATGAAACCGGCCTTGATCACCTCGGCCAGGCCGGAGACGTAGTCGTGCTTGCCGAGGGTCTCCAGGGTGCCGAGGTCGGCCAGCACGCCCGCGGGCGGGTGGAAGGCGCCGACCATGTTCTTGCCCTCGGCGATGTTGATGCCGGTCTTGCCGCCGACCGCGGCGTCGACCATGCCGAGCAGCGTGGTGGGCACCGAGATCCAGCGCACTCCGCGCAGCCAGGTGGCGGCGACGAAGCCGGCCAGGTCGGTGGTCGAGCCGCCGCCCAGGCCGATGATCACATCGCTGCGGGTGAAGCCGGTCTGGCCGAGCACCGACCAGCAGTACGCGGCGACCTCTACGCTCTTGGCGTCCTCGGCGTTCGGGACCTGGAGGACGATCGCCTCGTAGCCCTGGTCGACCAGGTCCTCGCGGATCGCCTCGCCGGTGGCCTCCAGCGCCTCCGGGTGGATGATCGCGACGCGCTTCGCCTGCGGGCCGATCAGCGGGGCGAGTTCGCCGAGCAGCTGGTGCCCGATCAGCACCTCGTACGGGGCGTGGCCGTCGCTGCCCGCGACCTGGATGCGGACGATCTGGTCAGTCATGGGGGTTCTTCAACTCCAGTGCTTCGAGTACGGCGTCGGCGACCTGCTCGGGCGTCCGGTCCTGGGTGTCGACCACGGCGGTGGCGACCTCCAGGTACAGCGGGCGGCGGGCCTCCATCAGCTCGCGCCAGCGGGCCCGGGGGTTGACCGCGAGCAGCGGGCGGGGGGCGTCCAGGCCGACCCGCTTGACCGCGTCGGCGAGCGCCACCTCCAGGAACACCACGGGCAGCGGGGCGAGCAGTTCACGGGTGGAGGGGGCCATCACGGCGCCGCCGCCGAGCGCGAGCACGCCGGGGTGAGCCGCGGCGGCGGCCTCGACGGCCTCGCGTTCGAGCTGCCGGAAGTGCGGTTCGCCCTCGTCCACGAAGATCTCCGGGATCGGCTTGCCGGCCGTCCGTTCGATGTCGTCGTCGGTGTCGCGGAACGGCAGGCCGAGTCGCTCGGCGAGGACCCGCCCGACGGTGGACTTGCCACTGCCGGGCGGGCCGACCAGCACCACCACGGGTGAGGTGCTCATCGGACGATCAGGTTGTCGAGGTACGACTGCACGTTGCGGCGGGTCTCGGAGACGTTGTCGCCGCCGAACTTCTCCGCCACCGCGTCGGCCAGCACCAGCGCCACCATCGCCTCCGCGACGATGCCGGCCGCCGGGACGGCGCACACGTCGGACCGCTGGTGGTGCGCCTTTGCGGGCTCGCCGGTGCGCACGTCCAGCGTCTGCAGGGCGCGCGGGACGGTCGCGATCGGCTTCATCGCGGCGCGGACGCGCAGCAGCTCGCCGGTGGACAGGCCGCCCTCGGTGCCGCCGGAGCGGCCGCTGGCGCGCTTGACGCCCTCGGGGGTCGGCAGGATCTCGTCGTGCGCCTGGGAGCCGGGGATCCGGGCCAGCTCGAAGCCGTCGCCGACCTCGACGCCCTTGATCGCCTGGATGCCCATCAGCGCGGCGGCCAGCCGGGCGTCCAGGCGGCGGTCCCAGTGCACGTGCGAACCGAGGCCGACCGGCACCCCGTAGGCCAGCACCTCGACCACACCGCCCAGGGTGTCGCCGTCCTTGTGGGCCTGGTCGATCTCGGCGACCATCGCCTTCGACGCGTCGGCGTCCAGGCAGCGCACCGGGTCCTCGTCGAGCCGGGCCTCGTCGGCGGGCAGCGGCAGCACCCCGGCCGGGGCCTTGGCGGCGGCCAGCTCCACCACGTGGCTGACGATCTCGATGCCGCAGGTCTCCTTCAGGTAGGAGCGGGCGACGGCGCCGAGCGCGACCCGGGCCGCGGTCTCCCGGGCGCTGGCGCGCTCCAGGATCGGCCGGGCCTCGTCGATCGAGTACTTCTGCATGCCGGCCAGGTCTGCGTGGCCCGGGCGGGGCCGGGTCAGCGGCTCGTTGCGGGCCAGGCCCGCGAGCACCTCGGGGTCGACCGGGTCGGCCGACATGACCTGCTCCCACTTCGGCCACTCGGTGTTGCCGACCATGACCGCCACCGGCGAGCCCATGGTCTCACCGTGCCGGACACCGCCGAGGAAGGTCACCTCGTCCTGCTCGAACTTCATCCGCGCGCCGCGACCATAGCCGAGCCGCCGGCGGGCCAGCGCGTCGGCCACCATGGCGGTGGTGACCGGCACTCCGGCCGGCAGGCCCTCCAGCGTCGCGACCAGAGCGGGGCCGTGCGACTCCCCCGCCGTCAGCCAGCGCAAGCTACCCACCGAAAAGCTCCTTCGTCAGCGGCCCGCACGCCGTGAACGGCGACCGGTCCGGCGTCTCGTCCTGCCCGGCCGCGGAACGCGGCGGGGCAAGCACCGATCCTTTCACGTCCGGAGGGCGGTCGGAGGCACGGTCCGCGTGGCGGACAGTGAGCGTCCGCCGCCGACGCCCGAACGGACCGGCGAAGCCGCAGTTCAGCGGCGCCCGCGACGGCCCGCGACGCGGGCGCCGTCTCAGGACGAGGACGCCAGCGCCGCCTCGCCGGCCGCCCGCATCGCCGCCAGCGGGCCGTGCTCGACGCCGGTGAACCGCTCGAACTGGAGCACCGCCTGGTGCACCAGCAGGTCCAGCCCGCCCAGCACCGTGCCGCCGCGCTCCAGGCAGGCCGCGGCCAGCGCGGTCGGCCACGGGTGGTACAGCACGTCGAACAGCACCCCGGGGGCACCGGTCAGCTGCGCGGCGAAACCGTCGGTGGCGCCGACCGGCGTGGTGGAGACGGTCAGCGGACCGGCCAGCGCCCGCGCCGCGTCCGCCCAGTCGGCGGTGCGCACCGCCACCCCGAGCTTCTCCCCCAACTCCCGCATTTCGGCGGCCCGTTCGGCACTGCGCACGTACACCGTGACCTCGCCGTCGCAGATCTGGCCGAGCGCGGCCAGCGCGGACGAGGCGGTGGCCCCGGCGCCCAGCACCGCCGCCGACCCGACCCGACCGACGCCGCGCTCGCGCAGCGCGTTGACCAGTCCGGGGACGTCGGTGTTGTCACCGTGCCGCCGCCCGTCCGGGCCGAACACCACGGTGTTGACGGCGTCCACGGACCGTGCGGTGTCACTGACGGTGTCCAGCAGCGGCAGGATCGCCCGCTTCAGCGGCATGGTCAGCGACAGGCCCGCCCAGTCGGCGTCCAGCCCGGTGACGAACGCCTCCAGACCGGCCTCGTCGATCTCGTACCGGTCGTAGCGCCACCCGTCCATCCCGAGCGCGGCGTAACCGGCCCGGTGCAGGGCGGGCGAGAGCGAGTGGGCGATCGGCGAGCCGAGGACGGCGGCCCGGTGCGGGTTGGTCACGACACGATCCTTCGGGGAGTTCGGTGCAGGTGGACGTCGATCGGGTCCTCGGACGCGAAGGCGAAGCCGTGCCGTTCGTACAGGCGGCGGGCGGGGCTGCCCTGCAGCACGGTCAGCCGGACGGCCAGTCCGGCGGCGTCGGCGTCGTCCAGCGCGGCGCGCAGCACGGCGGTGCCGAGACCGCGGCCGTGCAGCGCCGGGGCGAGGTAGAAGTGCTCCAGCACCAGGGCGCCGGGCCGGCGCTCGTCCGGGCGGAGCGCCAGGCAGCCGGCCGGCGGCGGGGAGCCGGGCACCTCCAGCACCGAGGTGTGCGCCGGGCGGTACCCGTCGCGCATCCGCTGCCGGACCCGGTGCTCGTCGTACCGGCCGAGACGCTCCAGGTCGGGGCGCATCGCCGCCGCCCGCAGCTCGACCAGCGGCTCCAGGTCGGCGTCGGTGGCGGGACGCAGCGTCCAGGACCCGACGGTCACGGGGTGTCCCGGCGGGTGCGGGCGGTCCAGCGGCCCTCGCTGTGACCGATCCGGATCGGGTGGCGGAAGCAGTCGGACACCAACTCGGTGGTGAGCACCTCGGCGGCGGGGCCGACCGCGGTGACCAGGCCGTCGCGCAGCAGCAGTGCGTGGCTGGTGGTCTCCGGCAGCTCCTCCAGATGGTGGGTGACCAGCACCGAGGCGACCTCGGGGAACCGGCGGCGCAGCCCGTCCAGGCTCTCCAGCAGCTGCTCGCGCGCCGTCAGGTCGAGGCCGGTGGCGGGCTCGTCGAGCAGCAGCAGCCGGGGCTCGGGCATCAGCGCGCGGGCGATCAGCACCCGGCCGCGCTCGCCCTGGGACAGCGTCGTCCAGGCACTGTCCGCGCGATGCGCGACGCCCAGCGTGTGGATCAACTCCTCGGCGTGGTCGAGCTGTTCGGCCGTGGGCTTGCGGAACGGATCCGGCTCGATGGACTGCGTGGTCCCGGTCAGCACCACCTGACGCACCGTCAACGGCGAACGCAGCGGGTGCCGCGGATTCACGTGCCCGAGATGCGCCCGCAACTCCCGCACATCGACCTTGCCGAGCTGCCGCCCCAACACCCGCACCGCCCCCGCAGTGGGGTGCTCGACCGCCCCCAGCAACGACAGCAACGTACTCTTGCCCGCCCCGTTCGCCCCGAGCACCGCCCAGTGCTCGCCGGCCCGGACGGTCAGCGACACGTCTTTCAGCAGGTACCGGCCGCCCCGCACCACGTCCACGTGGGCGGCTTCCAGAAGGGCCGGGTCCGGGCACTGCAAGGTCTCCATCCGGATCACGCTACCCGCTACCCCCGGCTGCCCCGCAAAGCCGTTCCGCCCACCGGACACCCCTGCGCCCGGAGCATCGACGGGTGATTCGGACAGATGTGCCGAAGGTTTTGGCCATCCCCGGCGAACGGACGTATACCGAGTCCCGGACGAAAGAGGATGCAACGCAATCGAACGGTTTCGACAACCCAAAGGACACGCAATGCTTCGCACCGTACGCGTTGTCGCTGCAGCAGCTCTGACCTTGTCGGGACTGTGGCTGGGCGCCGCCCAGGCATCCGCGGCCTCGCTGCCGTCCTGCACAGTCGCCGTGCCCAACCTCGGAGTCTTCTTCCCCGGCACGTCGAGCGGTTCGACCGACTGCATGCTGGGAGTGGGCAACCAGAGCGAGGCGGTCAACGTTCTGCAGAGCGCCATGACGTACTGCAATGGCGAGAACGTCGCCATCGACGGCGTCTTCGGCCCTGCTACCAAGAACGCGCTCATCCGGCTGCAGAGCCGCTTGGGCGTGGCTGCGGACGGGGTCTACGGCCCGCAGACTCGGAACGCGATGCACTTCATGTACTTCAACGGCGGCGGGTGCCGGTAGCACTGACACGACGGTGCGGCCAGTCGTACTGACCGGCCGCACCCGCGGCTCACTTGCAGACGACCTGCTTCGCGTCGTACTGCTTGCCCTTCGCGATGCACCAGTCCTCGGTGTTCTTCGCGTGCTCCTTGTCGGTGACGGCGAACTTGGTCTCCGACGGCGAGACCGCCAGCCAGTACACCCAGTCACCCGGAGTCGGGTCGAGAACCGCCTTGATCGCATCCTCGCCCGGGTTGGAGATCGGAGTGGGCGGCAGGCCGGGGTTCATGTTCGTGTTGTACCTCAGCGAGCGGTCGTTGATCTCCTGGTAGGTCAACTCCTTGCGGCCCAACTGGTACTGCAGCGTGGTGTCCAGGCCGAGCTTGTGCCCGGTGACATTGGTGGTCAGGCGGTTGGACATGGCCCGCGCCATCTTGCCGAAGTCCACCGAGTTGTTGCCCTCGGCCTGCAGGATCGACGCCTCGGTGATCACCTCGTAGGCGTTCTTCAGACCGGCCTTCTGCGCCGCCTCGTCCAGCTTGAGCTCGTTATAGCGCTGGACGGCGTTGGTCACCATCTGCTTGAGCAGATCCTCGGGCTTCATGCCGTCGGTGACGGAGTACCGGGCCGGGTAGAGGAAGCCCTCGGGGTTGTTGTTGGCGTACGCGGGCAGGCCGAGGTTCCCGGCCTGGTCCTTGGCGACCTTCGCGGTGGCGCCCTTGTCCAGCTTCAGCTTCTCGTCGATCTTGGTGTAGATGTCGACGGCCTTCATGCCCTCCGGGAGGATCAGCACGTTGCCGCCGTTGGACTCCACCAGCTCCTGGACGGCCGCCGCGCCGGACATCTCATGCTTCATGGTGTAGATGCCTGGCTGGATACCTCGAGCCTTCGGGTTCTTGTCGTACGCGATGGTGAACGCCTTGATGCTCTTCACCACGCCGGCATCTCTCAGCACCTTCGCGATGTCGCCGCCGACCGCGCCGGAGGCGACGGTGATGTTGACCGAGCCGGTTCCCTCACCCTTGAAGTCCGGCGGCGGGCCGAAGCGCGACTGGTACTGGCCGTAGCCCCACCAGCCGGCGCCGCCGGTCGCGCCGAGCAGGACCAGGGCGACCACCAGGCAGGCGCCGCTGTTGCGGCGGCCCGACTTCTTGCCCTTCTCCTTGCGCTTGCGCTCGGCCTCGCGGGAGTTGTCCTGCTCGGAGAGGAACGAGCTGTGCTCCTCCTCGGCGTACTCGTCCTCGGCCCACTGCTCGGACTCGTCGGCGTGCTCGTCGTACCGGTCCGGCTCGGCCGGGGCGGGCACCGCCGCCGGGTTGTCGAGCGCAGCCGCCTCCGCCTCCCAGTCGATCCCGTCCGGACCGGGCCCGCCGACCGGCTCGGCCCGCCGGACCTGCGGCCCCGCCGCCTGGGGCTGCACCGGCTGCGGCACACCCTGCTGCGCCATGCCCTGCTGAGGCATCGCCTGCTGCGGCATGCCCTGCGGTATCGGCTGTGCCATCCCCTGCTGGACGAACTGCTGCTGACCGCCCAGGCTCGCGCCGCGCTGCTGCGGGTAGCCCTGGCCGCCCATCGGCATCTGCTGCTGCTGCTGCGTCGCCGGCCCGGGCGGGAAGCCCTGCTGCTGACCGAACTGCTGCTGTGCGAACGGCTGTTGGCCACCCTGCGGCATGCCCTGCGGGGGCATCGCCTGCGGCTGTCCGGACTGCTGCTGCGGGTAACCCTGCGGCTGCTGCTGGCCGAACTGCTGCTGCGGATAGCCCTGGCCGCCCATCGGCATCTGCTGCTGGGGCGGAAAGCCCTGCTGCGGCATGCCCTGTTGCGGCATCCCTTGCTGCGGCATGCCCTGTTGCGGCATCTGCTGCTGGGGCATCCCCTGCGGCGGCACCATGCCCTGGCCCTGCGGCGGCACCCCCTGCTGCTGCACGTACCCCTGCGGGTACTGCTGGCCGAGGTCCTGCTGACCGTACTGCGGGGGCTGCTGCTGCTCGCCGGGGAACCACGCCTGGTCGCCCTGGGCACCGTAGCGCCCGCTCTGATCAGTCATCGATCCCCTTACCGCGTCCAGGGTGTCCGTCGAACCGGCGTGCTAGTGCCGCCTCTGCTGGGAGACGTTACCGTACCGCAGCGTAGCCACCGGGCGTCACTGCCTGTTGTTCAGGGGACGTCCGGTGAGGAGCCGGCGGCGCTCGGGGACGGGTTCTGTGCACGGTGTGCGTTGAACTCGTCGACGTTCTTCCGTTGTTGGTCGGAACTGTCGGTGAACCGGGTGTCACCGGGTTGGACGGTCACGAAGTACAGCCAGTCACCGTCGGCGGGGTGGATGGCGGCGTGCAGCGCGTCCCGGCCGGGGTTGCCGATGGGGGTGGGCGGCAGGCCGGGGTGGGCGTAGGTGTTGAACGGGGAGTCGAGCTTGGTGTCGGTCACGGTGGTGGTGAGGGTGGACCGGCCGAGCGCGTAGTTGATGGTGGAGTCGAGCTGCAGCGGCATGTTCTTGGCGAGCCGGTTGTAGACGACCCGGGCGACCTTGGCCATGTCCTCGGGGTTGTCGGCCTCGGCCTGGGCGAGGCTGGCGATGACGAGCAGGCCGTAGGGCGTGACGTTGTTGTTGGCGGCGGCCTCGTTGACGGTGGTGCCGTCGAGCCGTCCGGTGGCCTCCTTCACCATCTCCTGGAGCAGGCCGAGCGGGGTGCTCTCGCCGGTGATGGGGTAGGTCGCCGGGAACAGGTAGCCCTCGGGGTGGCCGCTCGCGTCGGGGGGCAGGCCGAGGTCGGCGAGGTGCTCCTCGGCGGCGGCCTGGGTGGTTCCGGCGGGCAGGCCGAGCCGGGTGTCGATGGCGGCGTAGACCCTGGTGGTGCGCCAGCCCTCGGGGATGGTCAGGGCGTTGGCGTTGGCGGGGTCGAGCAGCACGTTGAGCGCGGCGGCCGCCGACATCTTCTCCCTGAGGGTGTACGTGCCGGGGTGGATCCGGTTGCCGGCCGGGCTCTTGGCGGCCGCCTCGGTGAACGCCCGGGTGGAGGCGATCACGTGTTTGGCCGTCAGGGTCCTGCCGATCTGGGTGATGCTGGCGCCCTGGGCCACCGACACCTGCACCCGGCCGGTGCCGCCGCCCACGTAGTCGGCGGCGGGCTTCTTGCCTTCGGGCCAGACCAGGAACAGCGCCACGGCGGCGGCCATCGCCACGCCGAGCAGGCCGGCCACGCTGAGGCAGCAGGCCGCGCCGGTGCGCAGCCGTCCCGGGTCGGGCGGTTCGACGCCGTACGGCAGTCCGGGCGGGGCGCCCTCGGGTTCGAGCACGGGGGCGCCGAGGTGACCGGGCGTCAGTCCGGGTGCGGTGTACGGGTCGGTCACGGCGGGGCCTCCGGCGGCGGGCATGCGATCGGGGCCCGTGCGGACGCGCGTCCGCACGGGCCCCGATCGGAACCTAGACCTGACCGGTCAGACCACCGGCTCGACACTCTCACCGGGTGCGCGGCCGCTCACCCGTTCGGTCTCAAGCGCGGCCTGGAGGATGACCACGGCCGCGGCCTGGTCGATCACCGAGCGGCCCTTCTTCGAGGACCGGCCGGAGGCGCGCAGCCCGGCGGCGGCGGTGACGGTGGTCATCCGCTCGTCCACCAGCCGCACGCCGACCGGGGCGACCAGCGCGGCCAGCCGGCCCGCGTAGTCGCGGACCTTGGCGGCGGCCGGGCCCTCCTTGCCGCTCAGCGAGCGCGGGAGGCCGACCACCATCTCGATCGCGTCGTACTCCTCGACGATCGCCTTGAGCCTGGCCTGCGAGCGGCCCCCGGCGGGGACGGTCTCCACGGGCGTGGCGATCAGCCCGTCGGGGTCGCAGACCGCGACCCCGATCCGGGCGTCGCCGACGTCCACGGCGATCCGCCGGCCGCGCCGGAAGACCTTCTCCTCGATGTTGTGCTCCTCGCTCACGCGCGCTCGGCCACCAGTGCCCGGACGGCCTCGATCGCCTCGCCGACGGCGGCCGGGTTGCTGCCGCCGCCCTGCGCCATGTCGTCCTTGCCGCCACCGCCGCCGCCGAGCGCCTTCGCCGCGGCGCGAACCAGCTCGCCGGCCTTGATGCCGCGGGCGCGGGCGTCCTCGCTGGTGGTGATGACGGTCAGCGGGCGGTCATTGGCGACGGTGAACGCGGCGACCACGGACGGGCGGTTGCCGAGCCGGCCGCGGACGTCCAGCACCAGCTTGCGCAGCTCGTCCGCGCCGATGCCGTCACCGACCCGGGCGGCGACCAGGGCCACGCCCCGGACGTCCTCCGCGCCCTCGGCGAGGCCCGCGGCGGCCTGCAGCACCTTCTCGGCGCGGAACTTCTCGATCTCCTTCTCGGCGTCCTTGAGCTTGGTGAGCATGCCGGAGATCTTCTCCGGCAGCTCCTCCGGGCGGCCCTTGACCAGCTCGGTGAGCTGGGAGACCACGGTGTGCTCGCGGGCCAGGAACTTGTACGCGTCGACGCCGACCAGCGCCTCCACGCGGCGCACGCCGGAGCCGATCGAGGACTCGCCGAGCAGCTTCACCAGGCCCAGCTGGGCGGTGTTGCCGACGTGGGTGCCGCCGCACAGCTCCTTGGAGAAGTCGCCGATGGTGACCACGCGCACCGCGTCGCCGTACTTCTCGCCGAACATCGCGATGGCGCCCTGCTTGCGGGCCTCGTCCATCGTCATGACCTCGGCGGTGACGTCGAGTTCACGGGTCAGCACGTCGTTGATCTTCTGCTCGACGTCGACCAGCACGCTGCCGGGCACGGCGGCGGGCGAGCCGAAGTCGAAGCGGAAGCGGCCCGGCGCGTTCTCGGAGCCGGCCTGGGCGGCCGTCGGGCCGAGCGCGTCGCGCAGCGCCTGGTGGGTCAGGTGGGTCGCCGAGTGGGCGCGGGCGATGGCCCGGCGGCGCTCGGTGTCGATGGTGGCGTACGCGGACGCGCCGAGCACCACCTCGCCGAACAGCACCCCGCCGGAGTGCACGATGACGCCCGGCACCGGCTGCTGCACGTCGCGGATCTCGACGACCGCGCCGGAGTCCAGCCGGATCCGGCCGTGGTCGGCGAGCTGGCCGCCGCCCTCGGCGTAGAACGGGGTACGGTCGAGGATCAGCTCGACCTCGTCGCCCTCGCTCGCGGCCGGCGCAGGGACGCCGTCCACCAGCAGGCCGACCACGGTGGCCTCGCCCTCGGTGTGGTGGTAGCCGGTGAAGACGGACGCACCGGCGCTGTCGGCGACCTCGCGGTACGCGGCGACGTCGGCGTGGCCCATCTTCTTCGCCTTGGCGTCCGCCTTGGCGCGGTCCCGCTGCTCCTGCATCAGGCGGCGGAAGCCGGCCTCGTCGACCTGGAGGCCCTGCTCCTCGGCCATCTCCAGGGTGAGGTCGATCGGGAAGCCGTAGGTGTCGTGCAGCTTGAACGCCTGCTCGCCGGAGAGCACCACGCTGCCGCCGGCCTTGGTCTCGGTGACCGCGGCGTCCAGCAGGTTGGTGCCGGAGCGCAGGGTCTGCAGGAAGGCGTTCTCCTCGGCGACCACGACCGTCTCGATGCGCTTGCGGTCGGTCTCCAGCTCCGGGTACTGCGGGGCCATCGCCTTGATCGAGATGTCGATCAGGTCCTTGGCGACCTGCCCGGTGGCGCCCAGCAGGCGCATGTTGCGGATCGCCCGGCGCAGGATGCGGCGCAGCACGTAGCCACGGCCCTCGTTGCCGGGGGTGACGCCGTCGCCGACCAGCATCAGCGCGGTGCGGAAGTGGTCGGTGACCACGCGCAGCGAGACGTCCGACTTGTGGTCGGCGCCGTAGGTGTGGCCGGTGAGCTCGGCGGCGCGGTCGAGGATCATCCGGCTGGTGTCGATCTCGAACAGGTTGTCGACGTCCTGCAGGACGGCGGCGAGGCGCTCCAGGCCGAGGCCGGTGTCGATGTTCTTGCTCGGCAGGTCGCCGAGGATCTCGAACCCGTCCTTGCCGTCGCCGTGGCCGCGCTCGTACTGCATGAAGACCAGGTTCCAGATCTCCAGGTAGCGCTCGCCGTTGACCGCCGGGCCGCCCTCCTCGCCGTACGCGGGGCCGCGGTCGTAGTTGATCTCCGAGCACGGGCCGCACGGGCCGGGGACGCCCATCGACCAGAAGTTGTCCTTCATGCCCAGCCGCTGGATCCGCTCGGACGGCACGCCGATGACGTCCCGCCAGATCTGCTCGGCCTCGTCGTCGTCCTTGTAGACGGTGATCCAGAGCTTCTCGGGGTCCAGGCCGTAGCCGCCGTCCGCGACGGAGCCGGTGAGCAGCTCCCAGGCGAACTTGATGGCGCCTTCCTTGAAGTAGTCGCCGAACGAGAAGTTGCCGCACATCTGGAAGAACGAGCCGTGCCGGGTGGTCTTCCCGACCTCCTCGATGTCCAGGGTGCGGACGCACTTCTGCACGCTGGTGGCGCGCGAGAACTGCGGCTTGACCTCGCCGAGGAAGTACGGCTTGAAGGGCACCATGCCGGCGTTGACCAGCAGCAGGGTGGGGTCGTCGGCGACCAGCGAGGCCGACGGTACGACGGTGTGGCCGCGCTCCTCGAAGAAGCGCAGCCAGCGGCGGCGGATCTCTGCCGACTCCATCAGTGGGGGTCCTTCCGATCGGTCGTGCGGCCCGGCAGCTCGCGCTGACGGGGCTTGGCAACGATTTGGGGGGTGGTACGGCGCGTGCCGCGAGACGTGGGCAGGGCGGCGGCCGGGGAGCCCGGGGCCGCCGAGATAGCTCGGTCCCCGCCGGAGCCGGCCGCGCCGCTGAGCGTGCGACGGCGGGGCGGTTCGACGACCGCGGTGCCGTCCAGGCCGAGGTCGGCGCGCAGCTGCTGCTCGCGCTCGGCCATGCCGGTCTTCACGTCGCGGGCGAACTGCCGGGCGGCGTCGCCGAGTTGGAGCGCGCCGCGGGCGGCGGTGCCGGACAGCGAGTCGGGCGTGAGGCGGTGCACCGCCTCGTTGGCCTTGTTCATGGCCCAGACGGTGGCGCCCGCGCCGACCGCCATCCAGAAGATTCTGCGCACCATCGCCGTCAGCCCTTCACGGCCCGGCGCACGCGGGACAGCAGCCCGCCGCGCGGCGCGGTCGCGGCCCGTACCTCGGCCCGGACCAGCCGGGCCAGCTCCTCGCGCTCGCCGCTCTGCTGCGGCACCGCGAGCCCGGCCTGCTGGCGGTTCACGGCCCGGCGCACGCCGTAGCTGAACGCGGCCAGCTTCACCAGCGGCCCGCCGACGGTGGCGGCCACCGTGGAGGACAGCGCCTTGGCGTCGGCCGCGGCGTCCTGGACGTTGGCGGTGATCTCGTCGACCCGCTCCAGCTGCTCGTGCGCGCTGCGGACGGCGGCGTTCGCGTCCTGCAGCAGCGGCACGGCCTGCTCGGTGACGGCGGAGACCAGGACGGTGGCCTCCCGCAGCACCTTGGACAGCCGGACCAGGACCACGGCGAGCAGGGTGACCAGGACCGCCCAGAAGACGGCGACCAGCAGACCGGCCAGCTCTCCCACGGACACCTTCGCGCGCTCCCTCGCCTGTCCCAGTCACACTCGTGCAATTCCGGGGTGCAATCCCAGGCCTGAACCCTACCGTGACTGCCGACCGCTCCCCGACCGGATATCGGCAGGTACGCCCGAGTCCGAACCGGTCGGATGTGCGAACACCGCGCGTAACCTACCGCCCGGTCGCCTCGTTGGGGGAGGTGACTCGCGGAGTACGGGCCGGCGGGTCGGACGGGTTCCAGGGCCGGTCCGGTCGATCGTGTCGGTCGCGCGTCCGGCGGGATCGGCCGGGCGGGCACTAGCGACGGGGGCGTCTCGTGGAGAGCATGGCGGCAGCGTCGAGCGGGCCGGGTCGGCTGCCCGCCGAAGTCACCCGCTTCATCGGCCGGGCCGCCGAACTCGACGCCCTGGCAGGGCTGCTGGGCCGTTCCCGGCTGGTCACCGTGACCGGCCCGGGCGGGGTCGGCAAGTCCCGGCTGGCGCTGCGGGCCGCCGCCCGGCTGGCCGTCGGCTTCCCGGACGGCGCGCGCCTCGCCGAGCTCGGCCCGGTGCGGGACCCCCTGCTGCTCGGCCCCGCCGTGCTGGCCGCGCTGGGCCAGGGCGACCTCGGCGCCCGTCCGCTCGCCGACCGCCGCCTGCTGCTGGTGCTGGACGGCTGCGAGCACCTGGTCGAGGCCTGCGCCGCGCTGGTCGACGAGCTGCTGCGGACCGCGCCGGGCCTGCGGGTGCTGGCCACCTCCCGGCAGTCGCTGCGGGCGGCCGGCGAGCACCTGCTGCCGCTCGCCCCGCTGCCGGTCGAGCCGCCGCCGGGCCGGGCCGACTCGGAGGCGATGCTGCTGTTCGCCGACCGGGCCGCCGCCGTCCGGCCGGGCTTCCGGCTGGACCTCGCCGACCGCGCCGAGGTGGCGCTGCTCTGCCGCCGCCTGGACGGCCTCCCGCTGGCCCTGGAGCTGGCGGCCGTCCGGCTGCGCGCCCTGTCGGTGGAGCAGCTGGTGGCCCGGCTGGACGACCGGTTCCGGCTGCTGACCGGCGGCGGCCGCACCGTCCCGGCCCGGCACCGGACGATGCGCACCGCGATCGGCTGGAGCCACGAACTCTGCACCATGCAGGAACGTTTACTCTGGGCCCGCCTGTCCGTCTTCGCCGGCGGCTTCGACCTGGACGCCGCCGAATACGTCTGCGGCGGCCGGGGCCTGGAGCTCGACGACGTCCTCGAACTCCTCGACGCGCTGGTCGACAAGTCCGTGCTGGAGCGCCTCGACGGCGAACCCGTCCGGTTCCGGATGCTCGAAACCCTGCGCGACTACGGCGCCCACTGGCTGCGGGCCGGCGACGACCACCGGCGGCTGCTGCGCCGCCACCGCGACTGGTACCTGTCCGTCGCCACCTGGGGCGAGGTCGAATGGTTCGGCCCCCAGCAGGCCGAGACCGCCGAACGCACCCGGCTCGCCCACCCCGACCTGCGCGCCGCCCTGGAGTTCTCGCTCGCCGAACCCGGCGAGGAGCAGCCCGCCCTCTCGCTGGCCGGCGCCCTCTGGTACTTCTGGCTCGGCACCGGCCGGTTCGGCGAGGGCCGGCACTGGCTGGACCGCGCCCTCGCCCGCGCCCCCGAACCCACCGACGCCCGTGCCAAGGCCCTCTGGGTCACCGGCCACCTCGCCACCCTCCAGGGCGACCCGGCCCGGGCCCGCCCCGCCCTCGCCGAGTGCCGCCGCCAGGCCCTGGACACCGGCGACGCCCGGGCCCTCGCGCACGCCGTCCACCGCCAGGGATCCGCCGCCCTGATCGGCGACGACCCGGCCCGCGCGGTCGAACTCCTCGGCGAGGCGCTGCGGCACTACACCGCCCTCGGCGAGCTCGACTCCCACGTCCTGCTGGCCATGGTCGGGCTCGCCCTGGCCCACCTGTTCCTCGGCGACGAACCGGGCGGCACCGCCTGGGCGGAACGCGTCCGCGACAGCTGCGAACAGCACGGCGAGCAGTGGGCCCACGGCTACGGCCTGTACGCGATGGCCTGGGCCCGCCGCCAGTCCGGCGAACCGCGGGCCGCCCGCGGCTTCGCCCGCGAGTCGATCCGGCTCACCCACCCGCTGCGCGATCCGCTCGGCCTGGTCCTCGCGATCGACCTGCTGGCCCTGCTCGCCGCCGAGGACCCCGCCCCCGACCCGTACGAGGCCCGCGTCCTGCAGGGCGCCGCACACCGGCTCTGGACCTCCGTCGGCACCCCGTTCTTCGGCTCCCGCACCTTCCGCGGCCCCCACCTCGCCTGCGCACGACGCGCCCGCGCCGCCCTCACCGAGCAGCAGTACGAGGAGGCCTTCCGCCTCGGCGCCCGCCTCGACCTGGACGCCGCCGTCCGCCGCGCCCTCGGCCCCTGACGCCCGGCACCGCCCGGAAAACGGGAAACGCCCCCGCGGTCCGAGGACCGAGGGGGCGTTCCGCTCGCGGGTCAGCGCGAGTAGTACTCGACGACCAGCTGCTCGTCGCAGACAACCGGAACCTCGCGGCGCTGCGGCGCGCGGTCCAGGCGGAAGGCCAGGGCCTTCAGGTTGACCTCGAGGTACTTCGGGGTCTGGCCCTCGCCGGCGTTGCCGCCCTCGCGAGCCACCTGGAAGGGGACCTTCTCCTTGGACTTTTCCTTCACCGTGACGACGTAGCCCGGCTTCATCTGGAACGACGGCTTGTTGACCTTCGAGCCGTTGACCTCGATGTGACCGTGCACGACCATCTGGCGGGCCTGGTAGATGGTGCGGGCGATGCCCGAACGCAGGACCAGGGCGTCGAGGCGGACCTCCAGCAGGGCGACGAGCGCCTCACCGGTCTTGCCCTCGACCTTCTTGGCGGCCTCGAAGGCACGCGCCATCTGCTTCTCGCTGAGGTCGTACTGCGCGCGCAGACGCTGCTTCTCGGTCAGACGGACCTTGTAGTCAGAGTTCTGCTTGCGGCCACGGCCGTGCTGGCCGGGCGGGTACGGGCGGGCCTCGAAGTACTTGACGGACTTCGGGGTCAGCGGAACGCCGAGAGCACGGGCGATCTTGACCTTGGGGCGCTTCTGGTTCGCCATGTTTCCTTTTCCTGTTCAGATACGGCTGTCACCAGGTGTTGACGGAGGACGCTTCTCGCGGCCCGGAGAAAAACCGTCCGTCGCCGGATGGTCAGCCGCTCTCCGCGACCGGGCACTATGTGCTTGCACACGAGAGGCCCACCGACCGGGAAAGGTGGTGGGCTGCCCGCGACACCGAAGACCGGTGCGCGCCGCTCCTGGAGAACTCCCTCGCGGGAGGCCTCCGTTGGTTGCCCCGCTGGTGCGGCCGGTCGTTCCTCGCGGAACCCCGGACCCGGGACACACTGCGGACAGTCTACAGGGTGTAGCTACACGGGTTTCACTCGCCCTTGAGCCGGGCCCTGGTCCACTCCGCGATCTCCGCGTACCGGGCCTCCCCGCCGCGCCGGGTCGGCCGGTAGTACTCCTTGCCGTGCACCGCGTCCGGCGCGTACTGCTGCGCGGCGATGCCCTCCGGCAGGTCGTGCGGGTACTGGTAGCCCTTGCCGTGCCCGAGCTTCTTCGCCCCGCCGTAGTGCGCGTCCCGCAGGTGCGCCGGCACCGCGCCCGCCAGCCCCTGCCGGACGTCCGCCAGCGCGGCGTCGATCGCCAGGTACGCGGCGTTCGACTTCGGCGCCAGCGCCAGCGCGATCGCCGCCTGCGACAGGATGATCCGCGCCTCCGGGAACCCGATCAGCGCGACCGCCTGCGCGGCCGCGACGGCCGTCGGCAGCGCCGTCGGATCGGCCAGGCCGATGTCCTCACTGGCCGAGATCATCAGCCGCCGGGCGATGAACCGCGGGTCCTCCCCCGCCTCGATCATCCGCGCCAGGTAGTGCAGCGTGGCGTCCACGTCACTGCCCCGGATCGACTTGATCAACGCACTCGCCACGTCGTAGTGCTGGTCGCCGTCCCGGTCGTACCGCACCGCCGCCCGGTTCACCGCCGTCTCGGTGGCCGCCAGCGTCAGCACGCCCCCGCCCTGCTCCAGCGCCGCCCCGGCCGCCGCCTCCAGCATGGTCAGCGCCCGCCGTGCGTCGCCCCCGGCCAGCCGCACCAGGTGGTCCTCGGCGTCCTCGCTCAGCTCCACGCTGCCGCCCAGGCCCCGCTCGTCCGTGGTCGCCCGGCGCAGCAGCGTGCGGATGTCCTCGTCGGTCAGCGACTCCAGGGTGAGCAGCAGGGAGCGCGACAGCAGCGGCGAGATGATCGAGAAGTACGGGTTCTCGGTGGTCGCGGCGATCAGCGTCACCCAGCGGTTCTCCACGGCGGGCAGCAACGAGTCCTGCTGCGCCTTGGAGAACCGGTGGATCTCGTCCAGGAACAGCACCGTCTCCCGGCCGGTCATCCCGACCGCCCGCCGGGCGCCGTCGATCACCGCGCGGACTTCCTTCACCCCGTGCGTGATCGCCGAGAGTTCGACGAACCTGCCCTCCACCGCCTGGCTGATCACGTGCGCCAGCGTGGTCTTCCCCGTCCCCGGCGGCCCCCACAGGATCACCGAGCTCGTCGCCGCCGGCCCCTTCGCCCCCGCGACCAGCCGCCGCAGCGGCGACCCCTCCTTCAACAGCTGCTGCTGGCCGGCCACTTCGTCCAGCGTCCGCGGCCGCATCCGCACCGCGAGTGGGGCGCGCCCCGGCTCGGCGTTCTGACGTTCCTCGGCTGCATGGGTGAAAAGGTCGGGCTCGTCCACAGTACGAGAGCCTATACGGGAGGGGGGACACGAACAGGGGCGCGTGGGGGTACCTCCCGCCCCTGGCGGTGCTCCTACTGCGACCTGTGCAGCAGGACCACGTCGAACTCCTCCATCCCGTAGATCACCGTCCCCGACGCCTTGCTCGCCGCCGACCGCACCGCCGCCTGGGCCGCGCGGGAGGCGGCGAAGGCCTGCCGGTCGGCGAAGATCGTGCCGACCACGCCCACCGACCGCTCGCGGTCGATGAGCATGGCGGCCCCCACGTACCCGTCGATCTCCCTGATCGCCGGCAGGCCGCTCTCCTCGAAGCCCTTCACGACCCCGTCCACGGCCGCCGGGTCGTACGCGAATCGGGTGAGCCGGAAGCCGCCGTTCTCGACGGCGGGGCCGGGTTCGGCTGCGGCGACGTCCCAGCGGTTGACGGCGACGGTGGCGGCGAAGGGGACGAGCAGGGTGTCGCGGCGGTCGGCCAGTGCGGTGTCGCTGGCGGCCTCGTGCTCGGGGGTGTCCCACCAGGAGGCCATGGTGAGGGTGCCGAGTTGGCGGTTGGCGAACAGGCCGTAGCCGCGGTAGCCGGGTTGGCCGGAGAGGAGTTCGACGGATTCGCCGCGCAGTGCGTCGAGGCTGTCCTCCAGCAGGGCCGGGTCGCCGGTCGCGTAGACGGTGCGGACGTACATGGAGTGCCTCCAGCCGTTGCGGGATCCCCTCCATCGCACGCCCGCCGAACCGCACCGGTCAACCGGGGGCGGTCACCGCGCGAGCAGCGTCGCGGCGTGGTCGAAGACGTACTTCTGGAGGTCGCGCGGCGGCCGCTGGTAGCCGCGCGGTTCGGGCCTGGCCGGCAGGGTGACCGCGGGGCGGACCACCTCGCGGTACGGGACGGTGGAGAGCAGGTGGGCGATCATGTTGAGGCGGGCGCGACGCTTGTCGTCGCTGTCGACGACGTTCCACGGGGATTCGGGGATGTCCGTGTAGACGAACATCTCGTCCTTGGCCCGGGAGTACTCCTCCCAGCGGGTGATGGATTCGACGTCCATGGGTGAGAGCTTCCACTGCCGCATGGGGTCGTCGAGGCGGTCGCGGAAGCGGCGTTCCTGTTCGATGTCGCTGACCGAGAACCAGTACTTGCGGAGCACGATGCCCGCCTCGATGAGCATCCGTTCGAAGGTGGGGCACTGGTGGAGGAACTGCCAGTACTCCTCCTCGGTGCAGAAGCCCATGACCTTCTCGACGCCGGCCCGGTTGTACCAGGAGCGGTCGAACAGCACCATCTCGCCGGCCGCCGGGAGCTGTTCGACGTAGCGCTGGAAGTACCACTGGCCGCGCTGGCGTTCGGTGGGGGCGGGGAGGGCGACGATCCGGGCGATGCGGGGATTGAGGTACTCGGTGACGCGTTTGATCGCGCCGCCCTTGCCGGCGGCGTCCCGGCCTTCGAAGATCACGACCATCCGGGTGCCTTCGGTGCGCACCCATTCCTGCATCTTGACCAGTTCCTGCTGGAGCCGGATCAGTTCGGCTTCGTAGATCCGCTTGGGAACCCGCTGGACGCCCTTGGCGCCGCCGGCCTTCTTGCCACGCTTGGGGTTCGCCACTTCGCACACCTTCCGACCACCGCACTGATGATGATCACTCAGGCTACGGGCCGCCGGTGGTCGACGCAGGTCGGCCGGCGGCCACTGGCGAACGGAGCGGGTCAGACCTCGTCGAACGGCGCGGCGTAGCGGCACATGCCGTGCGGGGCGCGGTCCGCGCCGGGCAGCACGAGCGCCTGGAAGTACGCGTCGGGGACGTCGAACGGGCCGCTGATGCGGTGTCCCGAGGCGGGCTCGAAGCCGAACCGGCCGTAGTACCCGGGCTCGCCGAGGACCACCACGACGCGCTCGCCGGCCTCCGCGGCGGCGGTCAGCGCGGCCCGGACGACGGCGCTGCCGACGCCCTTGCGCTGCCATTCGGGGGCGACGGCGACGGGTGCCAGGGCGAGCCCCTTGCCGCTGCCGATCTTCAGCCGGGTGAGCAGGGCGTGGCCGATGACGACCTCGCGGTCGTCGACGGCGACCAGGGAGAGTTCGGGCAGCCAGGCGGGGTCGCGGCGCAGCGCGTCCACCAGGTCCGCCTCTTCGGGGCCTGGGAAGGCCGCCATGTGCACGCGCCGGGTCTCGGCGGTGTCGGTGGGGAGTTCAACTCTGGTTCGTACGGTCATCCTTGACCCCTCTTGCGCCCTGCACCCCGTCGTGCAGTGATCCGGCCCCGGGCGGTGCGAGCCTACTCCTGGTGGGCGCGCACCGACCGGGGCCGGAACGAATCGTGATCTTTGTGATGTGCCGTCAGTTACCGACGGTGCGTCAGGCGGTGGGCTCGGCCTCCGCCTTGGCGGCGTCCTTGGCCTTCGGCTTGGCGTCCACGCCGGCCTCCCGGCGCTGGGCCGGGGTGATCGGGGTGGGGGCGCCGGTCAGCGGGTCGCCGCCGGTGGAGGTCTTCGGGAAGGCGATGACGTCCCGGATGGTGTCGTAGCCGCCCAGCAGGGTGACCACGCGGTCCAGGCCGAGCGCGATGCCGCCGTGCGGCGGGGGGCCGTAGTTGAAGGCGTCCAGCAGGAAGCCGAACTGCGAGGCCGCCTCCTCCTCGGACAGGCCGATCGCGTCGAACGCCCGCTTCTGCACGTCGCGCTGGTGGATACGGATCGAACCGCCGCCCAGCTCCGAGCCGTTGAGCACCAGGTCGTACGCGTTGGAGAGCGCGCTGCCCGGGTCGGTGTCGAAGGTGGCGAGCGACTCGGCGGTGGGCGCGGTGAACGGGTGGTGCACCGCGTGCCAGCCCTGGAACTCGCCCTTGTCGTCCTCGATCGGCTCGAACATCGGGAAGTCCACGACCCAGAGGAAGGCCCACTGGGACTCGTCGATCAGGTTGCAGCGGCGGCCGATCTCCAGGCGGGCCGCGCCGAGCAGCTCCTGCGAGGCGGTCTTCTTGCCGGCCGCGAAGAACACCGCGTCGCCGGGCTTGGCGCCGGCGGCGGCGGCCAGGCCGGCCAGGTGCTCCTCGGACAGGTTCTTGGCGACCGGGCCGCGCAGCTCGCCGGTCTCGGCGTCCACCAGGACGTACGCGAGGCCGCGGGCGCCGCGGGCCTTCGCCCAGTCCTGCCAGGCGTCGAGCTGCTTGCGGGGCTGCGAGGCGCCGCCGGGCATGACGACCGCGCCGACGTACGGGGCCTGGAAGACCCGGAACTCGGTGCCCTTGAAGTAGTCGGTCAGGTCGGTGAGTTCCTGGCCGAAGCGGACGTCCGGCTTGTCGGAGCCGTAGCGCGACATGGCGTCGACGTACGTCATCCGCGGCAGCGGGTTGGGGATCTCGTACCCGTGCACCTCGCGCCAGATCGCGGCGATGATCTTCTCGCCGAGGGCCAGGATGTCCTCCTGGTCGACGAACGAGGCCTCGATGTCCAGCTGGGTGAACTCCGGCTGCCGGTCGGCGCGGAAGTCCTCGTCGCGGAAGCAGCGGGCGATCTGGTAGTAGCGCTCCATGCCGGCCACCATCAGCAGCTGCTTGAACAGCTGCGGGGACTGCGGCAGCGCGTACCAGTGGCCGGGCTGGAGGCGGACCGGGACCAGGAAGTCGCGGGCGCCCTCGGGGGTGGAGCGGGTCAGGTACGGCGTCTCGATGTCGAGGTAGTCGTTCTCCTCCATCACCGTGCGGATGATGTGGTTGACCTTCGAGCGCAGCCGCAGCGCGCGGGCCGGGCCCTCGCGGCGCAGGTCGAGGTAGCGGTAGCGGAGCCGCACCTCCTCGTTGACCGAGCCGGGCTCGTACTCGGCGACCTGGAACGGCAGCGGCGCGGCCTCGGACAGCACCTCGATGGACTCGACGACGACCTCGACGGCGCCGGTCGGGATGTCCGGGTTCTCGTTGCCCTCCGGGCGGACCCGGACGTCGCCGATCACCTTCACGCAGTACTCGGAGCGCAGCCCGTGCACCGACTCCAGGTCGCGGACCACGACCTGCACGGTGCCGGAGGCGTCCCGCAGGTCGATGAAGGCCACGCCGCCGTGGTCACGGCGGCGGGCCACCCAGCCGGCCAGGGTGACGGTGGTGCCGGCGTGCTCCGGTCGGAGCGTGCCCGCGTCGTGCGTGCGGATCACAGCTGCTTCTCCTTCAGGGTGGTGACGAGCGCCTCCAGGGAGACGGGGGTCTGCTCGCCGGACTCCATGTCCTTGAGCTGGACCACGCCCTCGGCGAGGTCCCGGTCGCCCGCGATCAGGGCGAAGCGCGCCCCGGACCTGTTCGCGGACTTCATGGCGTTCTTGATGCTCTTGACGCCGAACGCGAGGTCGGTGGCGACACCGGCCCGGCGCAGCTCGACGGTCTTCGCGAACAGCACGTTCTTGGCCTCTTCGCCGAGCGCGACCGCGTACACCTCGGTGGTGACGGGCAGGTCGAGCTCGATGCCCTCGGCCTCCAGCGCGAGGAAGGTGCGGTCCACGCCCAGGCCCCAGCCGACCGAGGGCAGCGCCGGGCCGCCCAGCATCTCGGACAGGCCGTCGTAGCGGCCGCCGCCGCCGATCGCGGACTGCGAGCCGAGGCCGCCGTGCACGAACTCGAAGGTGGTGCGGGTGTAGTAGTCCAGGCCGCGCACCAGCTTGGGGTCGTCGACGAACGCGACCCCGGCGGCGGTGAGCAGCTCGCGGACCTTCTCGTCGTACGCCTTGCAGTCCTCGCACAGGTAGTCGCGCAGCTTGGGCGCGTCCACCAGCTGGGCCTGCACGGCCTCGCGCTTGTCGTCCAGGACGCGCAGCGGGTTGATCTCGGCCCGGCGGCGGGTGTCCTCGTCCAGGTCGAGGCCCGCGAGGAACTCGACCAGGGCGGCGCGGTAGATCGGGCGGCACTGCTGGTCGCCGAGCGAGTTCAGCAGCAGCCGGTACTCGCGCAGGCCGAGCGAGCGGAAGGCGTCGTCGGCGAGGATGATCAGCTCGGCGTCCAGCGCCGGGTCCTCGGCGCCGAGCGCCTCCGCGCCGACCTGCGAGAACTGCCGGTAGCGGCCCTTCTGCGGGCGCTCGTAGCGGTAGAAGTTGCCCGAGTACCAGAGCTTGACCGGCAGGTTGCCGAGCTTGTGCAGGTTGGCTTCCAGGGTGGCCCGGACCACCGAGGCGGTGCCCTCGGGGCGCAGCGCGAGGTCCTCGCTGCTCTCCGGGCGCCTGGCGAGGGTGAACATCTCCTTGGTGACGATGTCGGTGGACTCGCCGACGCCGCGGGAGAACAGCTTGACGTCCTCGAACACGGGGGTCTCGACGTAGCCGTACCCGGCGCGGCGCAGCGGCGCGGACAGCCGCTCGCGGATCGCCAGGTAGGCCGCGGAGTTCACCGTGGGCAGCAGGTCGTAGGTGCCCTTGGGGGCGGTGAAGGTGCTCAACTTCTCTTCCGTCACATTCCTCGTCGCGGGAAGACCGGCGCGCCCTGCGCCTCGCCCACCTGCCGGAGGAAGGGGTTGGCGGCGCGCTCTCGGCCGATGGTGGTCTGGGGGCCGTGGCCGGAGAGCACCACGGTCGCGTCGTCGAGGGGCAGGCACACTCGGGCCAGCGAGCGCATGATCGCGCCGCTGTCTCCGCCCGGGAGGTCGGTACGCCCGATGGAGCCGGCGAACAGCAGGTCGCCCGAGAACAGCACCGGCGGAATGGCTTCCGCGGCGGGCGTCCTGAACGTCACCGACCCCTTGGTATGGCCGGGCGCATGGTCGACGGTGAGCTGCAGGCCGGCCAGGTCGAGCACGGCGCCGTCGGTCAACTCACGGACGTCGTCCGGTTCTCCGACGGTGAGGGAGCCCATCAGCTGCTGCCCGAGGGAGCGGCCGAGGGCCTTCTCCGGGTCGGCCATCATGTACCGGTCCTCGGGGTGGATCCAGGCCGGGACGCCCGTGGCGCCGCAGACCGGGACCACCGAGGCGACGTGGTCGATGTGGCCGTGGGTGAGCAGGACCGCGACCGGCTTGAGCCGGTGCTCGCGGATCAACTCCTCGACGCCGCTTGCCGCTTCGTGCCCGGGATCGACGATCACGCACTCCTCGCCGGCGGCGGGTGCGACCAGGTAGCAGTTGGTGCCCCAGGCCCCGGCGGGGAATCCGGCGACGAACACGCGAGTCCTTCGTTTCATGCGGTGGCGGTCTTCTTTCCCCCGCAGCCTACCGGCGGCACCGGGCCGCGGGCGAACCGGTTCCCGGGCGCGTTCAGGCCTTTCTCATGTGGCGTTGATCCCGAGCTGACGCGCGGGGTCCCTACACTTGGCCGCCGACAGGTGCGACGATGCGCACCCGACAGTCACAAGTCCGACTCCCCACAGCGCAGTAGGAGACACGCCCGGTGGTCAGCAGCGAACAGCGTCGGCGGGAGCTCGCCCGCGAGAAGTACAAGCGCCAGATGGAGGCGCGCGCCACGGCCGCGGCCAAGCGCAAGAAGCGCAACGCCGTGGTCGCCTCGGTGGCGGCCCTGGTGGTGCTGGCGGGCGTCGGCGCGGCCGCGGCCGGTGTGTTCAGCTCGGACAAGAAGGACGACAAGAAGGCGTCCGCCGCCCCGGCCCCGTCGTCGCAGGGCAAGAAGTGGGCGGCCGAGCCGGCCATGTCGATCGACACGGCGGCGCCGTACACCGCGACGCTGGACACCTCGGCGGGCAAGGTGACCTTCTCGCTGGACGCGGCGAAGGCCCCGCACACCGTCAACTCCTTCGTGTTCCTGGCCGGCCAGCAGTTCTGGGACAACACCAAGTGCCACCGGCTCACCACCGAGGGCATCTACGTGCTCCAGTGCGGCGACCCGACCGGCACCGGCTCCGGCGGCCCGGGCTACCAGTTCACCGACGAGAACCTGACCGGCGCGACCTACCCGGCGGGCACCGTGGCGATGGCCAACGCCGGCCCGAACACCAAC
This sequence comes from Kitasatospora sp. CB02891, assembly GCF_002803145.1. Lineage (NCBI taxonomy): Bacteria > Bacillati > Actinomycetota > Actinomycetes > Kitasatosporales > Streptomycetaceae > Kitasatospora > Kitasatospora sp. CB02891. Next base: position 34,259 of record NZ_NNBO01000002.1, on the reverse strand, counting down.
GGCAGCCAGTTCTTCCTGGTCTACAAGGACACCCAACTGCCGCCCAGCTACACCCCGTTCGGCAAGATCACCGGTGGCCTGGACGCGCTCCAGAAGCTCGCCCAGGCCGGCGTCAAGGGCGGCGGCACGGACGGCCCGCCGGCCACCCCGGTCGACGTGAAGAGCATCACCGCGACCAAGGGCTGACCCGCCGCGAAAATCGACCGGCGCCGGATGCGGACAGCACCGGCGCTGGTCGCCTATGTTGCTGTTGTATAGGGTGCCCAGACCGTCGGCCGTCACCCTCGGCACGACAACGACGGCTCGGGACGGCGGACTCCATCGGTTCGCCGCACATCAACTGTGGACGACGCTCCCGCCCGTGGGCGTGGCGTCATGTGGAGGAGGCGCTGTGAGCAGCGACCCGTGGGGCCGTGTCGACGAGCAGGGGAACGTCTACGTGAGGACGGCCGACGGCGAACGCCAGGTCGGCTCCTGGCAGGCCGGCTCTCCCGAGGAGGCCCTCGCCTACTTCGAGCGCAAGTTCCAGGGCCTGGAGGCGGAGACCGCCCTCCTGGAGCACCGGGTGCGCAAGACCGACCTGGCCGCCAAGGAGGCGCAGGCCGCGCTGGAGCACCTGCGCGCGCAGGTCGTCGAGGCGCACGCGGTCGGCGACCTGGAGTCGCTGGCCAAGCGCCTGGACACGCTGGCCGGGGAGATCGAGACCCGGCAGAGCGAGCGCAAGGCCGCCCGGGCGAAGGCCCAGGAGGAGACCCGCGCCGCCAAGGAGGCGCTGGTCGCCGAGGCCGAGCAGCTCGCCGAGTCCAACCAGTGGCGGGAGGCCGGCGACCGGCTGCGCGCCCTGGTCGACAGCTGGAAGGCGCTGCCGCGCCTGGACCGCAAGAGCGACGACGAGCTGTGGCACCGCTTCTCGCACGCCCGCTCGGTGTTCTCCAAGCACCGCAAGGCGCACTTCGCGGCCCTGGACTCGGAGCGCGACAACGCCCGCACGGTCAAGGAGAAGCTGGTCGCCGAGGCCGAGCAGCTCGCCGAGTCCACCGACTGGGGCCCGACCGCGGCCGCCTACCGCGACCTGATGACCCGTTGGAAGGCCGCCGGCCGCGCCCAGCGCGAGGCGGAGGAGGAGCTGTGGGCCCGCTTCCGCGGCGCCCAGGACGTCTTCTTCCAGGCCCGGTCCGCCGCGTTCTCCGAGCGCGACGCCGAGCAGGGCGAGAACCAGAAGGCCAAGGAGGCGCTGCTGGTCGAGGCCGAGGCGATCCTGCCGATCACCGACCTGAAGGCCGCCAAGGCCGCGCTGCGCGAGGTCGCCGAGCGCTGGGAGGCCATCGGCCACGTCCCGCGCGACGCCCGTCCGAAGCTGGACGGCCGGCTGGCCACGGTGGAGCGCGCCGTCCGCGAGGCCGAGGAGGCCGAGTGGCAGCGCTCCAACCCGGAGGCCCGGGCCCGGGCCACTGGCATGACCGCGCTGCTGCAGTCCGCCGTCGACAAGCTGCAGGCCGACCTGGACAAGGCCCGCGCGGCCGGCAACGCGTCCAAGGCCGCCAAGCTGGAGGCGGAGCTGGCGGGCCGTCAGGCGCTGCTCGACCAGGCCCAGAAGTCGCTGCAGGAGTTCACCTCCTGACGTCGCGTCACTGAAGGGGCCCGGCCGCCGTACGGCGGCCGGGCCCCTTCGTCACACCCGCCCTCAGACCGTGGTCGGGGTGGCCTCGGGCTGCTGGAGCCGGTCGATGTCCAGGCTCTGGTCGGGGCCGGGGGTGGCGGAGGGCACCGGCGTGCCGAACTCGCCGAAGTCGACCGCGCCGACGTCCTGCTCCAGCCGCAGCGGCACCGGCGGCCCCTGGGCGGCCACGTACAGGGTGGCGGTGCCGGTGTCGGTGCTGCGGGCCAGCGGGACGGCCGGGCGGCCCTGCACGGTGGTGGTGGCGCCCTTGGTCAGGTCGCTGGTGGCGGCGCCGAGCTGGTCGGCGAGGCCGCCGAGGTCGCACAGGGTGCCGATCTCGCCGAAGTCCGGGTCGTCGCTGGTGGTCTTCAGGTACCGGTCGCCGACCTGGTCGGAGAGCGCGGACCCGCCGTGGCTCTGCCAGAACGCCTGGTCGGGTTTGACCCACAGCTGATGCCCGGCCTTGACCACCTGGAAGCCGCCGACGTCGGTCTGGCTGAGCGTGCCGGTGCAGTTGCCGTCGGTGTCCAGCCGCAGGTCCATGGTGATCGGCTGCCCGCCGCCGGCGATGGTGCCGACCGCCCGCACCGAGCGGGCGTCCCGGAGCGCCTGGGCGGAGCGCTGCAGGATCTCGGCGGCCGACAGCCCGGCCACCCCGTTGTCGACGCCGGGGGCCGGCGTGCCGGCGGTCGCGGTGGCCGCCGCGGGGCTGGCCGCGGCGGCCGGTCCGGTGGAGCCGCCCGAGCCGCCGCAGCCGGCCGTCAGGGCGGCGACGGCCGCCGCCGCGCCCGCCACCGCCGTCATCGTCCGAGTCGTGTGCACGGTGCCTCCGGGAATCAGCGGGCCGCCCCCACCCGGCCAGTGTCGGCGGGGTGGGGGCGGCCTGCACCCGGAGTGCTGCGCGCGGAGTGCTACTTGTTGCGGGCCGAGGTGACCCGGTACACGTCGTACACGCCTTCGACGCCGCGGACGGCCTTCAGCACGTGGCCGAGGTGCTTGGGGTCGCCCATCTCGAAGGTGAACCGGCTCATCGCCACCCGGTCGCGGGAGGTCTGCACCGCCGCGGACAGGATGTTGACGTGCTGGTCCGAGAGCACCCGGGTGACGTCCGACAGCAGCCGGGAGCGGTCCAGCGCCTCCACCTGGATGGCCACCAGGAACACCGAGGACTGGGTGGCCGCCCACTCGACGTCGATGATCCGCTCGGGCTGCTGCTGCAGGGACTCGACGTTGACGCAGTCCGCGCGGTGCACCGAGACGCCGTTGCCGCGGGTGATGAAGCCGACGATCGGGTCGCCGGGCACCGGCGTGCAGCAGCGCGCCAGCTTCACCCACACGTCGTCCACGCCCTTGACGATCACGCCCGGGTCGCCCTTGGCCCGGCGGCGCATCGAACGCGGCTGGTGGGACGGGGTGGCCGTCTCGGCGAGGTCGTCGACCGCGCCGTCCTCGCCGCCCATCGCCTGGACCAGCTTCTGCACGATCGCGGGCGCGGCGACGTGGCCCTCGCCGATCGCCGCGTACAGCGAGGAGATGTCCGGGTAGCGCATCTCGTGGGCCAGCGTGACCAGCGAGTCCCCGGTGAGGATCCGCTGGATCGGCAGGCCCTGCTTGCGCATGGTCCGGGCGATCGCCTCCTTGCCCTGCTCGATCGCCTCCTCGCGGCGCTCCTTGGAGAACCAGGCGCGGATCTTGTTCCGGGCCCGCGGCGACTTCACGAAGTTCAGCCAGTCCCGGGACGGGCCGGCGTTCTCCGCCTTGGAGGTGAAGACCTCGACCGTGTCGCCGTTCTCCAGCGTCGACTCCAGCGGCACCAGCCGGCCGTTCACCCGGGCGCCGATGCACCGGCAGCCGACCTCGGTGTGCACCGCGAACGCGAAGTCCACCGGGGTGGCCTGCGCGGGCAGCGCTATCACGTCACCCTTCGGGGTGAACACGAAGACCTCGTTGCTGGACAGGTCGAAGCGCAGCGACTCCAGGAACTCGCTGGGGTCCTCGGTCTCCTTCTGCCAGTCCAGCAGCTGCCGCAGCCAGGCCATCTCGTTGACCGCGTCGGCCTTGTCGTGCTGCCGCTTGTGGGTCGGGGTGTCGGTGCGCACCTTGGACGCGCCGGCCACCGCCCGCTGCTTGTACTTCCAGTGCGCGGCGATGCCGTACTCGGCGCGGCGGTGCATGTCGAAGGTGCGGATCTGCAGTTCGACGGGCTTGCCGCCGGGGCCGATCACCGTCGTGTGCAGCGACTGGTACATGTTGAACTTGGGCATCGCGATGTAGTCCTTGAACCGCCCCGGCACCGGGTTCCACCGCGCGTGGATGGTGCCCAGCGCCGCGTAGCAGTCGCGGACGGTGTCGACCAGGACCCGGATGCCCACCAGGTCGTAGATCTCGGCGAAGTCCCGGCCCCGGACGATCATCTTCTGGTAGACCGAGTAGTAGTGCTTCGGTCGGCCCGTCACCTGCCCGGTGATCCGCGCCCCGCGCAGGTCGCCCTGCACCTGGTCGATCACGGTCGCCAGGTACTCGTCGCGCTTCGGGGCGCGCTCGGCCACCAGCCGGACGATCTCGTCGTACATCTTGGGGTAGAGGATGGCGAACGCCAGGTCCTCCAGCTCCCACTTGATGGTGTTCATGCCCAGCCGGTGCGCCAGCGGGGCGTAGATCTCCAGCGTCTCGCGGGCCTTCTTCTCCTGCTTCTCCCGCTTCAGGTAGCGCATCGTGCGCATGTTGTGCAGCCGGTCGGCGAGCTTGATCACCAGGACCCGCGGGTCCTTGGCCATCGCGACGACCATCTTGCGGACGGTCTCCGCCTGCGCCGCCTCGCCGAACTTCACCCGGTCCAGCTTGGTGACGCCGTCGACCAGCAGCGCCACCGAGTCGCCGAAGTCGTGCCGCAGCGTCTCCAGGCCGTAGTCGGTGTCCTCGACGGTGTCGTGCAGCAGGCCCGCCATCAGCGTCGGCGCGTCCATCCCCAGCTCGGCCAGGATGGTCGCCACCGCCAACGGGTGCGTGATGTACGGGTCGCCGCTCTTGCGCTTCTGCCCGCGGTGCCACTTCTCGGCCACCGCGTACGCCCGCTCGATGTCCTTGAGCAGGGCCGGGTCGGCCTTCGGGTCGTTGGCCCGGATGGTCCGGAACAGCGGCTCCAGCACCGGGTTGACCATCGAACTGCGCTGTCCGCCCAGCCGGGCCAGGCGAGCCCGCATGCCGCCGGGCGAAGGGCGGGAGCTGGCAGTCGCAGCCGTGGGCACAACCTCGTCGGGCAAGGACACTCCTACGTGCGGACGGATCAACCTTCATCGTACCGGCGGCGCGACGGGCTTCCGCGTTCGGCCGACCCCCTACAGCGAAAGCCGCCCGGGAACGGAATCTGTTCCCGGGCGGCTCACCTGCGCGATCGGATCGGTCAGACCACGACCAGGGTCTCCAGCGGCGCACCGTGCAGGTGCGGGACGAGCCGCTCACGGCCCGTCAGGAAACCGAGCTCCATCAGCACCACGACGCCCACCAGCTCGGCGCCGGCCTCCTGGACCAGGTCCAGCGAGGCGGCGATGGTGCCGCCGGTGGCCAGCACGTCGTCCACCACCAGCACCTTCTCGCCGGGGGCGAACGCGTCGCACTGCACCTCCAGCGTCGCCGACCCGTACTCCAGGTCGTACGAGCGGGAGAACACGTCGCCGGGCAGCTTGCCCTTCTTGCGGATCGGGACGAACCCGAGTCCGGCCGCGACCGCGGCGGGCGCGGCCAGCACGAACCCCCGCGCCTCCAGGCCGACCACCTTGGTGGCGCCGAGTGCCTTCGCCCGCTCGGCCAGCGCCCGGGTCAGCGCGCCGAACGCCTCGGCGTCGGCCAGCAGGGGGGCGATGTCCTTGAACAGGACGCCCGGCTTCGGGTAGTCCTGCACGTCCCGGATCCGGCTGTTGAGCAGCTCGGTCAGGGCGGGGTCGATGGTGGAGGTCACGGGGGTTCCTTAACGACGCGGGGTTCAGCGCTTGCCGGACGGCCGGCCCTTGCCCCGGGTGCGGCTGGTCGGCTGGTTGCGCTGTCCGACCATACCTGCCGGGACCTCCTCGTCGATCATCACGTCCTCGCCGCGCTCGGCGGCCTCCTCGGCCGCCTTGGCCTCGGACGCCCGGCGCTGCGCGACCCGCTTGGCCAGCGCCTTCATCTCCGGGGTCTGCTCCTTGAGCTGCGCGAGCAGCGGGGTGGCGACGCAGATCGAGGAGTAGGCGCCGGCGGCGAGGCCGATGAACAGGGCCAGCGAGATGTCGTTGAGGGTGCCCGCGCCGAGCAGGCCGCCGCCGATGAACAGCAGCGCGGAGACCGGCAGCAGCGCCACGACCGTGGTGTTGATGGAGCGCACCAGGGTCTGGTTGAGGCCGTGGTTGGCGGCCTCGCTGTAGGTGCGGCGGGACTGCTTGGTGAGACCCCGGGTGTTCTCCTTCACGGTGTCGAAGACGACGACCGTGTCGTAGAGCGAGTAGCCGAGGATGGTCAGGAAGCCGATCACGGTGCCCGGGGTGACCTCGAAGCCGACCAGGGCGTAGACGCCGATGGTGATCAGCAGGTCGTGGATCAGGGCGACCAGGGCGGCCACCGCCATCCGCCACTCGAAGGCGATCGCCAGGTAGACGGTGACCAGGACCATGAAGATGATCAGGCCGGTCAGCGCCTTCTTGGAGATGTCGGCACCCCAGGAGGGACCGATCACCTGGGCGTTGATGTCCTTCTCGTCGACACCGACGGCCTGCGAGAACTCCTTGGTGAAGGTCGCCGCCGACACCGACTCCTCGGCGCTGATCTGGATCCGGACGTCACCCTTGTCGGTGGTCTGCACCAGCGCGGTGTTGGAGTTGGTGATCTTGTTGGCGGTGTCCTTCGCCTGCGACACCGACAGCCCGGGCTTGTGCACGGTGTAGACCGAGCCGCCCTTGAACTCGATGCCCAGGTGCAGGCCCATGGCCAGGCCGATCGCGGCCACCAGGACGATCACCGCGGAGATCGAGTACCAGATCTTCCGCTTGCCGACGAAGTCGAACGAGACCTCGCCCTGGTAGAGGCGGTGACCGATGTTGCGGAGCGACATGGGTCAGACCTCCTGGGTCTGCTGGGAGGGGGCGGGACGGCGGCGGGAGCCGCGGATCGGCGGACGGGCGCCGAGCCGCTTCGGGTCCAGGCCGGACCACGGGTGACCACTGGAGAAGAACTTGGTGCGGGCCAGCAGCGTGATCAGCGGCTTGGTGAACAGGAAGATCACCACGACGTCGAGCAGCGTGGTCAGACCCAGCGTGAACGCGAAGCCCTGCACCTTGCCGACCGACACCAGGTACAGCACCGCGGCACACAGGAACGACACGAAGTCCGACACCAGGATGGTGCGCCGGGCCCGCGGCCAGGCGCGCTGCACGGCGGGCCGCAGCTGGGCGCCCTCGCGGACCTCGTCCCGGATGCGCTCGAAGTACACGATGAACGAGTCGGCGGTGATGCCGATCGCGACGATGGCGCCGCAGACCGCGGGCAGGTTCAGCGCGAAGCCGACACCGGCGCCCAGCAGGCTCATGATCGACCAGGTCAGGATCGCGGAGACCGCCAGACCGGCGATCGAGATCAGGCCCAGGCCGCGGTAGTAGACCAGCGAGTAGACGACCACCAGCACCATGCCGATCAGGCCGGCGACCAGGCCGGCATCCAGCTGCTCGGAGCCGAGCTGCGGGGAGACGGTGGTGACGTCGCTCTTCACGAAGTCCAGCGGGAGCGCGCCGTAGCTGAGCACGTTGCCCAGCGACTTGGCGTCGGCCTGGGTGAAGGTGCCGGAGATGACCGCGCTGCCGCCGGTGATCGACTCGCTCACGTACGGGTGGGAGACCACCTGGCCGTCCAGCACGATGGCGAACTGGTTCGCCGGGGCCGGCTGGGTGGCGAGCTTGCCGGTGGTGGACGCGAAGGCGTTCGAGCCGGCGTCGTTGAACGACAGGTCGACCATCCAGCCCTTGGCGGACTGGGTGTCGTAGACGGCCTGCGCCTTGGTGACGTCCTGGCCGTTCACGGCGACGCCGCCGAGCGCGAACTTGTACCAGATGCTCTGCTCGGCGTCGTACGAGCAGGCCACGGTCGGCGCGGACGGATCGCTGGCCTTCTGGTAGTTCTGCCGCTGCTCCTTGACCGAGCAGTCCAGCGCGGTGAACTGCTGCTGCAGCTCGGCCGGGACGGTGCCCTGGGTCAGCGCGGCGCTCACGTCGGCCGGGTTGGTCGGCGTGGTCGGGGCGCTCGGGGCGGCGGAGCCGGTGGCGGGGGCCGAGGCGGAACCGCTCGGGTCGGCCTGCAGGGCGCCGGACAGGGCGCGGCCGGCCTTGGTGGCCGAGGAGCTCGGCGAGGCGGGCGCGGAGGCGCTGCCGGAGGCGGCCGGGCTGGCCGAGCCGCTGGGCGCCGTCGACGGCGCGCTGCTCGGCTGCGGCTGGGCGCTGATGCCGGTCGGCGCGGTGGCCAGCACCGGGCGGAAGTACAGCTTCGCGGTGTCACCGACCTTGTCGATGGACTCCTGCGTGTTACCACCGTCGGGGATGTTGACGATGATGTTGCTGTTGCCCTGGGTCTGGACCTCCGCCTCGGAGACGCCCATGCCGTTGACGCGCTTCTGGATGATGCCGACCGCGGTGTCGAGGTTTGCCTTGTTGATCGCGGAAGGATCGTCCGACTTGGCGGTCAGCGTGACACTGGTGCCACCGGCGAGGTCGATACCGAGACGCGGCTTGGTGTAGCCCGTCCCGAACATGAGGGCCACCAGGCCGACGGTGACCACCAGAATGAGCGCCAGCGCCCGCCCCGGGTATCCGTCGCGCGACCGCGACTTGGGTGTTGCCACCTTGTTCGTTTCTCCCTGTCCATGCCGCTCGGCGGCCGGCCCCGGACCCCGCAAGGGCGGGGCCCGGAAGAGACGGACGCACGGCGGCCCAAGAGGTCCTGTGGGCTCGCGGCGGATGCCGCTGGTCGGGGAAGAGAGGCCCCCCCGGCCGTACTACTTGCTCTCGGGAGCCTCGGCGCCGGCCTTCGCCTCGTCCTTGGACAGGCTCAGCGGCTTCTCGTCGGCGTCCGTACCCTCGACGGCCTCGACCGCGTCCTCCTCCGACTCGTCCTCGGCGGGACGGCCGTTGATGATCGCGTCGTACTCGAGCGGCTCCAGGACCGCGGCGATGGCGCCCTTGGTGTAGTGCGCCACCACGCCGGGAGCGACCTCGAGCTCGATCGTCTCGTCGTTGACCGCCTTCACCACGGCGTACATGCCGCCGATGGTGCGGACACCCGAACCCGGCTGCAGAGCGGACTGCATGGTCTGCATCTGCGCCTGCCGCTTCTTCTGCGAGCGGAACATCAGGAAGATCGCCAGGAGCGGGAGGAGGAGGATGATGTAGTTCACAGCCAGGGTCCTTTGTCGGCCGCCCACCGGGCGGCCAGTGCGTGTACGTCGGCCCGTCGGGCGAGAGGGGCGGTCCGGCGGAGTCTAGGCGACCCGCACTGAACGGACAACGCCAAGCATGCCAGTGCGGCGCCGGAAGTGGCGAGCCTTGGCATGGACATAAACCGCCGATAAGGCAACCCGGTTACGCCTGGCCGTCCGCCCAGAGCTCGGGCTGCGCCCCGCGCGGCGCCCGGGTCGACTGCGGCGGGGTCAGCCCCAGGTGCTGCCAGGCCGCCGCCGTCGCGATCCGCCCGCGCGGGGTACGGGCCAGCAGTCCTTCCCTCACCAGGAAGGGCTCGGCGACCTCCTCCACGGTCTCCGCCTCCTCCCCCACGGCGACCGCCAGGGTGGACAGACCGACCGGTCCGCCGCCGAAGAGCTTCAGCAGCGCCTCCAGCACCGCGCGGTCCAGCCGGTCCAGTCCGCGCGCGTCGACCTCGTACACCTCCAGCGCCCGCGCCGCGATCTCCCGGGTGACCAGACCGTCGTGGCGGACCTGCGCAAAATCCCTCACCCGGCGCAACAGCCGGTTGGCGATGCGGGGCGTGCCGCGCGAGCGGCCGGCGATCTCCGCCGCGCCCGCCGGGTCGATCTCCACGTCCAGCAGCCCCGCCGAACGGTGGACCACCCGCTCCAGCTCGGCCGGCGCGTAGAACTCCATGTGGCCGGTGAACCCGAACCGGTCGCGCAGCGGCGGCGGCAGCAGACCGGCCCGGGTGGTCGCCCCGACCAGTGTGAACGGCGGCAGCTCCAGCGGGATCGCGGTCGCCCCCGGGCCCTTGCCGACGATCACGTCGACCCGGAAGTCCTCCATCGCCATGTACAGCATCTCCTCGGCGGGCCGGGACATCCGGTGGATCTCGTCGAGGAACAGCACCTCGCCCTCGGTCAGCGAGGACAGGATCGCCGCCAGGTCGCCGGCGTGCTGGATCGCCGGGCCGGAGGTGATCCGGATCGGCGCGTTCAGCTCCGCCGCGATGATCATCGACAGCGTGGTCTTGCCCAGCCCGGGCGGGCCGCTCAGCAGCACGTGGTCCGGCGCCGCGCCGCGCTGACGGGCCGCCTGCAGCACCAGCGAGAGCTGCTCGCGCACCCGCTCCTGGCCGATGAACTCCTCCAGCATCCGCGGCCGCAGCGCCGCCTCCACCGCCTGGTCCTCGCCGTCGGCGGACGCCGTCACCAGGCGGTCAACGGGCTCGGACTCGTACGGACTCATCGGAAAACGGCTCCCCATTGTCGATTTGGTGACGGATCGTCAGATTGCTTCGGCGATGCTCAGCGGGCCCGGTTCAGGCCCCGCAGCGCGAGCCGCAGCAGCGCGCCCACGTCCGGCGTGGCCTGCGCCTCGGCGTCCGGCGTCACCCGGGTCACCGCCTCGTCCGCCTCCCGCGGAGCGTAGCCCAGGCCCACCAGCGCCGAATGCAGCTGCTCGTGCCACGGCGCCGGGCCGGTCGCCACCGGCTTCTGCGCCGGCACCGTCCCGTGCGGGACGCCCAGCTTGTCCTTGTACTCCAGCAGCAGCTTCGCCGCCTTCGCCTTGCCGATCCCCGGCACCGCGATCAGCGCCTTCTCGTCACCGCCCGCCACCGCCACCCGCAGCGCCTCCGGCGAGTGCACCCCCAGGATCGCCTGTGCCAGCTTCGGCCCGACCCCCGGCGCCGCCTGCAGCACCTCGAACGTCGCCCGCTCGTCGTCGTCCACGAACCCGAACAGCGTCAACGAGTCCTCCCGCACCACGAGGGACGTCGCCAGCCGCGCCACCTCCCCCACCCGCAGCGCCGCCAACGTCGACGGCGTGCACTGCACCGCCATCCCCACGCCCCCGACCTCCACCACGGCCACCCCGGCCCCCACCACCGCAACCGGGCCCTGCACAAAGGCGATCATGGTGAGTCGTTTCCTTTCGAAGGTGGGAGCTTTCGGACCTGCGGGGGTGCGCCCCGTCAGGGGCGCGTGGAGTTGCGCGGGCGGCCGGGCACTCTGCCGTACGCCGCCCGGGGCGCGCCGCTCTGCTGCTCGGCCGGTTCCGCGGCCGGGGTTCCGTGCCAGTTGCCGCCGGCGGTGTGCGCCTTGATCGCCGCCGTCAGGCGGTTGGTGGTGCCGCCGCGCCAGATGTGGCAGATGGCCAGCGCCAGGGCGTCCGCCGCGTCGGCGGGCTTGGGCGGGGCGTCGAGGCGCAGGAGGCGGGTGACCATGGCGGTGACCTGGGCCTTGTCGGCGCGGCCGGAGCCGGTGACCGCCGCCTTGACCTCGCTCGGGGTGTGCAGGGTGACGGGGATGCCCCGCCGGGTGGCGCAGAGCACGGCGACGGCGGAGGCCTGCGCGGTGCCCATCACGGTGCGGACGTTGTGCTGCGCGAACACCCGCTCGACGGCGACGAGTTCGGGCGAGTAGCGGTCGAGCCACTCCTCCAGCCCGCGTTCGACGGCGAGCAGTCGCGGCCCGAGGTCGTCCCCCGGCGGCGTCCGCACCACGCCCACGCCGAGCATCGTCAACTGCCGCCCGGGCAGCCCTTCGACGACTCCGACGCCGCACCTGGTCAGCCCAGGGTCCACACCCAGCACTCGCACGAGCCCTGCCCCACCTCTCTCCGACCCGGGAAGGCTACCCCTGACCACGGACAACCGTCCCCGGACACGCCTCCGCCCGGCGGCCGCGAGCGGTCACCGGGCGGAGGAGCCGAGGGCGAAGGACTCAGGCGTCCAGCTCGGCCATGATCTCGTCCGAGACGTCGAAGTTGGCGAAGACGTTCTGCACGTCGTCGCTGTCCTCCAGCGCGTCGATCAGCTTGAAGATCTTGCGGGCGCCGTCGGCGTCCAGCTCGACCTGCATGCTGGGCACGAAGTTGGCGTCGGCGGAGTCGTAGTCGACGCCCGCGTCGACCAGGGCGGTGCGGACCGCGACCATGTCGGTGGCCTCGGAGATCACCTCGAAGGCCTCGCCGAGGTCGTTGACCTCTTCGGCGCCGGCGTCCAGGACGATGTCGAGGACCTTGTCCTCGTCCACGCCGTCGGCCTTGGGAACGATCACCACGCCCTTGCGGTTGAACAGGTAGGACACCGAGCCCGGGTCGGCCATGTTGCCGCCGTTGCGGGTCATCGCGACGCGGACGTCGGAGGCCGCGCGGTTGCGGTTGTCGGTGAGGCACTCGATCAGGACGGCCACGCCGTTCGGGCCGTAGCCCTCGTACATGATCGTCGAGTAGTCGGCGCCGCCGGCCTCCGCACCGGAGCCGCGCTTGACGGCCCGGTTGATGTTGTCGATCGGGACGGAGCTCTTCTTCGCCTTCTGGATGGCGTCGTAGAGCGTCGGGTTGCCCGCGGGGTCGCCGCCGCCGGTACGAGCCGCCACCTCGATGTTCTTGATCATCTTGGCGAAGAGCTTGCCGCGCTTGGCGTCGATCGCGGCCTTCTTGTGCTTGGTGGTAGCCCACTTAGAGTGGCCGGACATCGCCAGCTCCTTTTCGTCGCCAATGGGAAATGAACAGGGGAGATCTTACCGGTGCCGCACTGCGGGGTGGCACACGGTCACCGCGCCGCGCCTAGCGGGCGGCGGCCTCGACCATCCGCACGAAGTACTCGTGGACGCGGTGGTCGCCGGTCAGCTCCGGGTGGAAGGAGGTGGCCAGCAGGTTGCCCTGGCGGACCGCCACGATCCGGGCGTCCGGGCCGTCGGCGGCGGGCACCTCGGCCAGCACCTCGACGCCCGCGCCGACCGACTCGACCCAGGGGGCGCGGATGAACACGCCGGTGACCGGCTCGGCCATGCCCTCGAACGGGATGGCGGTCTCGAAGGACTCGTTCTGCCGGCCGAAGGCGTTCCGACGGACCGTCATGTCGATGCCGCCGACGGTCTCCTGGTCGTCCCGGCCGTCCAGGATCTTGTCCGCCAGCATGATCATGCCGGCGCAGGTGCCGTAGACCGGCATGCCGGCCCGGACCCGCTCGCGCAGCGGGTCCATCAGGCCGAACAGCACCGCCAGCTTGGAGATGGTGGTGGACTCGCCGCCGGGCATCACCAGGGCGTCGACCTCGGCGAGCTCCTCGGGGCGGCGGACCGGACGGGCCAGCGCGTCGGCGGCGGCCAGCGCCACCAGGTGCTCACGGACGTCGCCCTGGAGGGCGAGGACGCCGATGGTGGGGGTGCTCACGGTGTCACTACCTCTTCATCTCGAACTACGGGCCGGGAAAGCCCACGGAGCGGCCCGCCGCGCCGATTGCTCGCGCGACGGGCCGGGGCCGGGGGACGCGGACCGGAACCGTCGGTCCGATCCGCTCCCCGGCAGTGCTTACCAGCCGCGGTTGGCGTAGCGCTCCGACTCCGGCAGGGTGTCGCAGTTGATGCCGACCATGGCCTCGCCCAGGTTGCGGGAGGCGTCCGCGATGACCTTCGGGTCGTCGAAGAAGGTGGTGGCCTTCACGATGGCCGCGGCACGCTTGGCCGGGTCGCCGGACTTGAAGATGCCGGAGCCGACGAACACGCCCTCCGCGCCCAGCTGGCGCATCAGCGCGGCGTCGGCCGGGGTGGCCACGCCACCGGCGGAGAACAGCACGACCGGCAGCTTGCCGAGCTCGGCGACCTCGCGGACCAGCTCGTACGGGGCGCGCAGCTCCTTGGCGGCGGCGTACAGCTCGTTGTTGTCGAAGCCGCGCAGCTTGGCGATCTCGTTCTTGATCTGGCGCAGGTGGCGGACGGCCTCGACCACGTTGCCGGTGCCGGCCTCGCCCTTGGAGCGGATCATGGCCGCGCCCTCGGCGATCCGGCGCAGGGCCTCGCCCAGGTTGGTGGCGCCGCAGACGAAGGGGGTGGTGAACGCCCACTTGTCGGAGTGGTTGATCTCGTCGGCCGGGGTCAGCACCTCGGACTCGTCGATGTAGTCGACGCCGAGCGACTGCAGGACCTGGGCCTCGACGAAGTGGCCGATGCGGGACTTGGCCATCACCGGGATGGAGACCGCGTCGATGATCTCCTCGATCATGTTCGGGTCGGACATCCGGGCCACGCCGCCGTCCTTGCGGATGTCGGCGGGCACCCGCTCCAGCGCCATGACGGCGACAGCGCCGGCGTCCTCGGCGATCTTCGCCTGCTCGGCGTTGACCACGTCCATGATCACACCGCCCTTGAGCTGCTCGGCCATGCCGCGCTTGACCCGGGCGGTACCGATCTGCGGCTGGTCTGCGGTGGTGGGGGTGGTGGACACGTAAGACCTCACTCAGGGATGAACCGGTGCTATCGACCTATCGTAGGCCTGCGGGGGTGGGGACCCATACGCCACATGGTCCAGCGTCACCAACGGCATACGACAATCAGGCCAGAGCACCACGGACGGGGAACAGTGGGCGAGAAATCAGCGCCCAGCCTACGCGGGCGCTCCCTCGGGCGTGAGGGCCGTCGGCGGTTCGTCGTCCATCTCGAACGCCATGGGGAACGGCGCCCGCCCCGCAAGCCGGAAGTAGCGCACCAGCCGGTGCTCGCGCACCGCCCGCGCCGCCCGCACCGCGTCGTTGTGGAACCGCCGCGCCATCGGCACCCGGCGCACCGCCTCCACCAGGTCGCGCACCGCGTCCTCGCCGCCCGGGGCCGCCCGCAGCGCCGCGACCTGCTCCGGCTCGTCCAGCACCGCGCGCAGCGCCAGGCTCAGCTCGCTCTCCGCCACCTCGCGCTGCTCGTCCTGCGCCTGCCGGGCCGCGTGCGCGGCCTCCAGCAGCAGGATCGACGCGGCCGGGTCGAGCAGCGAGGAGGTGGCCAGCTCCATCGCCACCGACGCCCGGCGCAGCAGCTGGGCGTCCAGCGAGGCCCGGGCGGCGTCGATCCGGGCGTGCAACCGGTCGAGCCTGCCCGCCGTCCAACTCAGGTAGACGGCGAACAGTACGACGGCCGCGAGGGCCCAGATCCAGGTAGTCACGGGGCGTTACGGTACCCGGCTCAGCCGCCGAAGACCGCCGAGCGGTAGGAGTCCCGGTCGGTCTCGGTGACCGACACCGCGGCCTGCACCGCCCCCGGGTCGGCGCCCAGGTACTCCGGCAGCGCCGCCACCGTCGCCTCCGCGAGCGCCGCCTTGGCCTGCGCCGACCGGCCCGGGAAGATCTCGAACTCGACCGCCACCAGCGTGTACGTCTCGGCGTCCGCGCCGACCACCGCCTCCTCGGTGCGCCGGAAACGGGTCTTGCAGGCCTCCGGCTTGGCGTCGATCAGCTTCACCGCCAGCCGGTTCAGGGCCAGCCCGAATCCGCGCCGGTCGAAGCAGTCGGCGAGCCGGTCGGTGTAGTCGACGGTGATCAGCGGCATGGTGGTACCTCTCGCGAGCAGGGTGGTTCAGCGACCAAGACGCGTGCGCCAGCCGGACGGTTCGGCCTCGGCGACCGGCGGACGACCGTCGGTGACCGTCTCGTACACCGACAGCACCTCCGCCCCGACGGTCTCCCAGTCGAATCGCCGCACGTGCCGGGAGGCGGCCTCGCGCAGCGCCAGCAGCCGTTCGGGGCTGCCGAGCAGTTTCACCGCCGCGGCCGCCAGCGCGTCCGCGTCCTCCACCGGGAACAGCTCGCCGGCCGCGCCGCCGTCCAGCACCTGGCGGAACGCGTCCAGGTCGCTGGCCAGCACCGGCGCACCCGCCGACATCGCCTCGACCAGGATGATGCCGAACGACTCGCCGCCGGTGTTCGGCGCCACGTACAGGTCGACGCTGCGCAGCAGCCGGGCCTTGTCGCGGTCCGAGACCATGCCGAGGAACTCGACCTGCGCCCGCACCTCGGCGGACAGGCCCGCCACCGCCTCCTCCTCGTCGCCCTTGCCGGCCACCAGCAGCCGCACCCCGGGGCGCTCGGCGAGGATCCGCGGCAGCGCCGCCAGCAGCGTCGGCAGGCCCTTGCGGGGCTCGTTGATCCGGCCGATGAAGCCGATCGTGCCCGCTCCGCCCTCGGCGGCGCCGCCCTGCCACTTCGGGTCCGGCTCGGCGTCCGCGAAGAACCGCACGTCCACGCCGTTCGGGATCACCACCGCATCGCCGCCCAGGTGCTCCACCAGGGTGCGCCGGGCGTACTCCGACACCGCGATCCGGCCGGACATCTTCTCCAGGCCCGGCTGCAGGATCGGCGAGGCCGCGATCATCGCCCGCGACCGCGGGTTCGAGGTGTGGAACGTCCCCACCATCGGCCCGGACGCCGCCCAGGCCGCCAGCATCGACAGCGACGGCGAGTTCGGCTCGTGCACGTGCAGCACGTCGAACCGGCCCTCGCGCAGCCACCGCCGCACCCGGGCCGCCGACAGGATGCCGAAGCTCAGCCGCGCCACCGACCCGTTGTACGGCACCGCGACGGCCCGCCCCGCGGACACCACGTACGGCGGCAGCGCGTCCTCGTCCTCCGCCGGGGCCAGCACCGACACCTCGTGACCCAGCCGGATCAGATGCTCCGCCAAGTCCCGGATGTGGAACTGCACACCGCCCGGCACGTCCCAGTCGTACGGGCAGACCACGCCGATCCTCACCGCTCCGCCCTCCGCGGCGTCAGGTCGGCCAGCCACAGCTTCTGCAGCATGTGCCAGTCCGTCGAGTGCTCCCGGATCGACTCGGCCCACACGTCGGCCATCGTCTGCGTCATCGCCACGACCTGCTCCTGCCGCTCGCCCACGCCGGACGGCACCACCTCGGGGTGCACCTCCGCGCGCAACACCGGCCCGTCGTACCAGAGCGTGACCGGGAACAGCGCCGCACCGGTGCGCTGCGCGAGCGCCGCCGGGCCGGCCGGCATCCGGGTCGGCTCGCCGAAGAAGTCCACCTGGACACCCGCCTCCGACAGGTCCCGGTCGCCGACCAGGCACACCAGCCGGCCCTCGCGCAGCCGCCGCGCCAGCGTCCCCACCACCGACACCTGGGAGCCGGTCAGCGCCAGCACCTCCATGCCGAGGCTCTCCCGGTACGCCACGAACCGGTCGAACAGCGACTCCGGCTTCAACCGCTCGGCGACCGTGGTGAACGGGAACCCGCCCGCGGACGCGATCCACGCGCCCGCCAGGTCCCAGTTCGCCATGTGCGGCAGCGCCAGCACCGCGCCGCGCCCCGCCTCCATCGCCTCGTTCAGCTGGTCCAGGTTCTTCACCGTTATCGCCTGCGAGACCCGCTCCCGGCTCCAGGTCGGCAGCCGGAACGACTCCATCCAGTACCGCATGTACGACCGCATGCCGGCCCGGGACAGCTCCCGCAGCCGCATCGCGTCCGCATCCGGGTGGACCCGCGCCAGATTGGCCTCCAGCTGCCGCACCCCCTTGCCCTGCCGTCGCCACGCCACCTCGGCGATGGTGTTGAACAGGCCGCGGGCCACCGGCTCCGGCAGGTGCTTCAGCCCCGCCCAACCGGCCGCGTAGGCCGCGTCGGCCAACCGCTCCTTCATTCGACCCCCTCGGCGGCGCCCGCCGCCTCCAGTTCCGCCGCCTCCCGGCGCACCGTCAGCATCCGCTGCGCCACCGTCACCAGGCTGCCCACCGCGACCACCCACAGGGCGACCGGCAGCAGCCACTCGATGTACGGCACCCCGAACTTGTGCAGGCCCGCGAAACCGGCCGCCACCAGGCTGATCACCAGCCGCTCGGCCCGCTCCACCAGACCCGACACGTTCACCGGGAAGCCCAGCGACTCCCCGCGCGCCTTGGTGTACGACACCACCTGGCCGCTGGCCAGACAGAAGATCGACACCGCGCACAGGACGTCGTTGTCGCCCTTGCCGGCGTACCACATCGCCAGACCGCCGAAGATCGCCGCGTCGGCGACCCGGTCGAGCGAGGAGTCCAGGAACGCACCCCACTTGCTGGACCGGCCCGCCTGGCGGGCCATGTTGCCGTCCACCAGGTCGGAGAAGATGAACAGGGTGATGGTGATCGTGCCCCAGAAGAACTCCCCGCGCGGGAAGAACACCAGGGCGCCCGCCACCGACCCGGCTGTACCGATCAGCGTGACCGCATCCGGACTGACACCCCACCGCAGCAGCATCGCCGCGAACGGGGTGAGGACACGTGTGAAGAAGCCACGCGCGTACTTGTTGAGCATGGCCTTCCGGTCCGCTCCGCTCCTCGGTTGGCGCCCGCGAGCCGCTTGCCCGCCGGGCGGCCGCGCGGATGGCCCCGCCCGGCTGGACAATGGTATCCACGCTGATCGAGCGGCAGGAGGCCAGCCATGCCGGACCGGACAGCCCACACCCCCGCCACACCCGCCGACCGACCCGGCCGGCTCCGCAACCTCGCCCTGGTCGGGGCGGGCGGAGCCGGCAAAACCACCCTCGCCGAGGCCCTCGCCCTCACCGCCGGCGCCCTGACCAGGCCCGGCACCGTCCCCGACGGCACCACCGTCGCCGACTGGGAGGACATCGAGCACCAGCAGCAGCGCTCGGTCCAGTTCGCGCTCCTCCCGCTCCCTTGGCAGGACCTCACCGTCAACCTGCTCGACACCCCCGGCTACGCCGACTTCGCCGGCGAACTCCACGCCGCCCTGCGCGCCGCCGAAGCCGCCGTCTTCGTCCACTCCGCCGCCGACGAGACCGTCGCCCGCCCCGTCCGGGCCCTGTGGCAGAGCTGCGAGGCCGCCCACCTCCCGCGCGCCCTCGCCCTCACCCACCTCAACACCGCCCGGGTCCGCCTCGACGACGTCCTGCGGATGCTCCAGGACACCCTCGGCACCCCCGACACCGTCCGCCTGCTGCACCACCCCGACCTGCGCGACGGGCGCCTGCACGGCAGCACCGACCTGCTCACCGGCCGCGCCTACGGCAAGCCCGACCACCCCGGCGACCTCACCGCCGAACGCGCCCGCCTGGTCGAGGCCCTGGCCGGCGAGGACGACACCCTGATGGAGCGCTACCTCGACGGCGCCGACCTCGACACCGCCGCGCTCACCGCCGGACTGCGCCGCGAGTTCCTCGCCGGCACCCTGCACCCCGTCCTCGCCACCGCCCCCGACGGCACCGGCTGCGACGCCCTGCTCGACCTGGTCGCCGCCGCCTTCCCCTCCCCCGCCGACCGCGCCGACGACCTCCCCGCCGCCGACCCCGACGCCCCGTTCACCGCCCAGGTCGTCCAGACCGGCGAGGACCCCTACCTCGGCCGCCTCAGCCTGCTGCGGATCTTCACCGGCACCCTCCGCCCCGACACCACCGCCCACCTGCCCGACGGCGCCGACGAACGCCTCACCGCCCTGCACAGCCCGTTCGGCCACCAGCTGCGCCCCGTCCCGCAGGCCGTCGCCGGCGACCTGGTCACCGTCGCCAAGCTGACCGCCGCCCGCACCGGCGACACCCTCACCACCGACGGCGCCGTGCTGCCGCCCTGGCCGCTGCCCGAGGCCCTGCTGCCCACCGCCGTCCGGGCCCGCTCCAAGGCCGACGAGGACAAGCTCTCGCAGGCCCTCGGCCGGCTCACCGCCCAGGACCCGGCGCTGCGCGTCGAACAGAACCCCGACACCCACCAGCTCGTCCTGTGGTGCACCGGCGAGGCGCACCTCGCCGTCACCCTCGACCGGCTCGCCGACCGGCACGGCGTCCACGTCGAGACCGTCCCCTACGAGGTCGCCCTCCGGGAGACCTTCGCCGCCCCCGCCAGCGGCCACGGACGGCACGTCAAACAGTCCGGCGGCCACGGCCAGTACGCGATCTGCGACCTCACCGTGGAACCGCTGCCCGGCGGCGGCTTCGAATTCGTCGACCGGGTCGTCGGCGGCGCCGTCCCGCGCAACTTCGTCCCGTCCGTCGAGAAGGGCGTCCGCGCCCAACTCGCCCACGGCCTGCACGGCCACCCGATGACCGACGTCCGGGTCACCCTCACCGACGGCAAGGCGCACTCCGTCGACTCCTCCGACGCCGCCTTCCAGACCGCCGCGGCGCTCGCCCTCAGGGCAGCCGCCGACCACACCGACGTCCGGGTCCTGGAACCCGTCGACGAAGTCCGGGTGCTGCTGCCCGACGAGTACCAGGGCGCCGTCCTCACCGACCTGTCCGCCCGCCGCGGCCACGTCCTCGGCACCGAGATCGGCGGGCCGGGTCTGAGCCTGGTCCGCGCCGAGGTCCCCGAACTCGAACTCGCCCGCTACCCGCTCGACCTGCGCTCGCTGTCGCACGGAACCGGCCAGTTCACCCGCAGCTACCTGCGCCACTCGCCGATGCCCGCGCACCTCGCCGCCCAGTACGCCACGGCGGGCTGACGGCGCTCAGGAACGGCGCGGCAGCGCGCACGCCTTCGTGCCACCGGGCATCTGGTCCCGGTGGCGCGCCACCCAGCGGTAGACCACGTCGGCGAGCGGGCGCACCGGCGCCAGCGCCAGCAGGCCGCCGGCCCACGCCCACGGCCCGCCCGACCGCATCAGCAGCCGCGCCACCGCCTGCGCGCCGCCGTACACCTTGCGGTCCGGCGTGATCCACAACACCTCGCGGGACGCCCGCTCCTCCGACACCTGCCCGCCGGTGAACTCGGCCAGTGCCTCCAGGTCCGCGAACTGGAACGCCACCGCTTCCCACCCCGCCGAGGACAGGCTCTGCCGCGGATAGCGCTCCGCCCACCGCACGCAGCTCGAACAGAACGCGCAGTCACCGTCGAAAACCAGCACCGGCCCCGGTGCGAACGCACTCGTCATGGCGCGATCCTAAACCCGTGCGTCGAAGTCCCCGCGGCGGGGCAACATCACCCTGAAACCGGTTCGCGCGGCCGAGATGTGACCCAGGATCAGTTGATGATCCGCACGGGCGGGCCGCCACGCGGTAACCTGCCGCAGACCATCAGGGGAGGAGGAGCTGCTCAGGTGACTCAGCTCGACATGACGCCGGGCGCGCAGGTACCACGGACGGACGTCGGTCATCAGACCGCGGTCACCCAGGCGTTCTCCTCCGCCGCCTACCGCACCGGCGACTACAACGAACTCGGGGCGCTCGCCGGAGTCTCGGTCAAGCCCGGCAAGTTCGCCCTGTTCCGGCCCAGCGCCGGCGAGGCGTTCAGCCGCGCCCTGATCGACCGCACCCTCGGCGGCGGCCGCAAACCCATCGTGCCCTCGCACGGCACCGACGTCCGGATGGTCGTCGAGCACTGCCTCGCCGCCCAGGACCTGCGCGAGGCCCGCGACCGCCGGCTCTCCACCCTCAGCGTGGTCTGCGGTCTGCTCTTCCTGCCCGGCACGCTGATCTGGCTCGCCGCGTACCAGGCCCGCGCCTGGCTCGGCGCCAAGAAGTCAGCCGCCCGGGACGGCTTCATCGGCACGCTGGCCCTGCTGCTCGCCGCCGGCCTCACCCTGTTCCTGGCGATCCGCCCGCCGGCCGACGGCCTGCTCGGCCTCTACTGCCGGATCGTGATGATCGGCCCCGTCATCGGCTGGTACCTCGCCCGCCGCACCGTGGTCGCCTCCGTCATGCAGCAGCGCGCCCGCTGGGGCGACCTGGTCGGCGGCAGCGCCGTCGCCGCCATCGTCCCGAAGGCCGTCCCCAAGGACGACCTCGACAAGAAGGCCAACGAGCTCCGGGCCGGCCTCGAC
The DNA here is from genome assembly GCF_002803145.1 of Kitasatospora sp. CB02891. Classification (NCBI taxonomy): domain Bacteria; kingdom Bacillati; phylum Actinomycetota; class Actinomycetes; order Kitasatosporales; family Streptomycetaceae; genus Kitasatospora; species Kitasatospora sp. CB02891. The sequence continues at coordinate 12,644 of NZ_NNBO01000002.1, read as the reverse complement.
CGCCTCACCCGCGAGCAGAACACCAACGTCCAGCACTACGCCGGCCCCAAGGGCATCCTCGGCATCGGCGCCCGCTGGGCCGAGTGGTCGCTGCGCGAGGACCTCCGCCCCGCCGAGGGCCACCCCGACTTCCGCACCTTCCACGTCTGGGACCTGGCCCGCCGGATCTCCGACCGCCTCGGCGCGCTCTCCGGCTCCGAAGTCCCCAACGGGGGCCTGCCCAAGCCGCAGATCAACCACTGGGTGGTGCTCGACACCGGCGAGGGCGCCGACGAGATCGGCCGCCCCTCCGGCGCCGAGATGGACGGCGACCGGATGCGCGACTTCGCCGTCTCGGAGCTCGCCAACAAGCAGAGCGTCGGCGCCGACACCCGGCACCGCATCGCCGTCCAGTTCGTCCTGCACAAGGGCCAGTTGGTCACCACCGTGGTGGTCAGCATCATGGTCCTCTCGCACAGCCTGCAGGTCACCGCCACCGCGCACGCGCTCGGCCCGATCGCCGGCTACTTCGGCGCCAAGCCCAAGACCCCCGAGAAGGACGTCCCCAAGACCCTCCGGTTCTGGGAGAACCGCACCGTCCAACTCCCCGTCGTCACCGACGACGAGATCGTCCGGCAGGCCGTCCGCGCCCCCCTTCACAAGATCCCCGGCCTGCAGAAGTGGCTCGGCGGCTCCATCGGCCTCCCCGAGCCCCTGTGCCTGCGCCAGGCCTGGGCCGACCCGGCCTGGAACAGCCGCTTCAAGTCCGACGACGTGCTGTACATCCCCACCCCCGTGGTCGGCCTGATCCACGCCGCCGTGGTCGAGTTCCTCGACGAGCACGACGTCGCCACCGACCGGATCGCCAACCGCGCCAACCTCATCCGCGCCGAGATGCAGGGCAGCCGCCCGTTCCGCGCCGACAAGTACGACGCCGGCTGACCCCGGACACGCCAACGGCAGGGGCCGTGCGGGAACACCTCCCGCACGGCCCCTGCCGTCTGCCCGTCACCGAATCAAACCGGCCACACCTCGGCCAGCACCTTCCGGGTGTCCGCCAGCAGCTGCGGCAGCACCTTGGTGTGCCCCACCACCGGCATGAAGTTGGTGTCCCCGCCCCAGCGCGGCACCACGTGCTGGTGCAGGTGCGCCGCGATCCCGGCCCCCGCCGCCGCACCCTGGTTCATCCCGATGTTGAACCCGTGCGCCCCCGACGCCGCCCGCAGCGCCGTCATCGCCTTCTTGGTGAACTCCCCGAGCTCCGCCGTCTCCGGCCCGTCCAACTCGGTGTAGTCCGCGACGTGCCGGTACGGCACCACCATCAAGTGCCCGCCGTTGTACGGGTACAGGTTCAGCACCGCGAACACCGACTCGCCGCGCTGCACGATCAGCCCGTCCTCGTCGCTCAGCTTCGGGATCGAACAGAACGGACAACCGTCGTCCGGAGCCGGCCCGGTGGGCTTGTTCTCGCCCTGGATGTACGCCATCCGATGAGGTGTCCACAGGCGACGGAAGCCGTCCGGCTCCCCCACGCCCCGCTGCAGTTCCGGCTCACTCGTCATGCCCGCCAGCATATGCTCCGCACCTCGTGAAACCAGCAGTGCGGGGCAGACTCCCGAAGGAGACCGCCCCGCACGTCACATCGCTCTACCGGTGTCAGACCTGCACCCGGCTACGCACCGCCTCGACGATCTCGGCGATCGCCTCGGCCCGCGGCACGCCGTTTTTCTGCTCGCCGTTGCGGTAGCGGAAGGACACCGCGCCGGCCTCGACGTCGTCGTTGCCCGCGATCAGCATGTACGGGACCTTCGACTTCTGGGCGTTGCGGATCTTCTTCTGCATCCGGTCGTCCGAGGTGTCGACGTCCACCCGGATCCCGTGCTTCTTCAACTCGGCCGCCACCTCCAGCAGGTACGGCACGTGCTCGTCGGTGATCGGGATGCCGGTCACGGTGACGGGGGCCAGCCACGGCGGCATGGCGCCCGCGTAGTGCTCCAGCAGCACCGCGAAGAAGCGCTCGATCGAGCCGAACAGCGCACGGTGGATCATCACCGGCCGCTGCCGCGAGCCGTCCGCCGAGGTGTACTCGAGCTCGAAGCGCTCCGGCAGGTTGAAGTCGAGCTGGATGGTCGACATCTGCCAGGTGCGGCCGATCGCGTCCCGCGCCTGCACCGAGATCTTCGGGCCGTAGAAGGCCGCGCCGCCCGGGTCCGGCACCAGCGGCAGACCCTGCTTCTCGGCCACGCTGGCGAGGACCGCGGTGGCCTCCTCCCACGCGTCGTCGCTGCCGACGAACTTCTCCGGGTCCTTGGTGGACAGCTCCAGGTAGAAGTCGTTCAGACCGTAGTCGCGCAGCAGGTCCAGCACGAAGGTCAGCGTGCGGTCCAGCTCGTCGGCCATCTGCTCGCGGGTGCAGTAGATGTGCGCGTCGTCCTGCGTGAAGCCGCGGGCGCGGGTCAGTCCGTGCACCACGCCGGACTTCTCGTACCGGTACACGGTGCCGAACTCGAAGAGGCGCAGCGGCAGTTCACGGTACGAGCGGCCGCGCGCGTCGAAGATCAGGTTGTGCATCGGGCAGTTCATGGGCTTGAGGTAGTAGTCCGTGCCCTCGTCGAGCTGCATGGGGGGGTACATGCCGTCGGCGTACCAGTCGAGGTGGCCGCTGGTCTCGAACAGCTTCCCCTTGGTGGCGTGCGGGGTGTAGACGAACTCGTAGCCCTCTTCCTCGTGCCGCTTGCGCGAGTAGTCCTCCATGGTGCGGCGGATGATGCCGCCCTTGGGGTGGAAGACGGCGAGGCCGGAGCCGATCTGCTCGGGGATGGAGAACAGGTCGAGCTCGGTGCCGAGCTTGCGGTGGTCGCGCTTGGCGGCCTCCTCCAGGAAGTCGAGGTGGGCCTTCAGCTCTTCCTTGGTGGGCCACGCGGTGCCGTAGAGGCGCTGCAGCATGGGGTTCTTCTCGCTGCCGCGCCAGTACGCGGCGGCGGAGCGCATCAGCTTGAACGCCGGGATGTGCCGGGTGCTGGGCAGGTGCGGGCCGCGGCAGAGGTCGCCCCAGCAGACGTCGCCGGTCTTCGGGTCGACGTTGTCGTAGATGGTGAGTTCGCCGGCGCCGACCTCGACGTCGGCGCCGTCGCCGGCAGTCGCGGCGGAGCCCTTGAGGCCGATCAGCTCCAGCTTGTAGGGCTCCCCGGCGAGCTCCTCGCGGGCGGCCTCGTCGGTGACCACGCGGCGGGAGAACTTCTGCCCCCGCTTGATGATCTCCTGCATCTTCTTCTCGATGGTCTTGAGGTCGTCCGGGTGGAACGGCTTCTCGACGTCGAAGTCGTAGTAGAAGCCGTCGCGGACGGGCGGGCCGATGCCGAGCTTGGCCTCCGGGAAGACCTGCTGGACGGCCTGGGCCATCACGTGCGCGGTGGAGTGCCGCAGGATGTCGAGGCCGTCGGGGCTGGAGATCTCGACGGGTTCGACCTCGTCGCCGTCCTGGACGGCGTAGGCGAGGTCCTTGAGCTGGCCGCCGACCCGGGCGGCGATCACGGCGCGGTCGTCGGCGAAGAGCTCGGCGGCCGTAGTGCCCGTGGTCACCACGCGCTCTTCCCGATCGGGTTCGCGGTTGATGATGATCCGGACGTCCGTCACCGGTCTCTCCTGACGTTCTGGCTATGGGGCGCAGCACAACCGCTGCGTTGTGCATGGTACCGAGCCGGGCCAGGTCCCCGTCGCCAAGGCCCGGGGCGGTCGCGGTGATCGTTCGGTCACTTTCTGTGCCACAAGAGGTCGCCCGGGACGGTTGACCTCCCGTCAACTGCGGTATCACTTCGACACGGCGCGGCGCTCCGCTGGTCCTCGGTGGCAGCGCCGCCCGGCAAGGGTTCGCGCGGCGTCTGAGGGGGCGTCATGCAGCAGCTCCGTTCCTGGTTCCACGGTCCGTTGGCATCGTTCGACACCGAGACCACGGGTGTGGACGTCGAGCAGGACAGGATCGTCTCGGCCGCCCTGGTGGTGCAGTCCGCCGCGGGCGGGGCGGCGGCCGTCCGCAGTTGGTTGGCCAATCCGGGTGTGCCCATTCCGGAGCAGGCCCGGGCCGTGCACGGCATTTCCGACGACCGGGTGCGGGCGCACGGCCGGCCGCCGCGCACGGTGGCGGTGGAGGTGGCGCTCGCGCTGGCCGAGCAGTCCCGCGCGGGGGTGCCGCTGGTGGTGATGAACGCCCCGTACGACCTGACGCTGCTGGACCGGGAGTTGCGCCGGCACGGGGCGGGTTCGCTGACGGAGGTGCTGGGCGGCGCGGAGCTGCTGGTGCTGGATCCGCGGGTGCTGGACAAGCAGGTGGACCGCTACCGCAAGGGCCGCCGCACCCTGACCGACCTGTGCGGGCACTACGGCGTCCCGCTGGTGGGTGCGCACGACGCGGCGGCGGACGCGGTGGCGGCAATGGAGTTGGTGCGCGCGGTGGCGGCCCGGCACCCGGAGCGGCTGGGCGGGCTGTCGCCGGCGGAGCTGCACCTGCGGCAGGCGGTCTGGCACGCGGCGCAGGCGCGCGGGCTGGAGCGCTGGTTCGAGCGGGCGGGCACGCCGGAGCGGGTGGACACGGCGTGGCCGCTGCGGCCGGCCCGCTGCCGGTGCGGTGCGCGCCTGGAGCCGGGCCACGCCTGCGAGTTGGCGGCCTGACGGGCCGCCGGGACGCCACAACGCGGAAGGCCCCGACCTGATGGTCGGGGCCTTCCGCGTTGTGCTCGGTGGGCGATACTGGGATCGAACCAGTGACCCCTTCGGTGTGAACGAAGTGCTCTCCCGCTGAGCTAATCGCCCGGGCAACGAGATGAACAGTAGCACCACTTGGGCCCCGGCATCCAATCCGTTCCCCGACGGCCCCCCAGATCCCGTGCCGGGCAGGTCCGTTGAATAGCTCCCGGGCGGGGCGGGCCTGTTGAATGCCCGTCAGAACTCGGGCCGGGAACGCGGAAAAGGCGTAGGGCCCCGACCTGATAAACAAGTCGAGGCCCTACGCCTTTGCATTCCGGTGGGCGATACTGGGATCGAACCAGTGACCCCTTCGGTGTGAACGAAGTGCTCTCCCGCTGAGCTAATCGCCCGGGTGCAGAAAGAACATTACCCCATCCGCGCGGGTGCTCCGACCACCCCGCCCCTCGTCGCGCCCGGTCCGCGCCCGGCTTGCGCACCCGGTCCGGCCGACGGCCCCGACCAGCGGCGTCGGCGGGCCGGCCGGGAGCGCCGCGGGCGGGGCGCCGCCCCGGGGCGGGTCCGGCGGCGGCAGCTTCGTGCGTTCCTCCAGTCGTCCGGGCACCGGTCCGGTGCGACCGCCGGTAATCCGTGCCGTTACCGGGTCGGTCGGCGGCAGGTCGGGCCGTTCGGGGGATTCCGCAATGCGCCGGAAGGGGTACGACTCGCACCGGAATCGGGACAGACGGGTTTACACCGGGCTTTCAGGTGGGATGGTCCGTTCGCCGACGTGCGATTCCCCGAGCGCACACTGAGCGAAAGGCCCTGGCGCTTATGAACACCACGGTCAGCTGCGAGCTGCACCTGCGCCTCATCGTGTCCAGCGAGTCCTCACTGCCCGTCCCCGCGGGCCTGCGCTACGACACTGCCGACCCCTATGCCGTGCATGCGACGTTCCACACCGGAGCAGACGAGACCGTGGAGTGGGTGTTCGCCCGCGACCTCCTCGCGGAGGGGCTGCACCGACCGACCGGTACCGGCGACGTCCGGGTGTGGCCGTCCCGCAGCCACGGTCAAGGCGTGGTTTGCATCGCCCTGAGCTCTCCGGAAGGAGAGGCACTGCTGGAGGCCCCGGCCCGGGCGCTTGAGTCCTTCCTCAAGCGGACGGACGCCGCGGTGCCGCCCGGCACCGAACACCGTCACTTCGACCTCGACCGGGAGCTGTCTCACATCCTCGCCGAGAGCTGAACCGAACGAGTCAAGGCCCGCCGTCGCGCGGCGGCGGGATCGCCTCGATGCGCACCGTCCTACTCGGGGGCACGGTCGCAGTTCACTGCCGCCTGCCGGCGGCCTCGGGGCCCGGCCCCGGGCGTTCCCTCCCCTCGGAGCGGACGTCCGGGGCTAAGCCACGTCCGGGTCCGTCCTGGCCCGAACGGCGTCCCGGGCCGGTAGAGTCGGGCCCCGTTTTGACCGACGCGACGGTCCTCGGGCCGCCGCCGCGTGAGGAGTTCCCACGTGCTGATCACCCATGACACCGAATGCGCGCTGAGCATCCTGGTGGAGCTGCTGAACACCGCGCCGGAGGCCTGCGGCAGCGAGCAGCTGCCCGACGTCGCGGCGCTGAGCGCCTTCGTGGTCGGTCAGGAGATCAGCGAGATCGACTCGCTCGGCCCGGCCGACCTGGCCGCGGTGCACCAGCTGCGCGACCGGCTGCGCGAGGTGTTCTCGGCGGACACCGTCGAGCGGGCCGCGGGGCTGGTCAACGCGCTGGTCGCCGAGGCCGGCACCACGCCGCGGCTGACCAACCACGACCACCACGGCTGGCACATCCACTACTTCGCGCCGCACGCCGCGATCGGTCGGCACCTGGCCGCCGAGCTGGGCATGGCGCTGGCGTTCATCGTGATGGCCGGCGAGCTGGAGCGGCTGCGCCGCTGCGAGGCGCCGGACTGCGCCCGGGTCTTCGTCGACCTGTCCCGCAACCGCTCCCGCCGCTACTGCGACAGCCGCACCTGCGGGAACCGGCTGCACGTGGCCGCGTACCGGGCCCGGCAGCGTTCGGCGGAGGCCGAGGCGGTGGCGGCGGCCGGGCGCTGACCACCGAGCGCCGCCGGTCGGGGCCGGGCCGGTCGGGGCCAGGACCGTCGAGGCCGGGCCGGTCGGGATCGGGCCGGTCGGGGCCGGGTGGCGGACCTGGGAGACTTGGGGCATGAGCGATTCCCCCCTGCCCCGCGTCGAGTTCTGGTGCGACCTGCTGTGCCCCGACTGCCGTACCGCGCTGGCGGACGTCCACGCGCTGCGCGCCCGCTTCGGCGACGCGCTGACCGTCGAGCTGCGGCACTTCCCGCTGGAGAAGCACAAGTTCGCGTACCCGGCGGCGGAGGCCGCGACCGAGGCGTTCGAGCAGGGGCGCGGCTGGGAGTTCGTCGAGGCGCTGCTGGCCCGGCTGGAGGACGTGGAGCGCGGCGGGGCGAGGACGCTGGTGGAGATCGCCGGTTCGGCCGGGCTGGACGCGGAGGAGGTCGACACCGCGCTGATCGACGGCCGGCACATGCTGCTGGTCGACTCGGACGTGGCCGAGGGCCGGGCGATCGGCGTCACGGGCACCCCGACGTACGTGGTGGCCGGCGAGCGGCTGGACGGCGGGCAGTCCCAGGACGGGCTGCTGGAGCGCATCGTGGAGCTGCTGGGCGGCTGACCGCCCCGCTGCCGGTGGCGGCGGGGCGGTCGGGAGGCCTCAGAGCAGCGGTTTGCTGAGCACGCGCCGGGTGACCCGGTAGCCGAGCGACTCGTAGAGGCGGATCGCCACGCCGTTGTCGGCGAACACGTTGAGCCCGAGGTCGCGGACGCCGGCGGCGAGGCATTCGCGTTCGGCGATCCGCATCAGGGTGCGGCCGTGGCCGCGGCCGCGGTGTTCCGGGGCGGCTTCCACCAGCATCACCCAGGCCAGCGGGCGGCCGTCCGCCATGGTGGCCTGGCGGAGGGCGACCCAGATGCAGCCGAGGACGTTCCCGTCGGCGTCGAGGAGTTGCCGCAGCATGGTGTCCGGGGTGTCCGGGCCGGCCGGCAGGGCGTGCCGGTGGTCGTGCTCCGACTTCGCGGTGGCCTCGGCGGCGCCCAGGCCGGAGTCGATCAGTTCCTGCCGGTAGCCCTCGACGGCGGCCCGCTCCCAGTCGGGGTACTGCTCCGGACCGATCCGACGGTCCGTCAGTCCTGCCGGGAGCTGCGGGAGCTCGGTGAGCGGCTTGATCATGTTGCGCATCCGCTCGGTGTAGCCGAGGGCGTGGGCCAGCTGCAGGCCGGCCGCCGCCTCGGCGGGCACCGTGACGTCGACCCGGGTGCAGCCCCAGGAGCGCAGCACCTCTTCGGCGGCGAGCACCGCGACGGTGCCCCGGCCCCGCCGCCGCCCCTCGGTGACCTCCAGCTCGCCGATCTCGCCCGGGCAGAACCCGTCCCGGGGCCACGCGGTGGTCCGCAGACCGCCCACCGGGTGCCCGTTCACCATGATGTGCCAGCGCCGCGTCCGCCCCTTGTTGGCCGCGGCTTCCTCGGCACCGTCCGGCCGCAACGTGGTAGTCATACCGGCCCCCTTCCCTCCCCCACCGGGGTTCTACCGTCCCACGCCGCCCGCGCTCCCGGCCATGGTCAGACGGGGTCGCTGTGCCGGGCCGCCCGGTCGGCGAAGATCTCCATCGCCTTGCGGGTCACCGGGCCGATGCCGGGGAGGGCACGGGCGTCGACGCGGGTGACGGCCTGGACGTCGCGGAGGGTGGAGGTCAGGAAGACCTCCTCGGCGTCGGCGAGGGCTTCGAGGGGGACGTCAGCCTCCTCGGCGCCGGTCCAGTCGACGACGAGTCGGCGGGTGATGCCGGCCAGGCAGCCGGAGGCGAGGGTGGGGGTGAGGAGGCGGCCGTTGAGGACCAGGAAGACGTTGGAGCCGGTGCCTTCGCAGAGCAGGCCGGCGGTGTTGGCGAGCAGGGCCTCGCTGGCGTCGGCGCGGTGGGCGGCGGCGAGCGCGATGACGTTCTCGGCGTAGGAGGTGGTCTTCAGGCCGGTCACGGCGGAGTGCTCGTTGCGGCGCCAGGGGACAGTGACGACGGCGGTGGTGTCGGGCCGGCGGTTCGCGGTGCCGAGGGCGACGACCAACGCGGGTGCGGCGTCGCCGCGTTCGGAGCCGAGCGGGGCGCGGCCGCCGGTGTAGGTGATCCGCAGGCGGCCGAGCGGCATGGGCTGCGCGGCCAGGACGGCGGCGCAGGCCTCGCGGACCAGGTCGTGGTCGGGGTCGGGGAGGCCGAGGCCGCGGGCGGAGCGGGTGAGGCGGTCGAGGTGGCGGGTGAGGGCGAACAGTTCGCCGTTCTCGGCCTTGACGGTCTCGAACACGCCGTCGCCGACGGTCAGTCCGTGGTCGAGGACGGAGAGTGTGGCGTCGTCCTCGGCGGTGAGGGTTCCGTTGACCCAGATCATCGGCGTCGTGCTCCTTGCGGTCAGGCGGGGGTGCCGGTGGAGGCTATCGCCACCAGCCTGGCGGCTTTGAGTTCGGTTTCGCGCCATTCGCGGTCCGGGTCGGAGTCCCAGGTGATTCCGGCGCCGGTGCCGAATTTGAGGACGGGGCGGCCGCTGTCCCGTTCGATCCAGAACGAGCGGATGCCGACGGCGAGTTCGGCCAGGCCGCGGTCGGCGTCGACCCAGCCGACGGCACCGCAGTAGGGGCCGCGGGGGGCGGTCTCCAGTGCGCGGATGATGCGCAGCGCGCTGCTCTTGGGGGCGCCGGTGACGGAGCCGGGCGGGAAGGTCGCGTCGAACAGCTGCGGCCAGCCGGCGTCGGCGCGCAGGCGTCCTTCGACGGTGGAGACCAGGTGGACCAGGCCGGGGTGCTTCTCGACGGCGCACAGGTCGGGGACGGTGACGGTGCCGGTGTCGCAGACCTGGCCGAGGTCGTTGCGGACCAGGTCGACGATCATCACGTTCTCGGCGTGGTCCTTGTCGAGCAGGTCGTGCTCGGTGCGACCGGTGCCCTTGATCGGGCCGGAGCGGACGGTGCGGCCGTGCCGGCTCAGGTAGAGCTCGGGCGAGGCGGTGGCGATTTCGATGCCGTGCTCGGGGAGCCGGATCGTTCCTGCGTACGGCGCGGGGTTGTGGGCGGCGAGCAGGCCGGTGAGGGCGTCGATGTCGGTGCGGTCGGGGTCGGGCAGCGGCGCGCTCAACACCCGGCACAGGTTGGCCTGGTAGACCTCGCCGGCGGCGATGTGCTCGCGGATGCGGCGCACTCCCGCGCGGTAGGCGTCGGCGTCGAGGGAGCTGTGCCAGCTGTCGGGGGCGGGGCCGCGCCAGCTGTGGGTGGCGGGCGGCGCGGGGTCGGGACGGACCTCGTCGAACCGGGCGCAGGTGAGGCGGCCCTCGAAGTCGTGGGCGACGGCCCAGAATCCGCCCCGGTCGAGGGCGGCGGGGTCGTGGGTGACTTCGCGCAGCCCGGTGGCGAGGCGCCCGGCGAAGCGGGCCATCGGCTGGTGGGGGCTGAGCGGGGCGGTGCGGCCGGACACGGTTCTCCTGCGCGGATTCGCGGATTGCGGTGCTGCCCGTTGCGCCCGCGCGGGCGCGGGCGTGGGCGCCGGGGGATCGCCCCGGTAGTGAAAGTCTAGGTCGGAGGCCTGTCGGAACGGTCCGGGCGGACCCGGCGGTTGGGCATCGGGCGGCCACCCCCGCGCCACGCTGCGGGAACGGATTTTTCAGCTGGGCCAGAAATCCGCTAGAGTTCAACACGTCGCCAGGGAGCGCAGCCGGGAAAAACCGGAAGGGCTTCCAGGAAGACAGGCGGACGTGGCTCAGTTGGTAGAGCATCACCTTGCCAAGGTGAGGGTCGCGAGTTCGAATCTCGTCGTCCGCTCGACGGAGAACAGGTAGGATCGTTCTTCGCAGTTGCCTGGTGGAGTGGCCGAGAGGCGAGGCAACGGCCTGCAAAGCCGTGTACACGGGTTCAAATCCCGTCTCCACCTCCAAGAGGTACCCCTGGTTCCGGCCAGGGGTCCTCCCCGCGCGATTAGCTCAGCGGGAGAGCACTACCTTGACACGGTAGGGGTCACTGGTTCAATCCCAGTATCGCGCACTGATCTTCGGATCCTTGGTCTTCGGATCATCCCCGCGCGATTAGCTCAGCGGGAGAGCACTACCTTGACACGGTAGGGGTCACTGGTTCAATCCCAGTATCGCGCACCACTGGCAGGGCTCCTCGGAGCTCCTGGTACGTTCCTGCGCGATTAGCTCAGCGGGAGAGCACTACCTTGACACGGTAGGGGTCACTGGTTCAATCCCAGTATCGCGCACTGATCTTCGGATCCTTGGTCTTCGGATCATCCCCGCGCGATTAGCTCAGCGGGAGAGCACTACCTTGACACGGTAGGGGTCACTGGTTCAATCCCAGTATCGCGCACCACAGTTGAGAGCCGCCGTCCGGTTTCGGACGGCGGCTCTTCGCATGTCGGGGGCAGGGCGGACATGGGAGTGGCCGGGAACGGCACGCCCTCACCGACGTGTCGTTCCCGGCCACCGGGTTGGCCGGAGCTGCAGCCTGCGCCACTCATTTCGTCCGTCCACGACGTGATGAGGGTTGCTCCGGGCCGGCGCGAAAACCCCTACCCCATGGGGGGTCAGCGCCCGATCAGATCGGCGACCGCCTGGGTCTGGGTCGCCAGTTGGTCCCACGCCCCGAACAGGGCCATCAGCAGGATCGCGCAGGGCAGGGCGATGGCAAGGGCGACCATCGGGTGCCGGGTCTCCGCGGAATGCGGGGACAGGGGCCGGCGGCGAAGGGCTCGGTCGAGCGGTGCCATGTCTGCTGTGCTCCTGCGGGCTGCGGTGCTGCGGTCGGGTCGGGGAACAGGTCGTGCTGCTTGGCAGCGAGGACGGTTCTTCTCGGGGGACGAGCGGGGCCGTCCTCGCTGTGAACAACGGTAGGCGGGACGGCTGTCCGGGTCGTCATGCCGTCGTACCGTTCCGATCGCCTCCGCTGGTAGGAGGAGGAGCGGGGTGACGTACACCTGGAGTCGGACACCGGCGTGCGCGAACCCCTTAGGCGACCCTGACAGCACCCCCTGGGGGGTGGCCGAATTCCCTGCGGGGCAGGGGGTCTGACGGTGCGCCGATGTCTCCGATCTGACAATCCGACCGGCGGTTCGTGTGTTGCGTGTCAGCACGGGGCCGCTGCCTGTCCGTAAGCTGTGCCGAGACAGTTGTCTGACGATGCCCCAATCCGACGGGGCCTCACCCCACAGGCTGACGGAACGGGAACGGGTACGGGCAAATGGCAATGATGCGGCTGCGGCGTGAGGACCCCCGCATCGTCGGCCCGTACCGGCTGCACCGGCGGCTGGGCGCCGGCGGGATGGGCGTGGTCTTCCTGGGTTCGGACCGGAAGGGGCAGCGGGTCGCGCTGAAGCTGATCCGCGCCGAACTCGCCGAGGACGCCGAGTTCCGCACCCGGTTCGCCCGGGAGATCGCGGCGGCCTCCCGGATCCGCGGCGGCTGCACGGCCCGGGTGATGGGCTCCGACATCGAGGCCGACCGCCCGTGGCTGGCCACCGCGTACGTGCCCGGGCCGTCGCTGTACAAGCAGGTCTCCGAGGAGGGCACGCTGGCCTGGCCGGACGCCGCGCGGATCGGCGCGGCGCTGGCCGACGGGCTGGTGAAGGTGCACGAGGCCGGGGTGGTGCACCGCGACCTCAAGCCGTCCAACATCCTGCTCTCCCCCAAGGGCCCGCGGATCATCGACTTCGGCATCGCCTGGTCGCGCGGCGCGTCCACGCTCACCCACGTCGGCACGGCGGTCGGCTCGCCCGGCTTCCTGGCGCCCGAGCAGGTGCGCGGCGCGGCGGTGACGCCCGCCACCGACGTGTTCGCGTTCGGGGCCACGCTGGCGTTCGCGCTGACCGGGGAGTCGCCGTTCGGGTCGGGTGCCTCGTCCGAGGTGATGCTGTACCGGGTGGTGCACG
>NZ_NNBO01000019.1:28818-169276 GCF_002803145.1 Kitasatospora sp. CB02891 | reverse complement strand
CCGCGGCCGGCGCCACCGCGCCGACCGGATCCACCGTCCCCCTGCCCGCCCCGCCGCTCACCGCTCCGCCGGGCCGTCCGCCTCGGCCGCCCACCGCTCGGCCAGCGCCGTCGCCTTCGCGGACGCCTCGGCCACCGCCGCCGCCCCGCCGCCGCCGCGCGCCGCCGCGTACCCGACCAGGAACGCCGTCAACGGCGCCGCCGGACGCTCCACGCCGTGCGCCACCACCCGCGTCATGTCCAGCAACCCCCGGACGTCCACCGTCAGGTCCAGCCCCAGTTCGGCGGCCGCCGCGGCCATCCACTCGTCCAATGTGCGCTCCATGACGCCCATGCTGCCCGATCCCGCGAGTCGCGGGCCGCAGGCCGCTTCCACCCGGAGCGCCACGCACCGGTCCCGGTGCCGGCGGCTCAGTGCTCCCCCGCCGCCCGCAGGCGGGCCGCTGCCAGTTCGTCCGGGGTGTCGCAGTCGAAGGACGCGCCCGTCGGGTCGGCGACCCGGGCCAGGCGCAGCGGGGCGGTCAGGGCGCGCAGGGGCCGGCCGGCTGGGTCGCCGAGCGCGGCGAGGGTCTCGCGCAGTGCGGTGGTGCGGTACGCGGCGGTCAGCGGCTGGTCGCGGCCTTCGGTGTCCACCAGCAGCGCGCCGTCCGCATCGCCGACGGCGGCCAGCAGTCGGGTCACCGTGGCGGTGTCGAGGAACGGCAGGTCCGCGGCGAGCAGCAGCACCAGCGGCGACGACACCTCGGGGAGCGCGGCGGCCACCGCCGCCAGCGGGCCGCCGCCGGGCGGGTCCTCGCGCAGCCAGTGCACGCCGGTGCGGTCGGTGGGCCGCCGCGGGCCGACCACCAGGATCCGGTGGGCGCCCGCACAGGCGGTCAGCACCCGGTCCAGCAGCGGCCGCCCGCCGACCGTCAGGGCCGGCTTGTCCGTGCCGCCGAGCCGTCGGCCCGCCCCGCCGGCGGCCACCACCGCGTCGTACTGCGTCATCCGGGCAGTATCACCGCTCGTCGCCCGGCTCGTCGTCCTGCTCGTCGACGATCTCCGCGTCGATGATGTCGTTGTCCTCCGGCGGAACCTGCGCGCGGCCGACGTTGGCCGCCGCGCCGAGCTCCAGGATGGCCGGCAGGGTCAGGCCGCCGTAGCGCTCGTTCACCGCGGTGGCGAGGGCCTCGGCGTCCCGCGGGTGGTCGGCCAGCGCCTCGTCGAAGTCGCGCAGGTACTCGGCGGTGAAGCCCAGGACGCGGTGCGCGGCGTCGTCCATGCCGGGGGCGCGGTGTCCGGCGATCACCCGGTCCACGCTCAGGTCGGCGATCCGGCCGAGGTTGTGCGACCACTGGCCGCGGGCAGCCGGGTCGGTGTCGGCCGTCCACACGTGGGTGCCGTTGTAGACGAAGTCGCCCGCGACCACGGTGTGGATGCTCGGCAGGTACACCACGGTGGAGCCCGCGCTGTCGGCCTGGCCGAGCGGCAGCACCCGGATCAGCTGGCCGTCGATCATCAGCGGCTGCGGGAGCAGCGGGGCGGGCAGCCGCGGCCGGTCGGGGATGTCGTCGCCGTACACCGGCTTCCACTGCGCCACCTTCGCCGCCGCGGTCTGCCGGATGCCCTCCACCACCGACGGCGCGGCCAGCAGCTGGGCGTCCGGGAACAGCCGGAGCACCTCGTCCGCGCCGAAGTAGTGGTCCGGGTGCTGGTGGGTGACCACGATCGCCAGCAGTTGGCGGCCCTTGCCGGCGATCCACTCGGCGAGTTCCCGGCCCGCGCTGCGGGTCAGCTGGGCGTCCACCAGGATCGCCGTGCGCTCGCCCATGATCAGGCTGGAGGTGGCGAAGAACGCGGTCTCCGGGCCGGTGAAGACGTCGACCGCCAACGGGGGGAAGGGCGGCGCGGCGCCCGCCCCACGGCCCTCGGCGTTCTCGTCGGGCGGTGACGCGGTCACGGCTGCTCCCCTGGTCGGTGTCGGTGGCGGGACCGATCGGCCCCGGTTACCGTCCCAGCCTCTCCGGAACACCCGTCCGATGCCGGTTGGCGCGCCCAGGAGAGTGATCACTGGCACCATCGGGCGGCCAGGTGCGTCAGCTATTGTCGGTGGTCCTCGCGCACTGGCCACCGCAGCGCACGCATGTCCGCACGTATCCGGGAGTACTTGATGGACCGGCTCGACAACACCGTCCGCGACTACGCCTGGGGGTCGGCCACCGCCATCCCCGAGCTGCTCGACCGGCCCGCCACCGGTGAGCCGCAGGCCGAGCTGTGGATGGGCGCCCACCCCGGCGCGCCCTCGGTGGTCGACCGCGGCAACGGCCCGGCGCCGCTCGACCGGGTGATCGCCGCCGACCCGGCGGCCGAGCTCGGCGCCGCCGCCGTCGCGCAGTTCGGACCCACCCTGCCGTTCCTGCTGAAGGTGCTGGCCGCCGCCACCCCGCTGTCCATCCAGGCCCACCCCACCCGCGCCGAGGCCCGGGCCGGCTACGCCGACGAGGAGCGGCGCGGCATCCCGGTCGACGCGCCGCACCGCAACTACAAGGACGACAACCACAAGCCCGAACTGATCTGCGCGCTCAGCGAGTTCGAGGGCCTGTGCGGCTTCCGGACGCCCGCCGACGCGGCCGACCTGATGGCCTCGCTGGAGGTGCCCGGGCTGGAGCCGCTGATCGACCTGCTGCGCACCAAGCCGGAGGCCGAGGCGCTGTCCGGCGCGCTCGCCGAGGCGCTCGCGCTGACGGACGAGCAGGGCCGGGCCACCGTGGACGCCGTGGCCCGCGCCGTCACCGCCGCCGCCCCGTCCGACCCGACGGGTGCGATGGCCGGCTACGCCTTCGCCGCCGCCGAGTACCCCGGCGACCGCGGCCTGGTCGCCGCCCTGCTGCTCAACTACGTCCGCCTGCAGCCCGGCGAGGCCCTCTACCTCGGCGCCGGCCTGCCGCACGCGTACCTGCGCGGCACCGGCGTGGAGATCATGGCCAACTCCGACAACGTGCTGCGCTGCGGGTTCACCCCGAAGCACGTGGACGTCCCCGAGCTGATGAAGGTGGTCGGCTTCGAGAGCGGCAGCCCGGAGATCATGCGCCCCGAGCCCGGCACGGACGGCGAGCGGCTCTACCCGGTGCCGATCGACGAGTTCCGCCTCTCCCGCTACGACCTCGCCGAGCACCCCGTCGCCATCCCGGGCGACGCCCCGCAGATCCTGCTCTGCACCGGCGGCACCGTCGAACTCGCCTCCGAGGGGCAGACATTGACGCTTCGCCGGGGCGAGTCGGCGTTCCTGCCGGCGAACGGCGCGAAGACCGCGCTGACCGGCCCCGGCGCGACGGTCTTCCGCAGCACCGTCACCCTCGCCTAACTCGTCGGGAGGAGCGCCTGGTACGCCAGGCGCTCCTCCGCGCCGTCGCCGATCGCGGCGAGCAGTTCGTCCAGGACGAGGAACGCCTCCCACCGCTCGCCGCCACCGGCCCGGACCAGGGCGGTGACCAGCAGGTCCTCCAGGACCGGGACGCGCTTGTTCTTCCAGGCCTGGTCGGCGAGGGACACCAGCAGGTCCTCGACGCCGGTGTCCGGGCCCCAGGTCGCGTGGCCGGCCGCGAAGCGCGCCAGGCGCGGGGCGACGCCCGCCGTCAGCAGCAGTTCCCGGCCGGCCGGCTCGTGCGCCGATCCGGGGGCGGACAGTTCCGCCCGGTGCACGGCCTTACCGATGTCGTGGGTGGCCGCGCCGAACAGCACCGCCGCCCGGTCGAACTCCAGCGCCGGGCAGTGCGCCGCTGCCCGGTCCACCAGTCGCACCGCCACGTCGTGCACCAGCCGCAGGTGCGCCACCAGCCGCGGCGGCGCCGCCAACTCGGCCAGCAGCAGCGTCACTTCGTCCGGCAGCAGGCACAGTGGCAGGTCGTCGTGGTCCATCACGGCGGGTGAAACCACCAGCCGAAAATTCGCTTGACCCAGTGGCGGGCCGCCGCTTGCACTGGGGCGGGCACCTGGCCGGACGACTGCGGGGAGGCAGCACAGCCATGGAGATTCGTTCCACCACCGAGAAGGACCTCGACGTCTTCGTCGACACCGTGTTCGCGGCGTTCGGGAAGCACCCGACGTCGCCGGAGGAGGACGGCGGCGGGGTCTGGTGGTCGGCGCTCGAACCCGAGCGCGGGCTGCTCGCCGTCACCGAGCAGGGGCGGCCGGTCGGCACCGCGTGCGCGTACTCGTTCGAGTTGACGCTGCCCGGCGGGTCGACCGTGCCGGTGGCCGGCATCAGCTGCGTCGGCGTGCTGCCCACCCACCGGCGGCAGGGCATCCTCACCGAGATGAAGCGCCGTCAGCTCGCCGACCTGCGCGAACGCGGCGAGATCATGTCGGTGCTGCTGGCCTCCGAGGCGGTGATCTACCGGCGGTTCGGCTACGGCCCGGCGACCTACACCCGGCGGCTGACCGTGCCCCGGCACCGGGCCGCGCTCACGCCGCCGCGGGCCGGCCAGGAGCCCGCCGGCACCGTCGAACTGCTCCCGCTCAGCGACTGCCGCGAGCTGGTGGAGCAGGTCTACGACCGCTACCGCCGCACCCAGCCGGGCGCGGTCTCCCGCCCGCCGCGCTGGTGGTCCCGGCGGGCCGGGCACCCGCCGACCGCCCCCGCCCAGCGCTGGATCGCCCTCCACCGGGACGCCGACGGCACCCCGGACGGGTACGCCTGCTACTCCCTCGACGACTCGCTGGCCATGCTGGTCGACGAGACCGTCGCGCTCGACGACGCCGCGTTCACCGCGCTGGCCCGCTGCCTGCTCGGCCACGACCTGGTCACCGAGGTCGCCTTCCGGCACTTCCCGCCGGGGAACCCGCTGCGCTGGCAGCTGACCGACTTCGCCGCCGGCGCGATCACCAACGACACCGACTGGCTCTGGGTGCGGCTGCTCGACGTCCCGCGCGCCCTCACCGCCCGCGGCTGGTCCGCGGACGGCGAGCTCGTCCTGGACGTCGACGACCCGTTCCTCGGCGAGCGGACCCGCCACCTGCTGACCGTCCGCGACGGTCAGGCCGACTGCACCCCGACCGACCGCGAGCCCGACCTGTCGCTGGACATCAGCGACCTCGGCTCGATCTACCTGGGCGGCACCGCCCCGAGCACCCTGGTCCGGGCCGGCCACATCCGCGCCCACCACCCGGCCGCGGCCGCGCTGGCCGACGCCATGTTCCGCGCCGAACGCGAACCGCACTGCCTGCACTGGTTCTGACGGCGCGCCGCCTCACCGTCCGTCAGGTCACGTCGCGGGTCATGTCCACGAAGCGCGAGTAGTGGCCCTGGAAGGCGACGGTGATGGTGGCGGTCGGGCCGTTACGGTGCTTGGCCACGATCAGGTCCGCCTCGCCGGCCCGCGGGGACTCCTTCTCGTAGGCGTCCTCGCGGTGCAGCAGGATGACCATGTCGGCGTCCTGCTCGATCGAGCCGGACTCACGCAGGTCGGAGACCATCGGCTTCTTGTCGGTGCGCTGCTCGGGGCCACGGTTCAGCTGGGAGAGCGCGATCACCGGGATCTCCAGCTCCTTCGCCAGCAGCTTGAGGTTTCGGGACATGTCCGAGACCTCCTGCTGGCGGCTCTCCGCCCGCCGCGAGCCGCCGGCCTGCATCAGCTGCAGGTAGTCGATGACCACCAGGCGCAGGTCGTTGCGCTGCTTCAGCCGGCGGCACTTGGCGCGGATCTCCATCATCGACAGGTTCGGCGAGTCGTCGATGTACAGCGGCGCCGCGCTGACCTCGGGCATCCGCCGGGCCACCCGCGTCCAGTCGTCGTCGGTCATGTTGCCGGAGCGCATGTGGTGCAGCGCCACCCGGGCCTCCGCCGACAGCAGGCGCATGGCGATCTCGTTGCGGCCCATTTCGAGCGAGAAGATCACGCTCGGCAGGTTGTTGTGGATCGAGCAGGCCCGGGCGAAGTCCAGCGCCAGGGTGGACTTACCCATGGCGGGGCGGGCCGCGATGACGATCATCTGGCCGGGGTGCAGGCCGTTGGTGAGCTGGTCGAAGTCGGCGAAGCCGGTGGGGACGCCGGACATCTGGCCGGACCGGGAGCCGATCGCCTCGATCTCGTCGAGCGCGCCCTCCATGATGTCGGCGAGCGGGGCGTAGTCCTCGTTGGTGCGCTGCTCGGTGACGGCGTAGATCTCGGCCTGGGCGGCGTTGACGATGTCGTCCACGTCGCCCTCGGCGGCGTAGCCCATGCCGGCGATCCGGGTGCCGGCCTCGACCAGGCGGCGCAGCACGGCGCGCTCGTGGACGATCTCCGCGTAGTACTCGGCGTTGGCCGCGGTCGGGACGGAGTTGACCAGGGTGTGCAGGTAGGAGGCGCCGCCGACGCGGACCAGCTCGCCGCGCTTGGTGAGCTCGCCGGCCACGGTGATCGGGTCGGCGGGCTCGCCGCGGGCGTAGAGGTCGAGGATCGCGCCGTGGATCAGCTCGTGGGCGGGCCGGTAGTAGTCGGCGGGCTTGAGCACCTCGACCACGTCGGCGATGGCGTCCTTGGACAGCAGCATGCCGCCGAGCACGGACTGCTCCGCCGCCAGGTCCTGCGGGGGGACTCGTTCGAATCCCTCGCTGCCGCCGAAGCCGGTCTCGCCGTCGCGGTCGCGCCGCTCGCCCTTGCCGGGGAAGCGGTCGCCCTTTCCGCCGCCGTCACGGCGCTGGAAGCCCCCGCCGCCGCCCTGCCCACCGGAGCCGTTGGCGGCGTTGTTCGAACGACGGGTGGCGGGCAGGCGGTCGCCGGGACCGTCGGGGAAGGCGTCGAGCGGGAAGGCATCGTCGGACGGCTGCCAGTCGTCCTCCGGGGGCGGAGGGGCTTCGTGGTCGTCGTACTGGGGGCCGGTCACGCGTGTTCCCCGATCAGCGGTTGGTGCGAGTTGGTGCGGGCCTGTCCGGTGCGGGCGCTCTGTCTTTCATACGCCACCGAGCCGACAGTTCCGGCTGTGTGCGGGGCGGTGTCGCGCGGCCACCGGGGTCTGGTCCGGAGCCACGGTACGGGGGTCCGGGCGGTTCCTCCAAGACGGTTATCCACAGGCCATGTGGATAACTGCTCGGAGGCTGTGGAGAACCCCCGGAAAGCTGTGCACAACCCTGTGGACACCGCTGTGGATAACCACACGATCGCCCCGGTGTCAACTCGCTGACCTGCGGCGACCTTTTCCCCACCCTGTGCATGAGAAATTCTTCACACAGCTGGGGACGGGACCGCCCGGCTGTTCGATCGGCCGTTCGATCCACCGTCCGTCCACAGGTCCGGTAAGAGCCAAAAGGCACTAGCGATCATTACCTGTGGATGAGTAGGGTGGACGTCATGCCCGCGACGCCCACCCGTCCCGCCCCCACGGCCGAACGCCGCCGCCACGACCGCGAGATCCTCGCGCTCGCGGTCCCGGCGTTCGGCGCGCTGGTCGCCGAACCGCTCTTCCTGATGGCCGACTCCGCGATCGTCGGCCACCTCGGCACCGCCCAGCTGGCCGGCCTCGGCATCGCCTCCGCCGCGCTCACCACCGCCGCCGGGATCTTCGTCTTCCTCGCCTACGCCACCACCGCCGCGGTCGCCCGCCGGATCGGCGCCGGCGACCGCCGGGCCGCCGTCCAGCAGGGCATCGACGGGATCTGGCTGGCCCTGATCCTCTCCGCGGGCATGGTCGTGCTCACGCTGGCCCTCGCTCCGCAGGCCGCCCACCTGCTCGGGGCCTCCCCCACCGCCGCCCCGTACGCCGTCACCTACCTGCGGATCAGCGCCCTCGGCGTGCCCGCGATGCTGCTGGTGCTGGCCGCCACCGGCGTGCTGCGCGGGTTCCAGGACACCCGCACCCCGCTGCTGGTGGCGATCGGCGGGTTCGGCGCCAACCTGCTGCTCAACCTCGGCCTGGTGTACGGCGCCGGCCTCGGGGTGGCCGGCTCCGCCTGGGGCACCGTGATCGCGCAGAACGCGATGGCCGCCGTGTACGTGGCCGTGGTGGTCCGCGGCGCCCGCCGGGAGGGCGCCGGGCTGCGGCCCGACCTGGCCGGCATCAAGGCCTCCGCCCGGGCCGGCGGCCCGCTGGTGGTGCGCACCCTGAGCCTGCGCGCCTCGCTGCTGCTGGCCACCGCGGTGGCCGCGCACCTGGGCGACGCCGAGATCGCGGCCCACCAGATCACCATGACCATCTGGTCGTTCATGGCCTTCGCGCTGGACGCCGTGGCGATCGCCGGGCAGGCCATCATCGGCCGCTACCTGGGCGCCGGCGACCTGCCGGGCACCCGGGCGGCGACCCGGCGGATGGTCGAGTGGGGCGTCGGCGCGGGCGTGCTGCTGGGCCTGCTGATGGTGCTGGCCCGGCCGCTGTACGTCCCGCTGTTCACCGACGACCCGTCGGTGCGGGGGCTGCTGTCCACCGTGCTGCTGCTGGCGGCGCTGACCCAGCCGATCGGCGGCCTGGTGTTCGTGCTGGACGGCGTGCTGATGGGCGCCGGCGACGGCCGCTTCCTGGCCTGGGGGATGCTGGCCGCGCTGCTGCTGTTCACCCCGGCCGTCCTCGCGGTGCCCGTGCTGGGCCTCGGCCTGGCCGGGCTGTGGTGGGCGATGAACCTGTTCATGCTGGCCCGGGCCGCGGTCCTGGCCGGCCGGATACGCACCGGCCGCTGGATGGTGACCGGCGCCGTCCGGGCGTAGCCCGTCGACGGCACGGCGAAGGGGCCGGACTCCGAGTGGAGTCCGGCCCCTTCGTCAGCTCTGCGGCAGAGATCAGGCAGCGACGACGGCGACGTCGAGGTTGGCCTGAACGTCCGAGTGCAGCTTGACCGAGACCTTGTGGGTGCCCACGGTCTTGATCGGCGAGGCGATCGCGACGGCGCGCTTGTCCACGGCCGGGCCGTTGGCGGCCTTGATGGCCTCCACGACGTCGGCCTGGGTCACCGAGCCGAACAGGCGGCCGGCGTCGCCGGAGCGAACGGCCAGCTTGACCTGCAGGCCCTCGAGCTTGGCCTTGACCTCGTTGGCGGCCTCGAGGGTCTGGATGGCGTGGATCTTCCGGGCGCGACGGATGGCGTCGACGTCCTTCTGACCGCCCTTGGTCCAGCGGATGGCGAAGCCACGCGGGACCAGGAAGTTGCGGGCGTAGCCGTCCTTGACCTCGACGACCTCGCCGGCGCTGCCGAGGCCGGGGACCTCGTGAGTGAGGATGATCTTCATTGTTCGGTCACCCTCTCTTAGCGCGTGGTGGAGGTGTAGGGCAGCAGGGCCATCTCACGGCTGTTCTTCACGGCCGTGGCGACGTCACGCTGGTGCTGGGTGCAGTTGCCGGTGACCCGGCGGGCACGGATCTTGCCGCGGTCGGAAATGAACTTCCGCAGCAGGTTCGTGTCCTTGTAGTCCACGTAAGTGGCCTTGTCCTTGCAGAAGACGCAAACCTTCTTCTTGGGCTTGCGAGCAGGCGGCTTCGCCATTGTGTGCTCCGTTAAGTACGAGATCTGTCAGCGTGTCCGGGCCCGTGCGGGCCCGGCCGAGCGCCGCTTAGAACGGGGGCTCTTCCGAGTAGCCGCCACCACCGGACGGGGCGCCCCAGCCGCCGCCCTGCTGGCCGCCGGACGGGGCGCTGGACGCCCACGGGTCGTCGGACGGGCCGGACTGACCGCCGCCGGAGTTGCCACCCCAGCTGCCGCCACCCTGGTTGCCGCCGCCGTACCCGCCGCCGCCCTGCTGGCCGCCGAAGCCGCCACCGCCACCGCCGCCGGGACCGCCGGAGCGGTTGGCGCGGGTGACCTTGGCGGTCGCCGAGCGCAGGCTCGGGCCGACCTCATCGACCTCGACCTCGAAGACCGTCCGCTTCTCGCCTTCCTTGGTCTCGTAAGACCGCTGGCGCAGTCGGCCCTGCACGATCACGCGCATGCCGCGCTGCAGCGACTCGGCCACGTTCTCCGCCGGCTGACGCCAGACGTTGCACGTGAGGAAGAGGCTTTCGCCGTCCTTCCACTCGTTGGTCTGACGGTCGAAGGTGCGCGGGGTCGACGCGATGCGGAACTTGGCCACCGCGGCGCCCGACGGAGTGAAACGCAGCTCGGGGTCGTCGACGAGGTTGCCGACGAGGGTGATGACGGTCTCGCCTGCCATGTGGTGATGACCTCTCGGAAAGAAGTTCTGCGGTGCTCGTCAGCGGTGTTCCACGTGGAACACCGGACGCGAGCCCTCCGGCGCGTACGCCGGAAGTGGGCTCAGTGGGTGTCCGGGCGCAGGACCTTGGTCCGCAGAACCGACTCGCTCAGGCTGAGCTGGCGGTCGAGCTCCTTGACGACCTCGGGCGTGGCCGTGAGGTCGATGACCGAGTAGATGCCCTCGGACTGCTTGTTGATCTCGTACGCCAGGCGACGACGGCCCCAGGTGTCGATCTTCTCAACCTTGCCGCCGCCGGTGCGGACGACGTTGAGGAAGCTCTCGATCAGGGGGGAGACAGCGCGCTCCTCGACCGACGGGTCGAGGATGACCATCACCTCGTAGTGACGCATGTGTAACCCACCTCCTTTGGACTCAACGGCCACGGTCTCTCCGTGGCAGGAGGGTTGTGCGCGTCGGCACCGATGGTCCGGGCATGCGGGCACGCCCTACACCAGTGCAGAGGGGCCAGCCTACCGGGTGAGCCGACCGGCGGACAAAACGCCAGGACCCCGGGGTTGTCATTTCTGTCATACCAGTATCAATCTGGACAGAACGAACGTTCCCTCCACCACAGGAGGTGGGTCCTATGGCGCAGAACGTCCACCGGCCGCAGTTCACCCTGAACACCGACGGCAACCCGCACCCGCGGGAGAACGCCCTGGTCGGGGTCACCCTGCTGCTCGGCGCGGTCGCCTTCGTCACCTCGTTCTTCTACAACCTCCACCTGCTCAGCTCGTGGACCGGACTGGCCGGGGTGGTCACCGGGATGATCGGCCTGTTCGTCTCGGTCACCACGGCCGAGCGCTTCCTGGTGGTGATCGGGACGGGCGCCGCCGCGTTCGGCCTGTTCCTCGGAGTGGCGCACGGCGGACTCTTCGGGGGCGTGTGGTGACCCCCGCGCGCGGTGGAACCGGGTGAACCCGACCACCGGCGCGCAACCCCCACTGCCCTCCCGGCGTACTACCTGTGCTCAGCAGGTACGAAACGGGGGGGCACAGCCATGTCGGACCGTTTCCCGGTCGAATCGGACCATTCGGGCGATAGGGTCACCCTGGGTAAGTCTGACGAGGAGGAGCACGGAGCATGAGCCTGCGTCTGCGGACGATCACGCGTGAGGAACACCTGGCATTCGTGCAGAGCCGGCCCTCGGCCAGCCACATGCAGGTGCCCTCCTGGGCTGACGTCAAGGCGGAGTGGCGCGCCGAGAGCCTCGGCTGGTTCGACACCGCGGGCGAGCTGGTCGGCGCCGGGCTGGTGCTCTACCGCCAGCTGCCCAAGGTGAAGCGGTACCTGGCGTACCTGCCCGAGGGCCCGGTCATCGACTGGTTCGACCCGGACCTGGACCGCTGGCTGAAGCCGATGCTGGCGCACCTGAAGTCGCAGGGCGCGTTCTCGGTGAAGATGGGCCCGCCGGTGGTGGTCCGCCGCTGGGAGGCCGCCACCATCAAGGAGGCGATCGCCTCCAAGGAGGCCAAGCGGCTGCGCGACGTCGAGCCGGACTGGTCCGAGCCGCGCGCCCTGGAGGCCGCCGAACGCCTGCGCCGCTCCGGCTGGCTGCAGGGCGAGGACGGCGGCGCCGGCTTCGGCGACGTGCAGCCCCGCTACGTGTTCCAGGTCCCGCTCGGCGGCCGTTCGCTGGACGACGTCCAGCGCGGCTTCAACCAGCTGTGGCGGCGCAACATCAAGAAGGCCGAGAAGACCGGCGTCGAGGTGGTCCAGGGCGGCTACGAAGACCTCGCGGTCTTCCACAAGCTGTACGTGACCACCGCCGAACGCGACCACTTCACCCCCCGCCCGCTGTCCTACTTCCAGCGGATGTGGAAGGCGCTCACCGCCGAGGACCCCAACCGGATGCGGCTCTACCTCGCCTACCACGACGGCGAACCGCTGGCCGCCACCACCATGCTCACCGTCGGTGAGCACGTCTGGTACTCCTACGGCGCCTCCGCCAACCACAAGCGCGAAGTGAAGCCGTCCAACGCCGTCCAGTGGCGGATGATCCGCGACTCGTACGCGCTCGGCGCGAGCGTCTACGACCTGCGCGGCATCAGCGACACGCTGGACGAGGACGACCACCTGTTCGGACTGATCCAGTTCAAGGTCGGCACCGGCGGACAGGCCGCGGAGTACCTCGGCGAGTGGGACTACCCGCTCAACAAGCTCCTGCACAAGGCGCTCGACCTCTACATGTCGCGCCGCTGAGCTCAGGTCGGACCTTTACAGGGAGAACGTGATGACCCTGACGATGTACGTGGACGGCGACCGCTGGCGGGCGCACCAGCGCGGGCTGCTGGCCGAGTTCCCCGGGCTGGTCCCGGTCGCCAAGGGCAACGGCTACGGCTTCGGCAACCGGCGGCTCGCCGAGGAGGCGGCCCGGCTGGGCAGCCCCGTGCTGGCCGTCGGCACCGCGGACGAGGCGGCGGCGACGGCCGACGCCTTCCCCGGCGACCTGCTGGTGCTCACCCCGTACCGGGCCGGCGAGCCCGAGGCGGAGCTGCCCGCCGACCGGGTGATCCGCACCGTCGCGCACACCGAGGCGCTGGCCGCGCTGCCCGCCGGCGCCCGCGTGGTGATCGAGTGCATGACCGGCATGCGGCGGCACGGCGTCCGGGTCGGCGAACTCCCCGAACTCCCGGTCGGCCACCTGGCGTTGGAGGGCTTCGCGCTACACCTGCCGCTGGACCGGCCGGACGGCTCCGACCCGGTGGACGAGGTCGCCGAATGGGTCCGGGCGATCGGCGCGGCCGGGCTCCCCACCGACGTCGTCTACCTCAGCCACCTGGCCGCCAAGGACGTGCGACGGCTGGCCGAACGCCACCCCGACACCGAGTTCCGCTCCCGGATCGGCACCCGGCTGTGGCTCGGCGACGTGGGCGCGATGTCCTCCCGGGCCACCGTCCTGGACGTCACCCCGATCGGGCGCGGCGAGCGGTACGGCTACCGGCAGCACAGGGCCCCGTCCGGCGGCCACCTGCTGGTGGTCAGCGGCGGCACCGCGCACGGCGTCGGCCTGGAGGCCCCCAAGTACGTGCACGGGATGCTGCAGCGCCTCAAGGGCCTGGCCCGGGCCTGCCTCGCCACCCTGAACCGGACGCTCTCCCCGTACAGCTGGCAGGGCAAGCAGCTGTGGTTCGCCGAGCCGCCGCACATGCAGGTGTCGATCCTGTTCCTGCCCGGCGAGCACAAGGCGCCCGCGGTCGGCGACGAACTGGCGCTGACCGTCCGCCACACCACCACGCACTTCGACCGGGTGGTCGAACGCTGAGGCGGCCGCCGCAACGGCCGAAGCCCGACCGCCGGGGAGGCGGTCGGGCTTCGGCGTTCCCGCGGAGCTACTTCGGCTGCGGGGCGGGCTCGGGCTCGACCAGCCAGTCGGCCTCGCCCTGCGGGGCGTACTCGGCGTAGCTCGCCTCCTCGCGCAAGCCGCGGGCCGAGCCGAGCACGAACCGGTCCGGGGCGCCGTCCAGCACGCCGCCGGACGGGTCGTCGCTCCCGTCCCAGCGCACCGGGTCGCGGTCCGGGTAGAGGATGTCGCGGACCACCAGGTAGCAGATGTACAGGGTGCCGACCAGGTGCAGGGCGATCGCGAAGTGGTACCACTGCAGGTCGATGCCGTGGTGCTTGGCGTCGCCGTTGTAGGCCAGGTACGACCAGATGCCGAGGAAGTACAGCACCTCGCAGGCCTGCCAGATCAGGAAGTCCCGCCAGCGCGGCCGGGCCAGCACCGCGAGCGGGATCAGCCAGAGCACGTACTGCGGCGAGTACACCTTGTTGGTCAGCACGAACGCGGCGACCACCAGGAAGGCCAGCTGGGCGAAGCGCGGACGGCGCGGGGCGCTGATCGCCAGCCAGCCGATCGCCAGGCAGCTGAGCACCAGCAGGCCCGCGATCCAGGTGTTCAGGCTCTCCAGGTGCTGCCCGTTGCGCACGGCCTGCATCAGGATCAGCCAGAACGAGCCGTAGTCCTCGGTGCGGACCTGGCTGAAGCTGTAGAAGGTCAGCCAGCCCTTCCAGTTCGCCAGCATGATCGGCACGTTGACGATCAGCCAGGAACCGGCGGTGCCGCCGAAGACCAGGCCGAACTCCTTCCACTTCCCGGACCGCAGGCACAGGACCAGCAGTGGGCCCAGCAGCAGCACCGGATAGAGCTTGGCGGCGGTGGCCAGACCGATGAACACACCCGCCCACACCGGCCGGGACCCGGACCAGTACGCCATCGCCACGGCGGCCAGCGCCACCGCGAGCAGGTCCCAGTTGATGGTGGAGTCCAGCGCCAGGCACGGAGCGAGGGCGAACAGCAGCGCGTCCCACGGGCGGCGGCGCTGGGTGCGGGAGACCGCGACCACTGCGACCACCGCGCAGATCATCAGCATTCCGGCGTTGACCAGCCAGAACCACTGCTCGCGGCTCATCATGTCGCCGTTGTGAGTGGTCAGCCAGGCCGCGATCTGCATGAACAGACCGGTCAGCACCGGGTACTCCAGGTACTGCATGTCCGCCGAACCCTGCGGGATCGGGTCCAGGTACGGGCGCCCGCCGTCCGCGAAGCCGCGCCCCGAGAACAGGTGCGGGATGTCGCTGTAACAGGCGTGCGTGTACTGGCTGGTGGCGCCGAAGAACCAGCCGCTCTGGTAGCACGAGGCCTTCTGGAACAGGCCCAGCAGGAAGACCACCACCGCGACCACCGCGAGGAACCTGGCCGGCGTCCACCAGGACACCCCGAGCAGCGCCCGACGCCCCGGCGGGCCGCCCAGCAGCTCGCTGCCGGCCTCCGAGACCGGGTCCTCGTCCGCGGGCACCACCACGGTGTTCGGCAGCGGCCCCGCGGCCGGAACCGGCCCGGGCGCTGGGGTCTCGTCACGCAGGCTGGACGTCATGGCGCACATACTGCCGCACCCTCGCCCGCAACCGAAGAGGGGCACGGGATCGCCGTTCGCGGTCCGGTGCCCCTCTGTGGCGGTTTCGCCGGGATTCGGCGAGAGGTCAGGCCTGTCGGCCGGCCAGGCGCTCCGCGGCCTGCAGACGCTCGGGCTGGAGCGGATCGGTCATGCTCCCCGCGCCCCGTCCCGGGGTGAAGGCCCACTCGCGGAACTTCCAGGCGACGTCCGCGATCCGCCGGTCGTCGGGGGCGACGTCGATGTAGAACAGGGACTCGTCCGGCACCCGGTCGTCACCGCCCCACCGCACGACGCCCTCGCAGTCGGCGAGGATGTCCCGGATCGTGAGCACCTCCAGCGGATAGAACCCCCCGCGGACGCCGGAGGGGTAGGAGCCGGGGCGGATCTGCACCGCGGTGCCGGACGCTTGGTTGGACTCCGCCAGGTTCCGGCGCACCGAGGCCGGCGCGCGCCAGCCGACCACGTCGCCCTCCCGGAGGGCGTCGACCTCGTAGTGGAACCTGCTGATCACGTGGACGAGGACCGTCTCGACGTCACCCATCCGCACCTGGACGCCCAGCGGCGTGCCCGGCACCGGACGGGTGTAGACGTGGCCGCGGTCGTCCACGACCTTCTCCATGTCCCACCCGTTCTTCGACGCGGCGCCCTCCCGCACCCGGGCCTCCCGCTCCCTGGTCTCCCGCGTCAACTCGCGCAACCGGTCGCGGTCGGGGGCGGGCGTCGCGGCATGGCCGGGCACCGCGAACAGCTGTGATCCGATCGCGGCGCCTGCGGCGACGCCGATGGCACGGCGCAGCACGGTGCGCCGCGGAATGTTCGCCGTCACGTGGTTCTCTCCTTGCTTCGAACGATCGCGAATACGGTGAGCATCACGGCGCAGACCACCAGCACGGCCAGCACCGGGTTGACGTACGAGGGGACGACGACGGAAGCCGTGCGGCCGTCGGGTCCGAGGCAGCCGAACCGCAGCGGGACGAACGACGGGGAGTACCCCACGACCCGTCCGTCCAGCGCCGCATCGCACGCCCGGGCCTCGCTGTAGTCGTCGGCCATGAACAGGTACAGCAGGCCCCAGACGTAGAGACCGATCGTCATGGCCCACGCCAGGGCGGAGGCGGCCACCAGGGCCGCCGCACGGGACGCGGCGGCCTTGGCGCGGAGCAGGCCCCTGACGCCGTAGAAGATCAGCCCCGGGGTGGCGAGGAGACCGATCAGCAACATCAGGAGGATGACGGTGCCGTCGTGTCTGGCGAACGGTTGGTCTGCGGGCATCGGACCTTCAACTCCACTATCGATTACGGGAGATGGCGTTGTACTTCTCCATGATGTAGTAGAGCCCCATCCGCTTCTTGGCCTCTTCGAACGCCTCCGCTCCGGGCCCCTGGTAGCGGCGCAGCACGTCGTAGATCTCCGAGTCCACGTAGTCCAGGCGCGGCGGCCTCATCGCGGGCGACTTGTCGTCGCCGTCGGGCTTGCCGGCGATGTCCCACATGTGGATCAGGAAGACGCTGGTGAGAGCGGACGTCTCGGAGTCGTACGAGCTCTTCCAGGCGTTGTACAGGTGCTCGTCGTTGGTCCGGTCGGCGATGCCCCGACCGGTGATGAGCCCCTGCGCGAGGCAGTAGTTCCAGGCGCCGGTGAGGGTGAGCCCGCGCTGCTTGGCGATTCCGGTGGACGTGTCCTTGAACTTCCCGACGGTGTTGAACAGCGAGATGGTGGCCAGCCAGGCCGCCTCGTCCACCGGCTCGATGTGCCGCATCTCCCAGTACGCCGACGTCTGGACCAGCGCCTTGCGCAGCTTGTACTTGACGGAGAGTTCGGTGATCAGGTCGTCGTGGTCGATCACCGTGCTCTGGAAGCACTTCCAGTGCTGGTAGCTGCGGGTGCCGCCGTCGATCGGGTAGCCGAGGGACTCCATGTACTTGCCGACGTCGGTCTGCATGGCGGGGACGACGCTCGGGTCGAGCCGGACGTCGGCCCGCGCGGGGCGCCCCGGGTCGAAGCTGCCCTGTCCGGTGTCCCGCCCGGAGGCGATGTTGTTGTCGATGTTGATCGCACCGTCGGCGGTGCCGACCGTGCGCGTCACGATCTGGTCGTACGCCCAGTCCGCGGGCAGCGGGTAGCCGTAGTTGCCGGAGAACCCGTAGGACATGTCGGACACGAAGGAGGCCGTCGAGTGTCCGGCCCTGGCCACCCGGGTGCACACGTTCCGCGGGCCGTACACGCCGATCCGGTACCGGTTGCCGTCGTCGGCGATGGCGTCCTGGATGCCCTTGAAGTGGGGCAGCACGTTCGAGGTGATGTCGGAGTCCATGGCGTCGAAGTCGACGGCGAAGTAGATCCGCGTCCCCTGCTGGAACCCGTGGTCCATGGCGGCGTTGACGGCGGCCTGGCCCGCCGTGCGTCCCGCGATGTAGGTGAAGTTCGACGCGTCCCGACCGTACGTCTGGTAGATCGGGAAGCACCTCAGCCCGGCGTTGGCGATGGTCTGGAGCTCGCCCTCCTGGATCGCCTTCTCCGGCAGGTCCTCCGGCTTCACCACCACCACCGGGTTGGTGAGGTAGCGCCCGACGTAGGTGATGCCCTCGGCCTTCAGCGCCGCCGCCCGGGCCGGCGTGATCCGGGTGACGCAGTCGCACGCCGCGCCCTTGCGGGACTGGTCGCCGTACGAGATCAGCAGCGAGGCCCAGGTCGAGAAGTCGCCGTTCCCGGTGGCCGGGAGGCCGACGAACGACTGGAAGTTCCGCACGAGGCCGGCGGTGGTGCTGTCGAAGGTGCTGCTGAACGCGATCGGCTGGTCGTTGAGGATCATCGCGGCCGAGAACAGCGAGGCCCAGGTGCCCTGCGACCCCGTGGACACCGGGTGGGACCGGATGCCGCTCTGGGTGCCGGGGCCGAAGACGCCGTTCGCGACGCCGTCGGCCATCCCCAGCTCGTACTGGATGGCCAGCAGCATGGCCTTCGCGACGTCGCGGGAGTTGTGGCCGTCGCACGGGATGACGAAGAAGTCCTGGCGGTTCAGGTAGCGGCCGTTGAGCCACTGCTGGACGCTGCGGGTCGCCTCCGAACCGGAGTTCACGCTGACGTACGCGTCCATGTTCAGCAGCGCCTTGAAGACCTTGGGCGTCAGGTCACTGCCCGCGGACAGGCCGACGACCCCCATGTCGGTCTTGAGCTTCGTCATGCCGGCCTGGACACCGGGGTTGTAGCTGCCGTCCAGGCTGCCGCCGTCGTAGCCCTTGCAGTACAGGGCGGACTGGATGATCTTGCAGAAGTTCTCCGACGGCATGTTCCCGCTGTTCAGCACCGGGTACTTGGCCGTCAACGTGGACAGCGTGGTGGGCCCGAAGCTGTTCGACAGGCTCGTGATGCCGAGTTCGAGCTGAAGGGCCCGGGTGAGCGCGTACATGGTGGACCAACCGGTCCGCCCGTCTTCCTCCACTGTCATGCCGATCCGGCTCCCGTAGATCAGGTTCACGAAGCTCTGCGCTCGGCGCACCATTTCGTCGGCCACTGCGGTCTCCTCCTCAGGATCAACCGGACAACAAGGTGAAAGCAGCGGAACCCGGCACAATCGCAGGAAAACTCCCGGTCGCCGCCGGATCGCACGGGATCATTCGCGAGCCGCGGAAACTCCCCCGAATAGGGCGACGCGAAAATAGAGAATCACCGAGAACAGCACGAAATCCCCCCGATGCGAGGGGCTGAACCCTGCGCCCTCCCCCAGGCACGGGGCTACCGGACCCCGAGCAGGACCCTGCCGCCCGGACCGGCAGGCGTCAAGAGTGACGTGGATCACAGCGCAGGTTAATGGGATCGCCAAATTTCTTCCATGGCTCCGTCCCTAAGATGTGCACGCACCAGAGACTTGCGATCCCGTCACCGAGCCGATCCCGCGCTCAAATCGGACATTCGACGATAAAGTCCATGCCACCCATGGTTCGTCGGCGTTCTCCGGTCATTTCCACCGCTATTCCCCCGGCCCCGCCCACCGGCAGGCGCCCGCGGAGAGCCCGACACCTTGGGCGTCAGTGACCGGCCATGTCACTCGATGAGGAGAAACTGATGAAGAAGCTCGCGTCCCGCATGCTCAAGCGCCGGATGGCCGCCGTGGTCGTCTCCGCCACCGCTCTCATCGCCACCGGCCTCACCGCCACCCCCGCCAGCGCCGACGGTGGGATCGAGATCAGGCTCAAGGACGGCTACTGCCTCGACATCCCCAACGGCAACGCCGTCGCCGGCGCCCAGATCCGGGAGTGGACCTGCAACGGCAGCATGGCCCAGCGGTGGGCCTTCGCGTCCGTCGACTCCACCCACTTCCTGATCTACAGCTACGACAACCACACCCTCTGCCTCAACAACTGGGAGGGCGGGGACAAGACCGGCAACCACATCAAGCTCTACACCTGCGCCAACAGCCCCGACGGCTCCTTCAACTGGGTCTACAAGGGCACCGGCATCCAGATGCAGCCCCGTGTCGCCTCCCAGAACTGCCTCAACGCCTGGGGCGGCAGCGCCCAGGGCGCCGAGATCCGCCTCTACCCCTGCCTGGACGTCCCCAACGAGAACTTCTGACGGGGAGTCCGCCGGCCTTCGGACTCCAGTGACGGGACGGTGAGTGGGACCGTCCGACGAAACGAGAAGGCCGGAGGTGGGATCCCACCTCCGGCCTTCCTCAACTCTCCTGCGCCGTGGCCCTACTGGCCGCCCATCAGGCCGACCAGGTTGCCGGCGCCGCCGTTGCCGCCGCCCCCGGCTCCCGGGCTGGGACTGGCGCTCTCGGTCGGGCTCTTGCTCGGCCTGGGCGACCGGCTCGGGCCGCAGTTCCCGTTCCCGTTTCCGTTGCCGTTGCCCTGGCAGGTCGAGGTGGAACTCGGCGGCGGCGAGACCGGTCCCTCCGGGGACTTGCTGGCGGGCGGCTCGGCGGGTCCGGTCGGCTCGCCCGGGGACGCCGAGGTGGAGGCGGAGGCGCTGGACGACGGGCTGGCCGGGGCGCCCGAGGAGTCGACCTCCTGGCCCCACGGGGTCGCGGCCTGGAAGTTCTTCGGGTTGCCGGGGCCTATCACCTTCATGTACCGGGTGAACACCTCGGCGGGGAAGTCACCACCGTGGATCTCGTTCTTGCCGCCGGTGCCGTCGAGCGACTGCAGACCCGACTTGTTCGCCGGGTCCTCGCGCCACATGCCGACCGAGGTGGTCAGGCTGTTGGTGTAACCCACCCAGAAGGCGGACTTGCCGCCGTCGGTGGTACCGGTCTTGCCGGCCACCGGGAAACCCAGCTCGTTGGTCTTGCTGCCGGTGCCGTTCTTCGCCACGTTCTGCAGCACCTCGGTGATGTTGTCGGCGACCACCGGGTCGAGCACCTGCTTCGGCGCCGGCTTGGTGAAGCCGGGCAACTCCTTGCCACCGGACAGCACCTTGCTCACCGAGTACGGGTCGGTCTGCTGGCCGCGGGCCGCGAACACCGAGTAGGCCGAGGCCATCCGGATCGCCGACGGGGTCGAGGTGCCGAGCGGGAAGGTCAGGCTGCTGGCCGGCGCGAGGGTGTCCTCGTGCAGGCCCAGCTTCATCACCATGTCCCTGACGTTCTTGTTGCCCGCATCCTGGCCCAGCTGCACGAACGGCACGTTGTACGACCACTGCATGGCCTGCTTGAGCGTCACGTAGCCCTTCTGGCCGGGCTCGCTGTTGCGCTGCTTGTACGGCTTGCCGTCGTCGCCGATGGCCGGGGTGCCGTCCTTGGTGTAGATCGGGGCCAGGTTGTCGGCCAGGTACTTGGAGTCCTGGTTGATCTTGGCCGGGGTGCCGTCCTCACCGTTCTTGGTGAGCACCCCGTTCTGCATCGCGGTGGCCAGCACGAACGGCTTGAAGGTCGAGCCGACCGGGACACCGACCGCGTCCGCGTTGTTGGTGTAGTGGTTGTTCTCGATGCCCTTGCCGCCGTAGAGGGCGATGATCGCGCCGTCGTTCGGCACCACCGAGGCCGCGCCGATCTGGACGTTCTGGTCCTCGGCCCGCTTGTCCGGGTGCAGGTTGGCGGCCTCGAAGTCGTCGACCGCCTTCTTCAGGGCGTCGACCTTGTCCTTCTGGAACGTGGTGTAGATCTGGAAGCCGCCGCGGTCGAGCCGCTGCTGGTTGAGGTTCTTGTCCTTGGCCGCCAGGAACTTGTTGGCGGTGTCCACCAGGTAGGAGACCTCGCCGTTCAGGCTGGCCGGGGCCTTCACCGCGATCGGCTCGGGGAACTTCGGCCCGCACTTGGCGCGGTCCTCGGCCGTGATCGTCTTGGTGGCCTGCATCCGGTCCAGGACGTAGTTCCAGCGCTCCTGCATGCGGTCGTGGTTGCCGGTGTTCAGGGTCGGGTCGTACAGCGCCGCACCCTTCAACAGGCCCGCCAGCATGGCGCTCTGACAGATGTCCAGCTTGTTGGCGTCCACCCCGTAGTACGCCTGCGCGGCGGCCTGGACGCCGGTCGCGCCGCGGCCGTACCAGCTGGTGTTCAGGTAGCCGGTGAGGATCTTGTCCTTGTCGTCGCTGATCTTCAGCGCGATGATGAATTCCTTGGCCTTGCGGCTGAGCGTCTGCTCCTGGGACAGGTAGACGTTCTTCACGTACTGCTGGGTGATGGTCGAACCGCCCTGGGTCTCGCCACCGGTCGCCATGTTGTAGACGGCGCGGGCGATGCCCTTGGGGTCGATGCCCTTGTCGGTGCGGAAGGTCTCGTTCTCGGCCGCGATCACCGCGTCCTGCGCCGGACGGCTGATCTCCGAGAGCTCCACCCACTGCTTGTTGGTGTCGCCCTTGCGGGCCATCTCGGTGCCGTCGGCCCAGTAGTAGATGTTGTTCTGGAGGTCGATCGACGCCTTCGCGTCCGGCACCGGGATCAGCGCGAACGCCGCGCCTATGGCCGCCACGCTGCCGCCGAAGAAGATCAGGAACAGGCTCAACGACTGCTTCCAGGACGGCATCCACCGCTTGAAGCCGGACTTGCCGAAGCGCGGGTAGTCGATCAGCCGCTTCTTGCCGGGCTTGCCCGGCTTGCCGTTGCGGCCGGCGCTCCGGCCGTTCGGCGGACCCTCCGAACCTCCGCCGCCACCACTGCCCTTGCGGGACTGCTTGCGCATCTCCGCCCGGGTCAGCCGGGGCTGCTGGGCAGTCTCCCGCACCGCGCGCCGGGGGCCGGGGGCCGCCGCCGGACCGGGACGGCCGGGACCGGCCGACGGCTCGCGCGACTCGGGCGCGTAGTCGGGTGCTCCCTCGACCGGGCTGCCGTAGGCATACGGGCGCCCGGCGGACGCCCGCCTGGAGGGCGGCTGCTCGCCCCCGGGGTTGGCCGACCTACGCCGGTGTTCGCTCATCTCTCAGCAGCTCCTCGGTCCGGGTGCACAGGCGACAGAGTACGGCTCCCTGAAAGGTGTCCAATCGGGCATTGGAAGCCAACCAGGACGAACCGACCGGGATTTATTGCACGGCCGTTGCCCAAAGCCCTTGTGATCGCGGTTACGTGTGCCCCTCTTGCTCCTTTCGTGACCCAGGGTTACTGTTGCCGATATATCGAGCCGATACATCGGCACGACACATCGGCCCGGCATACCCCGCGGGCCGGGCCCGGCATCCGACGAGCAGGACCCCGCGACGGAAGGAGGAAGGCGGTATGAGCCGACGCTCCGGCGTTCTCGAATTCGCCGTCCTCGGCCTGCTCCACGACGCGCCCATGCACGGCTACGAGCTGCGCAAGCGGCTCAACGTCCTGCTGGGCTCGTTCCGGGCCTTCTCCTACGGAACGCTCTACCCGTGCCTGAAGAGCCTGGTCGCCCAGGGCTTCCTGGTCGAGGACAACCCGGACGTCGAGTACGTCCCGGCCACCGCGCTCAACGGCAAGCGGTCGAAGATCGTCTACCGGCTCTCCGCCGAGGGCAAACAGCGCTTCGAGGAGCTGCTCGCCGAGTCCGGGCCGGACGCCTGGGAGGACGAGCACTTCGGTGTCCGCTTCGCCTTCTTCGGCCAGACCGACCGGGCCGTCCGGATGCGCGTGCTGGAAGGCCGCCGCAGCCGGCTGGAGGAGCGGCTGGAGCGGATGCGCAGCTCGATCGCCCGCACCCGCGAACGGTTCGACGACTACACCCTCGAACTCCAGCGCCACGGCCTGGAGTCCGTGGAGCGCGAGGTCCGCTGGCTCAACGAGCTGATCGAGACCGAGCGCGCCACCAGAAACGGACGCGGCCCCGCGTCCCCCCCAACTTCGGACGGCCGTGGCCAGGCCGTCGGGTCCTCGGACCCGCCCGGGCCACCGTACGACCGCCCGGGGCGCTCCTGACCGGAGCGCTGTAGCAGCACCGCGCCGGCCTTGCCGCCGCTCGCGGCGAGGCGTGGGCGCCCCGCGCGCCCGTCAGACAGTCAGAACAGATGTGGAACGAGTGTCGTCACACCACGGCGACTCTCATGAGATTCAGGGAGCAACCGGAATGGGTTCGGTTCGCGTAGCCATCGTCGGCGTGGGCAACTGCGCCGCCTCGCTGGTGCAGGGTGTCGAGTACTACAAGGACGCCGACCCGGCCGGTAAGGTCCCCGGCCTGATGCACGTCCAGTTCGGCGACTACCACGTGAAGGACGTCGACTTCGTCGCCGCCTTCGACGTGGACGCCAAGAAGGTCGGCTTCGACCTGGCCGACGCCATCGGCAACAGCGAGAACAACACCATCAAGATCTGCGACGTGCCGCCGACCGGCGTCACCGTCCAGCGCGGCCACACCCTCGACGGCCTGGGTAAGTACTACCGGGAGACCATCGAGGAGTCCGACGAGGCCCCCGTCGACGTCGTCCAGATCCTCAAGGACCGCCAGGTCGACGTCCTGGTCTGCTACCTGCCGGTGGGCTCCGAGAACGCCGCCAAGTTCTACGCCCAGTGCGCCATCGACGCCAAGGTCGCCTTCGTGAACGCCCTCCCGGTGTTCATCGCCGGCACCAAGGAGTGGGCCGACAAGTTCACCGAGGCCGGTGTCGCGATCGTCGGCGACGACATCAAGTCCCAGGTCGGCGCGACCATCACGCACCGCGTGATGGCGAAGCTGTTCGAGGACCGCGGTGTCATCCTCGAGCGCACCATGCAGCTGAACGTCGGCGGCAACATGGACTTCAAGAACATGCTCGAGCGCGAGCGCCTGGAGTCCAAGAAGATCTCCAAGACCCAGGCCGTCACCTCGCAGATCCGCGACCGTGAGCTGGGCGCCAAGAACGTCCACATCGGCCCGTCCGACTACGTCGCGTGGCTCGACGACCGCAAGTGGGCGTACGTCCGCCTCGAGGGCCGCGCGTTCGGCGACGTCCCGCTGAACCTGGAGTACAAGCTCGAGGTCTGGGACTCCCCGAACTCGGCCGGTGTCATCATCGACGCCGTGCGCGCCGCGAAGATCGCCAAGGACCGCGGCATCGGCGGCCCGATCCTCTCCGCGTCCTCCTACTTCATGAAGTCCCCGCCGGTGCAGTACTTCGACGACGAGGCCAAGGAGAACGTCGAGAAGTTCATCCGCGGCGAGGTCGAGCGCTGAGCGCAGCGAAGCCTGCTCGCTGAAGAGGCGCGCGCGCTGAGCGCAGCGAAGCCTGCTCGCTGAACAGGCGAGCGCGCTGAGCTTCAAGCTCTGAGCATTGACGTTCGTCACGCTCTGCCGGAGGGCCGTCCCGTTTTCACGGGGCGGCCCTCCGTCGTGTCAGGACCAGGCCGCGTTCCAGGTGACCGGCCCGACCACGCCGTCCACCGACAGCCCGTGCCGCTGCTGGAAGGCCCGGCAGATGCCGGCCGACGCGGGCCCGTACCAGCCGTCCGCGGTGATCACCCACCCGCGCCAGGCCATCCGCCGCTGCCACGTCAGGACGTCGTCCCCGTGCAGCATCGGCGACTGCACCCGCAGGTACCGCCCCGGCCACTGCGGCGCCCCGGGCGTGGTCGGCTGCCCGGACGTCCGCGCCGCCGGGATCCCCCCGAGCGCCGGATCCGCCGACACCGTCCCCTCCGGATACGCCGGGACCCCGTACCCGTACGGCGACCCGGGCCCGCGCCGCGCCCGCGACTTCCGGTAGACCCCGTCGCCCTCGGTGGAGCCGGAATCGTTGGTGTTGCCCTCCACGGTGTAGATGGTGTCGGCGTCGTAGGCGTAGACGACTCCGGTGTGGTCGCCGCCGCCGGGGCCGAGGTAGAAGGGGCCGCCGAGGACGGGGTAGGGGGTCCAGCGGTTCTGGCGGCGCCACCAGGCGACGGCGTCGAGGCAGGACGCCGTCATCGGCCACAGGTTGTCCATGCCGGTGCGGTGGGCGGCCCAGGCCTCGAAGGTGGCGCACCAGGGTTGGCCGTCGGACCATTCGAGGCCGGGGGTTTCCTCGCTGTAGCGCTGGCGGTTGTTCCAGGTGCCGTCGGCGTCGCGGCCCTCGTGGTAGCCGACCTGGCCGAGGAGTAGGGCAGTGAACTCGTCTCGCATTGGGGAGCCTCCCGTCGTTCCGAGATGGTTCTTCCCCTGTGAGTGCCCAACGACCTCGGAGTGGCGGTGTCACCGGTGGTGTGGAGGCGCGCGGGGGGCGCGCGTCGCGCGAAGTTGGCGGATGTTTCACGTGAAACACCGTCGGGCTCGTGGCACCCTTGGCGGGTGATCACCGAACGGCCCCCGCGCGAGGCCACCCTGCGCGGCCTGCTGCACGGCACCGGCTTCCGCCGGCTGCTGACGGTGCGCCTGCTCTCGCAGTTGTCGGACGGGGTCTTCCAGGTCTCGCTGGCCGCGTACGTGATCTTCTCCCCGGAACACCAGTCCTCCCCCGCCGACATCGCCGCGGTGCTGGCGGTGATGCTGCTGCCGTTCTCGGTGATCGGGCCGTTCGCGGGGGTGCTGCTGGACCGCTGGCGGCGGCGTCAGGTGCTGCTGATGGGCAATCTGGCCCGGTTCGGGCTGGGCCTGGTGACGGCGGCGCTGCTGCTCGGCCGGGCGCCCGACTGGATGTTCTTCGCGGCCGCGCTGCTGGTGACGGCGCTGAACCGGTTCATCCTGGCGGGCCTGTCCGCGTCGCTGCCCCGGGTGGTGGACCCGTCCGACCTGGTCACCGCGAACGCCCTCTCGCCCACGCTGGGCACGGTCGCGGCGGCCTCCGGCGGCATCGTCGGCTTCCTGGTGCACCAGGTGATGCCGCCCGGACGGAACGCGGACGCCGTCCTGGTGACGCTGGCGGCGCTGCTCTACCTCTCCGCCGCGACGGCCGCCCGGCGGATCGCCCCGGACGCGCTCGGCCCCGAGGTGCACGATGAACTCCCTTCCCTGCGGCAGGCGTTGGGCACCGCCTGGCACGATCTGCTGGCCGGCCTGCGGCACCTGCTGCGGGACTGCCGGCCGGCCGTGCGGGCGCTGGCCGCGGTCACCCTGGCCCGGTTCTGCTACGGCGTGCTGATCGTCGTGGTGCTGATGCTCTCCCGGTACACCTTCAACAGCGCGGAGGACACCGCGGGCGGCCTGTCCAGCCTGGGCCGGGCGGTGATCCTGTCCGCGGTGGGCTTCTTCGTCGCCGCGGTGATCAGCCCGTGGTGCACCCGGCGGCTCGGGCTGCACGGCTGGATGACGGTGTGTCTGGCGGCCGCCGCGGTGTTCGTCCCGGCGCTCGGACTGACCTTCCGGGAGGCCCCGTCGATGCTCGCGGCGCTGCTGCTGGGCGTGGTCACCCAGGGCACCAAGATCTGCGCGGACACCCTGGTGCAGGAGTCGGTCGAGGACGAGTACCGGGGCCGGGTGTTCGCGATCTACGACGTGCTGGTCAACGTCTCGTTCGTCGCGGCGGCCGGGGTGACCGCCCTGGTGCTGCCGCTGAACGGCCGCTCGGTGCCGGTGGTGCTGGGCCTGGCGGTGCTGTACGCGCTCGGCGCGCTGCTGTACTTCCGCTCCGCACGCCGGACCTGACGGGGTCTCTGCCGCTAGGGTCGTGGGCGCACGGCACGCCTTCGTCGTCCTGGGGGAGAACAGATGAGCACACCGCCGCCGCCCGGTCCGCACGGCGGGCCCGCCCCGTACGGCCAGCAGCCCGGCCAGCAACCGCCCGGCTACGGCCAGCCCTCCGGCTACGGCCACCCGCCCGCGTACGGACAGCCCCCGTCCTACGGACAGCCCCCGGCGTACGGTCAGCCGTCCGGCTACGGTCAGCCCCCCGCGTACGGACAGCAGCCCCCCGGGCCCGGCCCCCAGCCGGCGTACGGGCAGCCCCCCGCGTACGGACAGCAGCCGGCCGGCGAGGGGCAGATGCCCGCCTGGGGGCAGGCGCCGCCGCCCGCCAAGCCGCCCACCCGGAAGGCCAGGATCCGGGGCGTGGTGGTCGGCCTGGGGCTGATCGGCGTGGCCGTCGGCGGCCTGTTCGCCTTCCGCGCGCTGACCGGCGGGGGCGACAAGGGCGCGAACGTCGGGGACTGCCTCACCACTCAGCACCGAACGGTGGCCTGCACCGCGGCGGACGCCGACTGGAAGGTCGTGGCGCGCCACACCGGCCTCATCAGCACGTACAACTGCGCCCAGCAGTACCCGGGGACGACGGCCTACGACAGCCAGTACCGGTCCAAGAAGAAGACGGTCAAGTACCGGCTGTGCATCAGCCCGCTGAACGCCGCTCCCAAGCCGGCGACCAGCGGGCACTGAGCCGGCGTCAGTCCTCGGGCTGCGCCGCCCACCACTCGTGCAGCGCGGCGACCGCCGCCTCGTGCTCCATCGGGCCGTGCTCCAGGCGCAGTTCGAGCAGGTGCTTGTAGGCGCGGCCGACCGCGGGGCCGGGGCGCAGGCCGAGCAGCTGCATGATCTCGTTGCCGTCCAGTGCGGGCCGGATCGCGTCCAGCTGCTCCTGGGCCTGGAGCGTGGAGATCCGCTCCTCCAGCGAGTCGTAGGTGCGGGCCAGCGCGGCGGCCTTGCGCTTGTTGCGGGTGGTGCAGTCGGAGCGGGTCAGCTTGTGCAGGCGCTCCAGCATCGGCCCGGCGTCGGTGACGTAGCGGCGCACCGCGGAGTCGGTCCACTCGCCGCCGCCGTAGCCGTGGAAGCGCAGGTGCAGCTCGACCAGCCGGGACACCTCGTTGATCAGCTCGTTCGAGTACTTGAGCTCGCGCATCCGCTTGCGGGTCATCTTCGCGCCGACCACCTCGTGGTGGTGGAAGGAGACCCGGCCGTCGGACTCGAAGCGGCGGGTGCGCGGCTTGCCGATGTCGTGCAGCAGCGCGGCGAGGCGCAGCACCAGGTCGGGGCCCTCGGTCTCCAGCGCGATGGCCTGCTCCAGGACGGTCAGCGAGTGCTCGTAGACGTCCTTGTGGCGGTGGTGCTCGTCGCTCTCCAGGCGCAGTGCCGGGAGCTCGGGCAGCACGAAGTCGGCGAGGCCGGTGTCGACCAGCAGGCGCAGGCCCTTGACCGGGTGCTCGGCGAGCAGCAGCTTGTTGAGCTCGGCCTGGACGCGTTCGGCGGAGACGATGGTGATCCGCTCGGCCATCGCGGTCATCGCGGCGACCACCTCGGGCGCCGGCTCGAAGTCGAGCTGGGCGGCGAAGCGGGCGGCCCGCATCATCCGCAGCGGGTCGTCGGAGAAGGACTCCTCGGGGGTGGCGGGGGTGCGCAGCACCCGGGCCTCCAGGTCGTCCAGGCCGCGGTGCGGGTCGACGAAGCCGCGGCCGGGCAGGTCGACGGCCATCGCGTTGACGGTGAAGTCGCGGCGCACCAGGTCCTGCTCGATCGAGTCGCCGTAGCTGACCTCGGGCTTGCGGGAGCTGCGGTCGTAGGCCTCGCTGCGGTACGTGGTGATCTCGATCAGGAACGAGCCCTCGGGCGTGTCCTTGCGGGCGCCGACGGTGCCGAACGCGATGCCGACGTCCCAGACCGCGTCGGCCCAGCCCTTGACCAGCTTGAGGATCTGCTGGGGGCGGGCGTCGGTGGTGAAGTCGAGGTCGTTGCCGAGCCGGCCGAGCAGGGCGTCCCGGACCGAGCCGCCGACCAGCGAGAGCCGGTGGCCGGCGTCCTGGAAGCGGCGGGCGATCTCGTCGGCGACCGGGGAGACCCTCAGCAGTTCCTGCAGGCCGAGGGTCTGCGCCTCGGTCAGGCCCGGCAGGGCGACCCGGTCGGCGGAGCTGGAATGATTGGTGCTGGACGCATTGGCAGTGGACACGGCTCACAAGGGTACGTGCCCGCCCTGCTCCGCCGCCCTCCCGTTTCGTGTGCTCCGCCCGCTCCTCAGCTCCCGGCCCGTGGCACTGCGGGCCGCGCAACGTCGTTACCATGCCGGGTGAACGCTCCTTGTCGGAGGCCGCCGGGGTCGGGCGGGGCCGCGTCGGTGCGTGGGTCGATCGAGACGATCAGGAACGGCGAGGACGCGCGTGGACGAGCGGACCGGGCGGGGCGCGGCAGGGGCCGGGCGCCGTGAACGGTGGACGGGCCGGCTGGCCAGGGGTGCCGCCGCCCTGCTGGCAGGCGGACTGGTCGGGGCCGTCGCGGCCGCCCCGGCAGCGGCCCGGCCCGGCACTCTGGTGACTGCGACGGGCGAGTACCCGGCGACCGTGCAGATCGACACGGTGCAGGTCGGCAACGGGGCGACGCCGAAGATCGCACACGAGAACGAGAACGTGACGGTCACCGGCAAGGTCACCAACTCCGGTTCGGACACCCTGAGGTCCTCGGCGGTCAAGGTGCGGCAGCCGAGCGCCGGCAAGCCGATGCTGACCACCCGCAGCGACATCGACATGATGGGCTCCTGGGCCACGCCGAGCACCAAGGACGGCATCGCGCTGGACAGCCCGGCGCAGGAGGTCGGCGACCTGGGCCCGGGGCAGAGCAAGGACTTCACCCTGCAGGTGCCGGTGTCCGCGCTGAACGCCAAGGAGACCGGCAGCTACGAGCTGGCGGTGGACCTCTGGGGCACCACCGGCGGCGACCGGACGGCGCACCCGCTCGGCATCGCCCGCACCTACCTGCCGTTCCAGGGGCACGCCACGGCCAAGCCCTCGCAGGTCTCGGTGGTGTGGCCGCTGACCCACGCCCCGGTGCTGGTCGCGCAGACCATGCCGGACCAGGACCAGACGCCGGTGCTGCGGGACGACAGCCTGGCGGGCGAGCTGACCGGCGACGGGCGGCTGAACCAGTTGGTCGAGATCGGCAAGACGATGCCGGGCCTGACCTGGGCGATCGACCCGGACCTGCTGGACACCGTGTTCGCGATGACCAAGCCGTACCGGGTGCAGAAGCCCGGCACCTCCGGCGAGTCCGCGCGGGACGACAACACCGTGCCGGGCACCGGCCGCGACGCGGCGACGGCCTGGCTGGCGAAGCTGAAGTCGGCGGTGTCGGGGCAGGACTCCGAGGTGGTGTCGCTGCCGTACGCCGACCCGGACCTGGCGTCGATCGCGCACCACGGCGCCGGCCTGAACGGCATGGACGCCGCGCTGCGCAAGGCGATGACGGCGGGGCAGGTCACCACCGAGGCGCGGCTGTCGGTGGACGCCCACTCGGACGTGGCCTGGCCGTACCGGGGTCTGCTGGACCAGCGGACGGCGGCCGTGGCGGGCGCGGCGGGCGGCCGGACGGTGCTGGTCAACGGCGCGTCGATGCCGGAGTCCGACAAGCTGACCTACACGCCGAACGCGGCGCGTCCGATCGGCAACGGGCAGACCGCGGTGGTCTCGGACTCGGTGCTCGCCTCGCTGTTCCAGAACGACCTGGCCACCGTGCAGGACCGCACCGCGGTCCAGCAGCGGTTCCTGGCCGAGACCCTGGCGATCGCCCACCAGGAGCCGGAGCACCCGCGCGGCTTGCTGGTGCTGCCGTCCCGGTCGCTGACCGTCGGCACCGCGCAGGCGCTGCACGACTCGGTGCTGGCGGCGTCCGGCAACGGCGGCTGGGTGACTCCGGTCATCCTGCAGAAGGTCGTCGACATGCCGGCGGACCCGACCGCCAACGCCAACGTCCCGGCCGACTACCCGGGT
The DNA here is from genome assembly GCF_002803145.1 of Kitasatospora sp. CB02891. Taxonomy (NCBI): domain Bacteria; kingdom Bacillati; phylum Actinomycetota; class Actinomycetes; order Kitasatosporales; family Streptomycetaceae; genus Kitasatospora; species Kitasatospora sp. CB02891. Next base: position 138,279 of record NZ_NNBO01000019.1, on the reverse strand, counting down.
GACGCGACCGGCACCGAGCTGTCCTCCGGTGAGCTGGTCGACACCATGGGCATCCAGGACGGCGTCGACCAGCTGATGATGATCCTCACCCAGCCGGAGCGGGTCCGCGGCCCGTTCAGCGCGGCCATGGTGCGGTCGATGTCCACCAGCTGGCGCGACCAGCAGAAGGCCGGCATCGCCTACCGGGCCGGTGTGCAGCACTACCTGGACAACCTGAAGTCGGCGGTCCGGGTGCCGAAGAAGAGCACCGTGACACTGCCGGGCGACAACGCGACGCTGCTGATCAGCGTCAAGAACGACCTCACCCAGGCGGTCGGCAACCTGGAACTGCGGCTGTACTCCACCCAGCCGAACCGTCTCCTCGTCGGCGAGAACCAGCCGGTGGTGCTGGACGCCACCACCTCCCGCACCTTCCGCTTCCCCGCCGAGGCGCAGGTCAACGGCCAGGTCCAGGTGACCGCGGAGCTGTGGACCACCGGCCCGAACGCGCAGCGCTACGGCGAACCGGTGGAGTTCACCGTCGACGTCACCTCGGTGGCCAGCGGTGTGACGTACGTGATCGCCGGCGGCACCGCGCTGATGCTCCTCGCCGGGGTGCGGTTCTACCTGCAGCGCAAGAAGCGCAAGGCGGCCGGCGAGATCGACGAGGACCCGGACCGCCCGCTGTCGGACGCCGCGGGCGACGACGGCGACCGGCCGGGCGCCGACGCGGAGCCCTCCTCCGAGCGGGATGACACCGATCGGGTCTCCGGTGATGAGATGGTGGATCACCGGGCGCCTCACCCCCAGGCGTCCGTCCCCCCTCTCTGACGTGGATTGGTGGCATGAACGAGCGGAGCGAGCGAGCAACCCAGGACCAGGGCGGAGGTAGGCCCCAGGACCGCGCGGGCGGCCCACGGTCCGCCGCCGCCCCCGCCGACCCCACCGCCGACTGGTACGTCGCCGACACCTACGCCCGTGACCCGTACGCCGCCGAGGCGTACGGGGACGCGGACCCGTACGGCGAGGTCGACCTGCCGGGCGCCGTCCCGGACGCCGCGGAGGTCCAGGACGCCCCGGCGGCCACGGCGGCGGTGCCCGGCCAGCCGAGCCGCGAGCCCGAGGCCGCCCTGCGGCTGACCGCGCCCGCCCCGCGCTGGGCGTCGATCGCCGCCGAGGTGGCCGCGGAGGCCGCCGAGCCGACCGGGTCGCGCTGGGACACCGAGACCACCGAGTACGTCGGCGTGGAGACCCTGCTGTCGGCCCCGGAGCAGGCGCCCGCGCCGCAGGCCGCACCGCACTCGCCGCAGGCCGCACCGCCCGCGCCGAAGGCCACCGAGCCCGAGTCGGCCGAGCCCGCCGGCGAACCGGAGCCCGCGAAGGCCCTCGGGCCCGAGCCGGCCCCCGCGACGGGCGAGCGCCACCCGTACGTGCCGCCGATCGAGTTCGACCCGCCGCTCTCCGAGGAGGAGGCGGTGATGCGGGCCGACGCGGCCGTCCTGGAGGCCAACGCCGCCGCCGCGCCGCCCGCCCCCGTACCTGCGCCCGCAGCCGCGCCCGTGGCCGCACCCGCGCCCGCCGGGCCGGGCGACGCCGGTGGCAGCGGTGGCGACGGCGCCGGCAGCCGGGTCACCGGGCTGCTGAACTCCAGCGCCATCATGGCGGCCGGCACCCTGGTCTCCCGCGGCACCGGCTTCCTGCGCACGATGGTGATCGCCGCCGCGATCGGCGTGGCCTCGATGGGCGACTCGTACAACGCCGCCAACACGCTGCCCACCCTGCTGTACATCCTGATCGGCGGCGGCGCGCTGAACGCGGTGTTCGTCCCGCAGCTGGTGCGCAGCATGAAGAACGACGAGGACGGCGGCACCGCCTACGCGAACCGACTGCTCACCCTGGTGGTGACCGGCCTGGCGGGCGTGGTGTTCGTCGCGGTGCTGGCCGCGCCGGTGCTGGTGCAGCTGATCTCGCACGCCCTGATGCGGGACCAGCAGAGCGCCGACACCACGGTCGCGCTGGCCCGGTACTGCCTGCCGACCATCTTCTTCATGGGCGTGCACGTGGTGATGGGCCAGATCCTCAACGCCCGCGGCCGGTTCGGCGCGATGATGTGGACGCCGGTCCTGAACAACGTCGTGGTGATCTTCACCTTCGTGATGTACATCGGCGTGTACGGCACCTTCCAGCACACCGAGGTCACCCCGCAGGCCATCTCCCCCGAGGGCGTCCGGCTGCTCGGCATCGGCACCATGCTGGGCCTGGCGGTGCAGGCGCTGGCAATGATCCCGTACCTGCGGTCGGCCGGCTTCGGGTTCCGGCCGCGCTTCGACTGGCGCGGCGCCGGCCTGGGCAAGGCGGCCCGGCTGGCCAAGTGGACCTTCCTGTTCGTGCTGGCCAACCAGGCGGGCTTCCTGGTGGTGACCCAGCTGGCCACCGCCTCCGGCAAGGCCGCCGAGCACGACGGCCACCTCGGCGTCGGCCTGGCCGCGTACTCCAACGCGCTGCTGATCTGGCAGCTGCCGATGGCGGTGATCACCGTGTCGGTGATGAGCGCGGTGCTCCCCCGGCTGTCCCGGGCGGCCGCCGACCAGGACGCCGGGGCGGTCCGCGACGACCTCTCCTACGGCCTGCGCACCTCGGCGGTGGCGATCGTCCCGGCGGCGTTCCTGTTCCTGTCGCTGGGCCCGGTGATCGGCTCCTCGATCTACGGCCTGGGCAACGGCGGCGCGGTCGCCCACGGCACCACCGCGGTCGGCTACATGCTCTCCGCCTTCGCCCTCGGCCTGATCCCGTACTCGGTGCAGTACGTGCTGCTGCGCGGCTTCTACGCGTACGAGGACACCCGCACCCCGTTCTCCAACACCGTCTGGGTGGCGCTCACCCAGGCCGGCACCGCGGTGCTGTGCTGGCTGCTGCTGCCCGCGCAGTGGGCGGTGACCGGCATGGCGCTGGGCTACGGCCTGTCGTACGCGGTGGGCGTGTTCGTCGCGGTGCCGAAGCTGAAGGCGCGGATCGGCGGACTGGACACCGCCCGGATCACCAAGACCTACGTCCGGCTGGCGATCGCCTCGCTGCCCGCCGCCGTGGTCGGCCTGGGGATCGAGCTGTTCGCGCTGCGGGTGGTGGACGGCTGGATCGGCAACGTCCTGACGCTGCTGGTGGCGGCCGTCGTCCAGATCGCGGTGTTCCTGCTGCTGGCCCGCCGGATGCGCATCGAGGAACTCAACGCGCTCACCGGAATGGTCCGTCGGCGGATCGGCCGCTGACCGGAACGCCGGTCACGGATTGACGAATCGTCAATCACGGGGCTGACGATTCGTCGGCGACTCAGTCCGCCTACTGTGGGCCGGAGTCGGGGCACACCCCCGATTCCGGCCCATTCGTCTGCTGTTCGCCCGGAAGTGGGTAAGCGGGCAACCTCCCGGCACTCTCAGCGGTCGTACCAGGGTGCCGCGAGTGGGCACAATTGTCCTTGCAGCACGGCCGACCACTCCGGCAGCGGCTCGTCGACCGTCCCGGCCCCGACCCGGGACGACACAAGGGGAGGCAGGACCACGGTGGCTGACGGCACCAAGGCGATCGTCGACACGTCCGAGACGGACGGGGCGGCGACCGAGGCCGCGCCCGGAACCTCGCAGCGCGACACCGGATCCGACCGCGGCCGCGCCGCGAAGGGGTCCGCCGACAGCGTGGTGAAGAGCACCGCGAACGGCTCCCCGAAGGACGCCGCGAAGAACACCCCCAAGGGCGCGTCCAAGGGCGCGTCGAAGCCCGGGGCGAAGGACGCCCCGACCACCCCGCTGCGGCCCGCCGCCGCGGAGCCCGCCGACGCCTCCGGGAGCGACGACCCGAAGCCGCCCGCCGACGCCACCGCCCCGCTCTCCGCGCAGGAGATCGACGCCGAGCTGACTGCCCAGGGCGCCCGCGCCGCCGAGCGCCCCTCCCGCAGCCGCGGCGTGCGCCGCCCGCTGCCCCCGATCGAGCCGTCCGAGCCCGCCCCGCCCACCAGCACCGAGACGCTGGACGCCGACACCGCCACGCTGCCCGCCGTGCTGCCCGCCCCGCAGCGGCACAGCGGCGACAAGATCGGCGGCCGCTACCGGCTGGAGGAGTGCATCTCCGAGTCGGACACCTTCACCAGCTGGCGCGCCGTCGACGAGAAGCTCCGCCGCGCCGTCGGCGTGCACCTGCTCTCGGCCGGCCACCGCCGCGCCAAGTCGGTGCTCACCGCGGCCCGCAGCGCCGCCCTGCTCGGCGACCCGCGCTTCGTCCAGGTGCTGGACGCCGTGCAGGAGGGCGAGCTGGTGTACGTGGTCCGCGAGTGGCTGCCCGGCGCCCGCGACCTCGGCGAGCTGCTGGCCGACGGCCCGCTGGAGCCGTACGACGCCTACCAGATGGTCCGCCAGGTCACCGACGCCATCGCCGCCGCCCACCAGCGCGGCCAGGCCCACCTGCGGCTCACCCCCAAGTGCGTGCTGCGCACCGACGGCGGCCAGTACCGGATCAACGGCATCGCGGTCGACGCCGCCCTGCGCGGCCTGCCCACCGAGGACGCCGAACTGACCGACGTCCGTGCGATCGGCGCACTGCTGTACGCGTCGCTCACCCACCGCTGGCCGTACCCGGAGGACCGCTACGACCTCCAGGGGCTCCCCAAGGACCTCGGCTGCGTGCCCCCGGACCAGGTCCGGGCCGGCGTCCACAAGGGCCTGGCGGAACTCGCCGCCCGGATCCTGTGCGAGCAGCCGCCGCACCACAAGGAGCCGATCACCACCCCCGCCGAACTGGCCGCGGCGATCGCCGAACTGCCGAAGATCCGGCAGCCGGAGCAGCCCGCCCCGCCGGTGCTGCGCACCCCGCCCGCCGCCCGGCCGCGCTACTCCCCCGGCGCGCCCACCCAGGCGATCCCGGCGGCCGAGCCCGCCCCGGCCCCCGTCGCCCCCCGCCCGGCCCCGCGGCCCGCTCCGCGCCGCCGCCGCGGGCTGCGCCGGGTGGCCCAGTGGACCGCCTCGCTGGTGGCGCTCTCCGCCGTCACGGTCGGCTCCTGGCAGCTGGTGGACTACGTCAACAACCGGAACAAGGCCACCACCGACAACCACACCGCGCCCGCCCCCGCCCCGAGCGACAGCGGGGCCGCCGCCACCGGCGAGAAGCTCGCCATCTCGTCGGTCTCCCCGTTCAACGCGTTCGGCGGCACCAAGGACGAACACGTCAGCGAGCTCCCCAACGCCACCGACGGCAACCCGGCGACCGCCTGGACCACCCAGCGCTACAACGACCAGTTCGGCACCGCCTACCGGCCCGGCGACGGCCTGCTGGTCGACCTCGGCTCGGCGCGCGCCGTCAGCTCGGTGGAGGTCCAGTTCCTCGGCGACACCAAGGTCGAGCTGAAGGCCGCCCCGGCCGGCGCCACCACCGCCCCGGCCGACGACGAGAACGGCTTCCGCAGCCTCGGCGCCACGATCGCCGGCGGCTCCGGCTCCAAGGTCACCCTGAAGCCCGCCGCCCCGGTCACCACCCGGTACCTGCTGGTCTGGCTCACCAACGTGCCCACCGACGACGGCGGGTACCGCGGCAGGATCGCCGAGATCCAGGTCAACGGCTAGCCGCACAATCGGACCGCCTGCGCCCCTTGATCCGCTCCGCCGGATCCCCAACGATGGTGACCCGCGGCCGCCGGATCGGACGGCCGGACCGTGAGGAGGGGGCGGATGGCCGAGGAGCCCAGCGACGCCGAACTGCTCGCCCGGCACACGGCGGGCGACCCGGACGCCTTCGGGCTGCTGGTGCACCGCCACCGCGACCGCCTGTGGGCGGTCGCGGTGCGCACCCTCGGCGACCGCGAGGAGGCCGCGGACGCGCTCCAGGACGCCCTGGTCTCCGCGTTCCGCGCCGCGGCCGGCTTCCAGGGCCGCTCGGCGGTCACCACCTGGCTGCACCGGATCGTGGTCAACGCCTGCCTGGACCGCGCCCGCCGCGGCGCCGTCCGCCGGGCCGAGTCGCTCGACCAGCACCCGGGCGGCCCGCCGGACGCCGCGCTCGGCACCAGCGAGGGCGCGGAGAACCACGCGGTGCGCGCCGAGACCCGGCGCGAGGTGGCGGACGCCCTGGCCGCGCTGCCCGCCGACCAGCGGGCCGCCCTGGTGCTGGTCGACATGCAGGGCTACCCGGTCGCCGAGGCCGCCGAGGTGCTCGGCGTCCCGGTCGGCACCGTCAAGAGCCGCTGCGCCCGCGGCCGGGCCCGGCTGCTGCCCCTGCTGCGCCACCTCCGCCCGGACGATGTTCCACGTGGAACCGACGCCGCCCGTGTTCCACGTGGAACCGACCCGGGCCCCGCTCCGCGGGAGGCCGATCCGCCGCGTGTTCCACGTGGAACCACCCCCGGCCCACGGGCACCCGTCGCCGATGTTCCACGTGGAACCCCGTCCGCGGCCCGGACCGGGAACCCGAACCGGCCCTCCCCCGTCCCACCCACGAATCCCGCCACCACGCTGGAAGGAGATGCGACCCCGCGATGACGCCGCACCCGCCTTCCGAGCACCCCGACCTGGACGCGCTGGCCGATCTGGCCGAGGACCTGCTGCCGGCCGAACAGGCCGAACCGCTCCACCGCCACCTGGCCGCCTGCCCGGCCTGCGCCGAGGACTACGCCGCGCTCAGCGGCCTCCCGGAGCTGCTGGCGGACCTCCCGGCCGCACCGATGCCGCAGGACGTCGCCGACCGGCTGACGGCGGCGCTGGCCGCCGAGTCCGCCGCCCGCGCCGAGACCCGCGCCGAGGAGCGCCCGGAGCGCCCTCTCGCCGCCCCGTCCGGCCCGTCCGCCCCGTCCCGCCCCGGCGGGCCCGCCCGCGCCGCCACCGGGCCGGGGCGCCCCGCGCGCCGTCGCCGTCGCGCCCTGAGCCTGTTGCTCGCCACCGCCGCCGTGGCCGCCGTGGCCACCCTGGGCGGGCTGCTGATCGACCGGGACACGGCCCGCTCGACCGCCTCGGCCGCCCACGGGGACAGCGGCAAGGCCGCCGCCGAGCCGTCGGCCGTCGACGCCTCCCGTCCCCGGCCCAACGCCGCCGCCGGCAGCCAGGGCCCGGAATTCACCGCCGAACAGCTCCCGGCGCAGATCCGTCAACTGCTGTCCGCCAAGCCCGCCGACCAGCTCGCCCCGGCCGACCCGGGCGGCAGCGCACCGGCCTGTGCGCTGGCCGCGGCCGGGCACCCGGACGACCCGCCGCTGACCACCGGAACGGGCCGCTACCAGGGCCGACCGGTGCTGGCCCTGGTGTTCCGCCCGCCCGGTGGCAGCGGCCCGTTGGACGTCTACCTGGCCACCCCGGACTGCCCCGGCTCGTCGATCCTGCTGCACAGCACCGTCCCGGCCCCCTGATTCCTCACCGTTTTGAGTCGTCCACGTCCGAAGCGCGGGTGCCTGGTGCGCTCGGGCCTGGGAATGCGGGAGACTGGTTAGTCGTTGTCCGGGGCGGCGGAGCAACCGCCCTCCCCCGCGCGAGCGGGACGCCATGCGAACCAGGAGATGCAGTGAGCGACGTCCGTAACGTGATCATCATCGGTTCCGGCCCGTCCGGGTACACCGCTGCGTTGTACACCGCGCGTGCCTCCCTCAAGCCGTTGGTGTTCGAGGGCGCGGTCACGGCCGGCGGCGCGCTGATGAACACCACCGAGGTGGAGAACTTCCCCGGCTTCCGCGACGGCATCATGGGCCCCGAGCTGATGGACAACATGCGGGCCCAGGCCGAGCGCTTCGGCGCCGAGCTGGTGCCGGACGACGTCGTCGCCGTCGACCTCACGGGTGACATCAAGACCGTCACCGACTCCGAGGGCACCGTGCACCGCGCCCGGGCCGTGATCGTCACCACCGGCTCGCAGCACCGCAAGCTCAACCTGCCGAACGAGGACAAGCTCTCCGGCCGCGGCGTCTCCTGGTGCGCGACCTGCGACGGCTTCTTCTTCCGCGACCAGGACATCGCGGTGGTCGGCGGCGGCGACACCGCGATCGAGGAGGCGACCTTCCTCTCCCGGTTCGCCCGCAGCGTCACGATCGTCCACCGCCGCAACACCCTGCGCGCCTCCAAGGCGATGCAGGAGCGCGCCTTCGCCAACCCGAAGATCACCTTCGCCTGGGACAGCGCGGTCGAGGAGATCCACGGCGACCCGAAGCTGACCGGCCTGACCCTGCGCGACACCAACACCGGCGACCTGCGCGAGCTGCCCGTCACCGGCCTGTTCATCGCGATCGGCCACGACCCGCGCACCGACCTGTTCAAGGGCCAGCTGGACCTGGACGCCGAGGGCTACCTGAAGGTGGAGTCGCCCTCCACCCGCACCAACATCCCGGGTGTCTTCGCCGCGGGCGACGTGGTCGACCACACCTACCGCCAGGCCATCACCGCCGCCGGCACCGGATGCTCCGCGGCGCTGGACACCGAGCACTACCTCGCCGCGCTGACGGACTCCGAGGCCGAGACCGCCGCCGTCGCGGTCTGAGCCACCGACAGACCCACCCAGGGCCGAGCAGCCCACCGGCCGGGAGCGGCGACCGTTTCCGCACCGAAACAGAACCGCCCCCGCCGTTGTTATCCCTCTCGCACCTCTCCTCCGACCCCAAGGAGTTCCCGTGGCCGGCGCCACCAAGGAAGTAACCGACGCGACCTTCGACGCCGAGGTTCTCAAGAGCGAAAAGCCCGTCCTGGTCGACTTCTGGGCCACCTGGTGCGGCCCGTGCCGCCAGGTCGCCCCGGTCCTGGAGGACATCGCGGCCGAGCACGGCGACAAGCTGTCCGTCGTCAAGCTCGACGTCGACGCCAACCAGGAGACCGCCGCGACGTACAACGTGATCTCCATCCCGACCCTGAACGTCTACAAGGGCGGCGAGCTGGTGAAGACCATCACCGGTGCCCGCCCGAAGGCCGCGCTGCTCCGCGAGCTGGCCGAGTACCTGTAGTCCGTTCCGGACGCCGTCGCCGAGGCGGCCCGCACGGGAAGTTCCCGGTGCGGGCCGCCTCGGTGTTTTCGGCGGGCACCGTGAGGCTTCGTCAGGACGCGACGAGAGCCGGGCAGTCCGATCCGGACCGACCTCGCCGGAGCGGGGAACGCCGCTCTCAGAACGGCCGCAGCGCCGGTTCCTTGCGCCGGCCGCCGAGCAGCCGCTCCAACGCACCCTCCATGTCGCCCTTCCAGGACAGCGTGGAGCGCGCCTCCAGCCGCAGCCGCGGATACCGGTGGTGCGGCCGAACGGTCTTGAAGCCGACCGCCAGGAGATGGTCGGCGGGCAACACGCAGCTGGGGATCTCACCGCCCTGCGCCCCGAACGCCTCGATCGCCCGGAAGCCGCGCCGGATCAGGTCCTTGGCCACCGCCTGCACCAACACCCGTCCCAGGCCCTGCCCCTGAAACTCCGGCAGCACCCGGGAGACCATCAACTGCACCGCGTCCGGGGAGATCGGACTGGTCGGGAACGACTGTCCGCGCGGCACGTACGCGGGCGGGGCGTAGAGCACGAACCCGGCCGGACGGTCGTCCACGTAGGCGACTCTGCCGCAGGACCCCCAGTCCAGCAGTACCGCCGAGATCCAGCCCTCCTTCTCCAACTCCCCCTTGCCGGCGTCCTGCGCGGCCCGTCCGCTGACCGGGTCGAGCTCCCAGAACACGCAGGAGCGGCAGGTGTTCGGCAGCTCCGAGAGGTTGTCCAGCGTCAGCGGAACGACCCTTCGCCCCACGCCCGCACCTCCTCCTCCACACGGAAACCGGCCCAGGAGTCCAGTCTGCGCCGCCCAACGAAACGGGTGCACGTTTCACGTGAAACATGCACCCGTTGTTCGCCGTTCGGGGTCACCGACGTCAGGACAGCCGCAGCCCCTGCTCACCCGGCGCCAGGCTGTCCAGGATCCGGTTCAGGTCCTCGGCCGAAGCGAACTCCAGCACCACCTTGCCCTTGCCGATCCGGCCGTCGCGCTGCGAGGCCTCGACCTTGACCCGGGTCTCGAAGCGGTCCGAGAGCCGGTCGGACAGCTCGGTGAAGACCGGCGAGGTCGACCGGCCCGCCCGCGAGGTGGCCTTCTTCTCCTTCGGGGTCTCACCGGCCATCAGCCGGGCGATCTCCTCGGTGGCCCGCACCGTCAGCAGCTCGGCCGTCACCCGCTCGGTCAGCTTCTCCTGGCCCGCCGCATCCGGCACCATCAGGATCGCCTTCGCGTGCCCGGCGGTGACCGTCCCGGCCGCGACCTTCAGCTGCACCGAGACCGGCAGCTTCATCAGCCGCAGCGTGTTGGACACGTACTCCCTGGACTTGCCGATCCGGTCCGCCAGCTGCTGGTGCGTGCAGGCGAATTCGCTCAGCAACTGGTCGTACGCCGAAGCCTCCTCCAGCGCGTTCAGCTCGGCCCGGTGCAGGTTCTCCAGCAGCGCGTCCAGCAGCAGCTTGTCGTCCTCGGTGGCCCGGACGATCGCCGGGATCACCTCCAGGCCGGCCTCCCGGGAGGCCCGCCAGCGACGCTCACCCATGATCAGCTCGTAGCGCTCCGGACCGGTCTGACGGACCACCACGGGCTGCAGCAGGCCGACCTGCTTGATGGAGGCGACCAGTTCGGCGAGCTTCTCCTCGTCGAACACCTCGCGCGGCTGGCGCGGGTTGGGGCTGATCGAGTCCAGCGGCAGCTCGGCGAACCGGGCGCCGTCCACCGGCGTCAGCGCCGCTTCCAGGACGCTGCGGCGCTTGTCGCCGGCCAGCTCCCGCAGACTCTCCGCGGCGGCCTTGGCGGCCACCGTGCCGCGATCGGTGGGAACCACCGGCGCCGGCGGGTCGGCCGGTGCGGCCGCTCCCCCGGCCGCCGGCTGGGTCGCCGGGATCAGCGCCCCCAGACCCCTGCCCAGACCCCTGCGCGTGCCACTCACCGGTTGCCCTCCATCGAACTCTGCTGTGCCGTCGGCGCGGACGGCTCCGCGCCGCTGCGCGGCGGAACGACCGCCGCGCGTGCCCGGTGCCGCCCGTCCCCGGCCTTGACGACCGCCCGCAGCGCCAGCTCGCGGCCCGCCTCCAGGTAGGAGAGCGCGCCGCTGGAACCGGGGTCGTAGGTGACTACGGTCTGCCCGTAGCTCGGGGCCTCGGAGATGCGCACCGATCGCGGGATGGCGGTGGCCAGCACCTCGTTCTCGAAGTGCGTCCGCACCTCCTCGGCGACCTGCGCGGCCAGCCTGGTCCGGGCGTCGTACATGGTCAGCAGGATGGTCGAGACGTGCAGCGCCGGGTTCAGGTGCGCCCGCACCAGCTCCACGTTGCGCAGCAGCTGGCCCAGGCCCTCCAGCGCGTAGTACTCGCACTGGATCGGGATCAGCACCTCCTGACCGGCCACCAGGGCGTTGACGGTCAGCAGCCCGAGCGAGGGCGGACAGTCGATCAGCACGTAGTCCAGCGGCTGCTCGTAGGCGGCGATGGCCCGCTGCAGCCGGCTCTCCCGGGCCACCAGCGAGACCAGCTCGATCTCCGCGCCGGCCAGGTCGATGGTCGCCGGGCAGCAGAACAGCCCCTCGACGTCCACCACCGGCTGCACCACGTCGGCCAGCGGCTTGCCCTCCACCAGCACGTCGTAGATCGACGGGACCTCGGCGTGGTGGTCGATGCCCAGGGCGGTCGAGGCGTTGCCCTGCGGGTCGAGGTCGATGACCAGCACCCGCAGGCCGTGCATGGCGAGCGAGGCGGCCAGGTTGACGGTGGTGGTGGTCTTGCCCACCCCGCCCTTCTGGTTGGCCACCACCATGACCCGGGTGACGGCGGGTCGGGGAAGCCCCTCCCCGGCGAACCCGGTGACCGGGACGGCGGCGTGCGCGGCACGTGCGACGGGGGTTTCATCCACCTGATCGACGATCTCCGACTCCTGCATGGGGGTCAGTGTTTCACGTGAAACCGGAGCCGCGACAGTCACTGCCGGGTCCCGTTCGCGGGTCCGGTTCAGCTCCTGATCAAGTACGCCGGTCAGCAGGAAGCGACGTTTCACGTGGAACACGATGCCCGGAATGTCGGAATCCGACGGCCCGACACTCCGGGTGCCGACAAGCGAACGGGGCGGGTGGCCCGATCGCCACCCGCCCCGCCCGGCACCGCCGCGAACTCAGCGCCGCCCGCGGCCGGCGCCACCGCGCCGGCCAGCGCCCTCGGCGCCCTTGCCGCCGCGACCGGCCCGGGCCGCCTTGGCCCGCCGGGTGGCCGCCTTGACGCCACCGGGGCTCTCGCCGGCCTCCACCCGGACCACCCGGGTCTGGGTCTCCAGCACGCCCTCACCGACGCCGATCACCGACCACTTCACCGCACCCAGCCGGGTCAGCGCCGCCCGCGATTCGGTCAGCTCCTGCTCCGCGGTGTCGCCCTTCAGCGCCAGCATCTGCCCGTAGGGCCGCAGCAGCGGCATGCCCCAACCGGCCAGCCGGTCCAGCGGCGCCACCGCGCGGGCGGTCACCACGTCCACGGCCAGCTTGCCGATCATCTCCTCGGCCCGGCCGCGCAGCACGGTGACGTTGTCCAGCCCGAGCTCGCGGACCACCTCCTCCAGGAAGGTGGTGCGCCGCAGCAGCGGCTCCAGCAGCGTCACCGAGACGTCCGGCCGGGCCAGCGCCACCGGGATGCCGGGCAGCCCGGCGCCCGAGCCGACGTCGCACAGCGAGACCTCGGCGGGCAGCAACTCGGCCAGCACCGCGCAGTTGAGCACGTGCCGGTCCCACAGCCGGGGCACCTCGCGCGGGCCGATCAGGCCGCGCTGCACCCCGGCGGTCGCCAGCAGCTCGGTGTAGCGCACGGCCATCGGCAGCCGATCGCCGAAGACCCGTCCCGCTGCCTCCGGCGCCTCGGCCAGCCCCTCCGGCGACGCCTCGGACGCCGTGCCGTCCCTGTCCATCTCTGCCTCTCCGCTCACCGTCGAATCCACCCACCCGTCCCAGCACTGTTCCACGTGAAACATCAGTCCACCGCAAAGGCAACGACCCCGCCCGCGAGAGGCGGGCGGGGTCGGACGCCGTTCCGACGGCACCACCGGCATCAGGCCGGCAGTACCACCACACAGCGCTGGGGCTCCTCGCCCTCCGATTCGCTGCGCAGCCCCGCGGCGGCCACCGCGTCGTGCACCACCTTGCGCTCGAACGGGGTCATCGGCCGCAGCTTGACCTGCTCGCCGCTGCTCTTGACCCGCTCGGCCGCGTCCGCGCCCAGCTCCGCGAGCTCGGCCCGCTTGCGCGCCCGGAAGCCCGCGACGTCCAGCATCAGTCGGCTGCGCTCACCGGTCTCCCGGTGCACGGCCAGCCGGGTCAGCTCCTGGAGCGCCTCCAGCACCTCGCCGTCCTGGCCCACCAGCCGCTGCAGCGTCCGGTCGTCGCCCTCGCCGACGATGGAGACCAGCGCCCGGTCCCCCTCGACGTCCATGTCGATGTCGCCGTCCAGGTCCGCGATGTCCAGCAGACCCTCCAGGTAGTCGGCGGCGATGTCACCCTCGCGTTCCAGACGCGCGAGGACGCCCTCGCCGGCCGGCGCGGTGTCGACGGCGGAGGTGGTGCCATCCGTCACAGGTGGACTCCTTCAGGAATGAGGCCCTCGGGTGGGGCCGAGAACGAGGGTCGGGACTACTTCTTCTTCGGCCGCTGGCCCTGGCCGCCGCGCCGCGGCGGCTGCTGCTGGCGCTGACCCTGCCGGTCCCCCGGCTTCGCCCCGCCCGCCTTCGGGCCGGACTTCCCGGCCTCGGCCGTCTCGGCGTCCGTCTCGTCCGCCGCCGGGCCCTGCTCCTCCGCGGCGTGCGCCTGGTGGGCCGCCGTGGCCTGCCGCTGGGCCTTGGACTGCTTGCGCGGCTGCTGCCGGCGCACCTGCACGCTCTCCTCGGCCGCCGCCTGGGCCTGGGCCTCGGCGCTGTTCTTGGAGCCGGTCAGCGAGGCCAGCACGCCGACCTTCTTGATCGAGCCGTCCGGGTTGATCCGGCCCTGCTTCTTCAACCGGGCCTGACGCTCGTTCCAGGCGTGGCTGCCCGGCGTCGGGTTGTTCCGGATGACGATCAGCTGCTGGCCCATCGACCAGACGTTGGTGGTGAGCCAGTAGACCAGCACACCGACCGGGAAGTTGATGCCCATCACGGCGAACATGATCGGGAAGACGTACATCAGCATCTTCTGCTGCTGCATGAACGGCGTCTTGACCGTCAGGTCCATGTTCTTGGTCATCAGCTGGCGCTGGGTGATGAACTGCGACAGCGACATCAGCACGATCATGATCGCGACGACGATCTGCACCTGCACGCTGTCCGCGCCGACGAACTTCGCCGACAGCGGGGCGCCGAAGATGTGCGCCTGCTTGGCGCTCTCCAGCAGGCTCTGGTCGATGACGCCGATCGGCTTGTCGTTGGCCACCGAGGCCAGCACGCCGTAGAGGGCGGTGAAGAACGGCGCCTGCACGATGATCGGAAGGCACGAGGAGAACGGGTTGGTACCCGCCTCCTTGTACAGCTTCATCATCTCTTCGGACTGGCGCTGCTTGTCGTTCTTGTAGCGCTCCTGGATGGCCTTCATCTTCGGCTGGATCGCCTGCATGGCCCGGGTCGCCTTGATCTGCTTCACGAAGAGCGGGATCAGGCAGATCCGGATGACGACCACCATCATCACGATGGACAGGCCCCAGGCCCAGCCACCGTCCGGGTCGAAGACGTGGCTGAACAGCGAGTGGAACTGGACGATGATCCAGGACACCGCGTAGTAGAGGGGACTCAGAAAGCCGAAGGTCACCGGTCAGACTCCTTGGACATCGGGCTGGCCACCGGCTCCGGCTCGGCGGTCCCGCTCGTGGGGCTCAGCAGATTGCGCAGCCGGCGATGCCACACCGGATGCTTTCGCGGCGGAACATGGTCGACCCCACCGGGAGACCAGGGGTTGCAGCGCAGGATGCGCCAGACGGTGAGCCCGCCTCCCTTGATCGCCCCATGGACGCGCACCGCCTCGTACCCGTAGCGGGAGCACGAGGGGTAGTAACGGCACACCGGGCCGAGCAGCGGACTGATGGTCCACTGGTAGAGCCTGATCAGGCCCATCAGCAGGTACTTCATCGCCCTGTTCCCGTCGGGGCACTGCCGGCCGGTTCCGACCTGAGCAGGCGGCGCAACGCCGCATCCAGGTCGTGCCCGAGTTCTGCGTACGAGGCTGTCGCCGCAGCAGGCAGCGCCCGTACCACTATCAGGCTACCTGCGGGCAACCGGGACAGACGCTCGCGGACCAGATGACGCAGCCGACGCTTGACCGCATTGCGGACCACGGCAGGCCCCACGGCCTTGCTGACGACGAAACCCGCACGCGCCGAAGGAAGCCCCTCGGCGACGTGCGGGCGGGAGTCGCTGTTCCGGTCGGCGCCCTCGTCGGGTACCGCCTCTCTGTGGAGGTGGACCACCAGCAGGGGTCGACCGGCGCGGCGACCGCGTTTCACCGCGGTCGCGAAGTCCTGGCGCCGCCGCAGCCGATTCTCGGTGGGCAGCACTGCAGACCCTTGGCGCGGATCAGGCGGACAGGGCGCTGCGGCCCTTGGCACGGCGCGACGCCAGGATGGCGCGGCCGGCACGGGTACGCATGCGCAGCCGGAAGCCGTGGGTCTTGGCGCGACGACGGTTGTTCGGCTGGAAGGTGCGCTTGCTCACTCGGGGGCTCCTGGGGTGAATCGTAGGATGACGGGGGGTCGCTTGGCCGTCACCGTGCGTCCGCGCGATCTCCCCTTGCACTGGGAAATCCCGTCCCGGGGCCCAGATCTGCTGGACCGGGACCACCACGGCGCCCGTGCTGCGCGCGTCATGGAAGCGGGCGGACCCGCGGACATGCGGCAGCGGCCATCGACAACTCGACCTGGTTACGGTACGCGGCGGCGGGTCCGAGGGTCAAACCAGGTGGGTGTCGGCCCGTTGCCCACAGCCTGTGGACAACGACTTGAATCAGCTCTGCGCGCTGACTACCGTTGCAGGACTTGTCTCTTTTGTTCTGTGCTCGCGGCCGCCTTCGCGCCGCGCCCACCCAAACCTCTCCCGACCTTGACTGACTGCCCCTGCCCGGGGAACGAGAAAGCGTGTACCAGTGGCTGATGTCAACAGCGATCTCGTCCTGATGTGGTCGAGGGTCGTCGAGCGACTGGTCAGCGACAGCGATGTCGTGGAGAAGGACAAGAACTGGGTCCGACGCACCCAGCCGATGTGGATGATGCACGACACCGCCCTGCTCGCGGCCCCCAACGAGTTCGCCAAGCAGGTGCTGGAGGGCCGGCTGCTGCCGCAGCTGACCGAGGCCATCTCGCACGAGTTCGGCCGCCAGGTGCGGATCGCCGTGATGGTGGACGCCAACGCCGCCCCGCCCGCCGGCCTCGGGCCGGAGGCCGAGCCCGAGCCGGAGGCCGGCGACGCCCCGGAGTGGCCGCACCCCCGCGGCGAGCAGGGCTACCCGGCCGAACCGACGTACCAGCCCGGCCCCGCCCACCAGCCGGGCGCCTGGCCGGGCCGCCCCGCCGAGGACTACCAGCGCCCGGCGTACCCGCCCGGCTACCCGCCGGTCGAGCCCTACGGGGCGCCGCCGCAGGACCCGTACCGGGAGCAGCCCGACGCGAGCGGCGGCAGCTGGGAGCCGCAGGCGCCCGAGCGGCGCCCCGAGCCGGCCCCGCGGCGGACCAGCCGTCCCGGCCCGGACTCGGCGCAGGGCGACCTGTTCGGCGGCGCGCTGGGCTCCCCGGACGAGGACCGGCCGCGGCACGGCGGCTCCCGGCGGGGCGCGCCCCGCCCGGCGGACCGTCCGGCCCCGGTGGAGCGCAGGCCCGCTCCCGGCGTCCCGGCCCCGCCCGGCGCTCCCCCGGCCGGCGGCGCCCGCAAGGACGAGCCGAACGCCCGGCTGAACCCCAAGTACCTGTTCGACACCTTCGTGATCGGCGCCAGCAACCGCTTCGCGCACGCCGCGGCGGTGGCGGTCGCCGAGGCCCCGGCGAAGGCGTACAACCCGCTGTTCATCTACGGCGAGTCCGGGCTCGGCAAGACCCACCTGCTGCACGCCATCGGGCACTACTCGCGCAGCCTGTTCCCGGGCACCCGGGTGCGGTACGTGAGCTCGGAGGAGTTCACCAACGAGTTCATCAACTCGATCCGGGACGGCAAGGCGGACGCGTTCCGCAAGCGCTACCGGGACATCGACATCCTGCTGGTCGACGACATCCAGTTCCTGGCCAGCAAGGAGTCGACGCAGGAGGAGTTCTTCCACACCTTCAACACCCTGCACAACGCCAACAAGCAGATCGTGCTCTCCTCGGACCGGCCGCCCAAGCAGCTGATCACGCTGGAGGACCGGCTGCGCAACCGGTTCGAGTGGGGCCTGATCACCGACGTCACCCCGCCGGAGCTGGAGACCCGGATCGCGATCCTGCGCAAGAAGGCGATCCAGGAGCAACTCAACGCTCCCGCCGACGTGTTGGAGTTCATCGCGTCCCGAATCACCCGCAACATCCGGGAGTTGGAGGGCGCGCTGATCCGGGTCACCGCGTTCGCCAACCTGAACCGGGCGCCGGTGGACCTGGAACTGGCCGGGATCGTCCTGAAGGACCTGATCCCGGGCGGGGACGAGGACGCCGGGCCGGAGATCACCGCACAGGTGATCATGCAGCAGACCGCCGCGTACTTCGGGCTGGGCGTGGAGGACCTCTGCGGGTCCTCGCGCAGCCGGGTGCTGGTGACGGCCCGGCAGATCGCCATGTACCTGTGCCGGGAGCTGACCGACCTGTCGCTGCCGAAGATCGGCGCGCAGTTCGGCGGCCGGGACCACACCACGGTGATGCACGCGGACCGGAAGATCCGCTCGCTGATGGCCGAGCGGCGGTCCATCTACAACCAGGTCACCGAGCTGACCAACCGCATCAAGAGCTAGCCGCAGGGCGGCAGTTGAGGTACCCGAAGGGGAGTCCGGGCAAGGCCGCCGGGCTCCCCTTCGGCGTGCCCGCACTGGGTCGGTCGGGCGAATTCGGGCGGCCGGCGGGTGTGGAGCGGGCCTCGGCGGGGCAGGAATCGTTCGACCGGCCCGGGCGGCCGGGCCGTCGTCCACCCGAACATCTGCGCAGCTATTCGAACGGTTCGGGTGCGTACTTGAGTTTTCCACAGGAACGGGTGGGTTTTCCCCGTCCACAGGCCCCACAGGCCCGAGTTATCCAGAGGTTCCTCCACAGGCGGATCACCGCTACGCTCTTCGGCGCAGGTCAGACCCCTGTGGACTTGTGCACAACAGTTATCCACAGCCTGTGGAGAACTGAGGACCCGTCAGGACGGCTCGGGAGTTGTCCACGGGCTGTCCACAGCGGAAGGGGAGTTATCCCCAGGTTTTCCACAGCTGCGTCCACAGTTCGACAACTTCAACTCCCTTGTCAGGCTTGGGTGTGAAAGGCGTCACGTGATGTTGATCGGAGCCCGTGGATAACTCCGGCGATTTCTGTGGATGAACCTGGGGATAACCTGTGGATACTCAGCGTGCCCTGTGGATTACGCTCCGTTGTCCACAGCAGGCCCTGGTTGTCCACAGCCGCCGTCCACAGGACCTGTGGACAAAAAACCGGGTCTGACCTGCGAAAACGGGGTTATCCACGGTATCCACAGGCCCTACTACTACTGCTACACCTAGAGACCTCGCGACTTGATCAACAGTGGGGGTGGCCCGAATCTGTGGACAACCGCGCCCCGACATCTGTTCGGCTTGCTTCCGCCCATCTGCCCCGACTGTCGGCCGAGTACGTCAGACTGTCTCTCGGCACCTGGAAGCCGAGCGGAGCGAGTCCGGTCGGCGGGGAGCCGGAAGACGATCAACAGCGCCGGTCGGCAGTACGGGCCGCCGGCGCGGCGACAGCAGCCAGGAGGCGGTTACCGGTGAAGTTCCGGGTGGAGCGTGATGTCCTCGCGGAGGCGGTGGCCTGGGCCGCTCGCAGCCTCCCCGCGCGGCCGCCGGTGCCGGTGCTGGCCGGCCTGCTGCTGACGGCGCAGGACGGCACACTGGCGCTGTCCGGGTTCGACTACGAGGTGTCGGCCCGGGTCGAGCTGGAGGCGGACGTCGAGGAGGCAGGCACCGTCCTGGTCTCCGGTCGCCTGCTCAACGACATCTCGCGGAACCTGCCGAACCGCCCGGTGGAGATCTCCACCGACGGCATGCGGGTCACCGTGGTCTGCGGCAGCTCGCGGTTCACCCTGCCGACCCTGCCGGTCGACGAGTACCCGGCGCTGCCGCAGATGCCGACCGCCACCGGCACCGTCCCGGGCGACGTGTTCGCCTCGGCGGTCAGCCAGGCCGCGGTCGCCGCCGGCCGCGACGACACCCTGCCGGTGCTGACCGGCGTCCGGGTCGAGATCAACGGCAGCGGGATCACCCTGGCCGCCACCGACCGGTACCGGTTCGCCGTCCGCGAGCTGCTGTGGAAGCCCGAGCAGGACGACATCAACGCCGTCGCGCTGGTCCCGGCCAAGACCCTGCAGGACATCGCCAAGTCGCTGGGCAGCGGCGACCACGTGTCGATCGCGCTGTCCACCGGCGGCGCCGGCGAGGGCCTGATCGGCTTCGAGGGCGCCGGTCGGCGGACCACCACCCGCCTGCTGGAGGGCGAGTTCCCGAAGTTCCGGTCGATCTTCCCGACCGAGTTCTCGGCGGTCGCCGCGGTGCAGACCCAGCCGTTCCTGGAGGCGCTCAAGCGCGTCTCGCTGGTGGCCGAGCGCAACACCCCGGTCCGGCTGAACTTCGAGCAGGGCGTGCTCACCCTGGAGGCCGGCTCGGGCGACGACGCCCAGGCCTCCGAGCGGGTCGAGGCGGACCTGGAGGGCGACGACATCTCGATCGCGTTCAACCCCGGCTACCTGGAGGAGGGGCTCAAGGCGATCGACGCCGCGTACGCGCAGCTGAGCTTCACCACTCCGACCAAGCCGGCCCTGCTCACCGGCAAGCCCGCGGTGGACGCCGAACCGGACGACGCCTACCAGTACCTGATCATGCCGGTCCGCCTGTCCGGCTGACGAAGCCTCAGGTCACAGGGGCGCGAGGGCCATCGGCCTCCGCGCCCCTGTGGCTGCCCGGAGCGGCCCGATCGGCGGCGTAGGCTCACAGAGCGCGGCAACGGCGCCGCCGTCAGGCACGACACCACAGTGAAGGACTTGTCATGGAGCTCGGCCTCATCGGTCTCGGCAAGATGGGCGGCAACATGCGCGAGCGCATCCGCCGCGCCGGCCACACCGTCATCGGCTACGACCGCAACCCCGACCTCGCCGACGTCGACAGCGTGGAGCAGCTGATCGCCAAGCTCGAGGGCCCCCGCGTGGTGTGGGTGATGGTCCCGGCCGGCGGTCCGACCCAGGAGACCGTCGAGCACCTGGCCGAGCTGCTCTCCCCCGGCGACGTCGTGGTGGACGGCGGCAACTCCCGCTGGACGGACGACATCCAGCACGCCGAGCTGCTGGCCGCCAAGGGCATCGGCTTCGTCGACTGCGGCGTCTCCGGCGGCGTCTGGGGCCTGGAGAACGGCTACGCGCTGATGTACGGCGGCAACGCCGAGCACGTCGCGAAGGTCCAGCCGATCTTCGACGCGCTCAAGCCCGAGGGCGAGTTCGGCTCCGTGCACGCCGGCAAGGTCGGCGCCGGCCACTTCGCCAAGATGGTCCACAACGGCATCGAGTACGCGATGATGCAGGCCTTCGCCGAGGGCTGGGAGCTGCTGGAGGCGGCCCCCGAGGTCACCGACGTGCGCGAGGTGTTCCGCAGCTGGCAGGAGGGCACCGTCATCCGCTCCTGGCTGCTCGACCTGGCGGTCCGGGCGCTGGACGACGACGAGCACCTGGCCAAGCTCAAGGGCTGGGCCGCGGACTCCGGCGAGGGCCGCTGGACCGTCGAGGCCGCGATCGACCACGCGGTGCCGCTGCCGGCGATCACCGCCTCGCTGTTCGCCCGGTTCGCCTCCCGCCAGGAGGACTCGCCGCAGATGAAGATGATCGCCGCGCTGCGCAACCAGTTCGGCGGCCACGCGGTCGAGTCGAAGTAAGCACCCACGGCCAGAAGGCGAGCGCAGTCCACCGTCATGCACGTCGCGCACCTGTCGCTCGCCGACTTCCGTTCCTACGCCCGGGTCGAGGTTCCGCTCGACCCGGGCGTCACCGCGTTCGTGGGGCCCAACGGGCAGGGCAAGACCAACCTGGTCGAGGCGATCGGCTACATCGCCACCCTGGGCAGCCACCGGGTGGCCACCGACGCCCCGCTGGTGCGCCTGGGCGCGGAGCGGGCGGTGGTCCGGGCCAGCGTGGTCGCGCAGGGCGGCCGGACCACCCTGGTGGAGCTGGAGATCACCCCCGGCAAGGCCAACCGGGCCCGGCTGAACCGCTCCGACAACGTCCGCCCGCGCGACGTGCTGGGCGTGCTGCGCACCGTGCTGTTCGCCCCCGAGGACCTCAGCCTGGTCAAGGGCGACCCGGGCGAGCGCCGACGCTTCCTGGACGAGCTGCTGACCGCCCGCGCCCCCCGGCTGGCCGGGGTCCGCTCCGACTACGAGCGGGTGCTCAAGCAGCGCAACGCCCTGCTGAAGACCGCCGCGACGGCCCGCCGGGCCGGCGGCGGCAAGGCCGCCGACCTGGCCACCCTGGAGGTCTGGGACGGCCACCTGGCCCGCACCGGGGCCGAACTGACCGCCTTCCGGATCCAGCTGGTGGCCGCCCTGCAGCCACTGGTCGCCGAGGCCTACCGCCAGCTCGCCCCCGGTGGCGGGGAGACCGTGCTGGAGTACCGCTCCTCCTTCGAGGGCGAGCTGCCGACCAGCCGCGAGCAGGCCGAACAGCAGCTGCTGGACGCCCTCCAGGCGGCCCGTGCGCAGGAGGTCGCGCGCGGCCTCACCCTGGTCGGCCCGCACCGCGACGAACTGCTGCTGCGGCTCGGCCCGCTGCCCGCCAAGGGCTACGCCAGCCACGGCGAGTCCTGGTCGTACGCGCTGGCCCTGCGGCTCGCCTCGTACGAGCTGCTGCGCGCCGAGGGCGGCGAGCCGGTGCTGATCCTGGACGACGTGTTCGCCGAGCTGGACGCCCGCCGCCGGGACCGGCTGGCCGAGCTGGTGGCCGGCGGCGAGCAGGTGCTGGTCACTGCGGCGGTCGCGGAGGACGTCCCGAAGGCGCTCAGCGGCGCCCGGTACGCCGTCTCGGACGGCGCCGTGACCCGGCTGGCGCCGTGAGCCCCGGCGAGCCCGTACCCTGGACCGCTCGTCGGTGCAGTTGTCCACAGCCTGGGGATGGAGCGTGATGTCGGAGGGTTCGGAGCTTTCGGGTGTGGACCTGGCCCGGGTGGCGTTGCGCGCCGCCAAGGAACAGGCCAGGCAGCGCGGCGAGCAGGTCCGCGAGCGCCGGGAGGCCAAGCGCACCGGGCTGCGCAGCGGCGCCCGCGCGGACGGCCGCGACCCGGTGCCGCTTGGCGCCGCGCTGAACCGGCTGATCACCGAGCGGGGCTGGGAGGCGCCGGCCGCGGTGGGCGGGGTGATGGGCCGCTGGTCGCAGATCGTGGGCCCGGACATCGCTGCGCACTGTGAACCCAAGTCGTACGCGGAAACCGAGGCGGTGCTCACGGTGCAGTGCGACTCCACCGCGTGGGCCACTCAACTCCGCCTGCTGGCACGTCAGTTGGTGGCCCGGCTGAATCACGAGCTGGGGCACGGCACGGTCCGGGTGATCAAGGTGCTGGGGCCGGACGCCCCGGTGCGCGGTTACGGGCGGTTGCGAGCGCCCGGCAGCAAGGGCCCCGGGGACACCTGGGGCTAGCGGATCCGGATCTTCCGGAATCGCTGACGGCCCGTCCAGGCGCTCTGAGCCCCCCTGTCGAGTATCGGGACACGTCCCGAGGGGATTCAGGGCGGCACATCTGCCCTCAGAGGCTGCCAAACGCCCCTCTCTGTCGCTCGTACCGGTAGACTGAAGCGCAAACACCGTTGCGTGCAGCAACCGAGTCGAAACGCCGTGGTCGCACACCTGCCCGGGCAAACGGGAAGGGGCGCGGCCCGCGCTGTGCCAGAGAGGGCGCTTCGTGGCCGATTCCGGCAACCCCAGCCAGACCCCAGACCCGTCAGACAACAAGGCGTACGACGCCAGCGCGATCCAGGTGCTGGAAGGCCTCGACGCCGTCCGCAAGCGCCCCGGCATGTACATCGGCTCGACCGGCGAGCGCGGCCTGCACCACCTGGTGTACGAGATCGTCGACAACTCGGTCGACGAGGCCCTGGCCGGCCACGCCGACACCATCGACGTGACGATCCTGGCCGACGGCGGCGTGCAGGTGGTGGACAACGGCCGAGGCATCCCGGTCGGCATCATGCCGGGCCAGGACAAGCCCGCCGTCGAGGTCGTCCTGACCGTGCTGCACGCGGGCGGCAAGTTCGGCGGCGGCGGCTACGCGGTCTCCGGCGGTCTGCACGGCGTCGGCGTCTCCGTCGTGAACGCGCTCTCCACCCGCCTCGCGGTGGACATCCGCACCGACGGCTCGCGCTGGACCCAGGAGTACAAGTCCGGCACCCCGACCGCCCCGCTGGCCAAGCACGAGGACGTCGAGGAGACCGGCACCACCGTCACCTTCTGGGCCGACCCGGACATCTTCGAGACCACCGTCTACTCCTTCGAGACGCTCTCCCGCCGGTTCCAGGAGATGGCCTTCCTCAACAAGGGCCTGACCATCGCCCTGACCGATGAGCGCCCCGAGCACGCCGACGAGGAGGGCAAGCCGCTCTCCGTCACCTACCGGTACGACGGCGGCATCGCGGACTTCGTCGCCCACCTCAACTCCCGCAAGGGCGAGGTCATCCACCCCTCGGTGATCGACTTCGAGGCGGAGGACAAGGACCGGCGGATCTCCGCCGAGATCGCGATGCAGTGGAACTCGTCCTACACCGAGGGCGTGTACTCGTTCGCGAACACCATCCACACCCACGGCGGCGGCACCCACGAGGAGGGCTTCCGCGCCGCGCTGACCGGTCTGATGAACCGCTACGCGCGCGACAAGAAGCTGCTCCGCGAAAAGGACGACAACCTCTCCGGCGAGGACATCCGCGAGGGTCTGACCGCGATCATCTCGGTCAAGCTCGGCGAGCCGCAGTTCGAGGGCCAGACCAAGGACAAGCTCGGCAACACCGAGGCCAAGACCTTCGTGCAGAAGGTGGTCAACGAGCACCTGGCCGACTGGCTGGACCGCAACCCCAACGAGGCCGCGGACATCATCCGCAAGTCCATCCAGGCCGCCAGCGCCCGGGTCGCCGCCCGCAAGGCCCGCGACCTGACCCGCCGCAAGGGCCTGCTGGAGTCCGCCTCGCTGCCCGGCAAGCTCTCGGACTGCCAGTCCAAGGACCCGGCCGAGTGCGAGATCTTCATCGTCGAGGGCGACTCGGCCGGCGGCTCCGCCAAGCAGGGCCGCGACCCGCGCACCCAGGCGATCATCCCGATCCGCGGCAAGATCCTGAACGTCGAGAAGGCCCGGATCGACAAGGTGCTGCAGAACACCGAGGTCCAGGCGCTGATCTCGGCCTTCGGCTGCGGCATCCAGGAGGACTACGACGCCGAGAAGCTCCGCTATCACAAGATCGTGCTGATGGCCGACGCCGACGTCGACGGACAGCACATCCGCACCCTGCTGCTGACCCTGCTGTTCCGCTTCATGCGCCCGCTGGTCGAGTCCGGGTACGTCTACCTGGCGATGCCCCCGCTGTACAAGATCAAGTGGGGCAAGGACGACTTCGAGTACGCCTACTCCGACCGCGAGCGCGACGCGCTGGTCTCGGCCGGCGTCGAGGCGGGCCGCCGGCTCCCCAAGGACGACGCGATCCAGCGCTTCAAGGGCCTCGGCGAGATGAACGCCGAGGAACTGCGCATCACCACCATGGACGCCGCCCACCGCCTGCTGCTCCAGGTCACCCTGGAGGACGCGGCCCGCGCCGACGACCTGTTCTCCGTCCTGATGGGCGAGGACGTCGAGGCCCGGCGCTCCTTCATCCAGCGCAACGCGAAGGACGTCCGCTTCCTGGACGTCTGACGTCCCGTCAAGGATCGTTGAAAGGAAACTGACCCCAAGTGGTCGACGACAACCGTCCCGACGGCGGCGAGCAGCCCGAGGACAGCACCACCCCTGCCCAGAGCGGTAACCGGGTCGAGCTCATCGAGCTCGAGACCGAGATGCAGCGCTCCTACCTCGACTACGCGATGAGCGTCATCGTGTCGCGCGCCCTCCCCGAGGTCCGCGACGGCCTCAAGCCGGTGCACCGACGCGTGCTCTACGCGATGTACGACGGCGGCTACCGGCCCGAGAAGGGCTACTACAAGTGCGCCCGCGTGGTCGGCGACGTGATGGGTAACTACCACCCGCACAGCGACGCCTCCATCTACGACACCCTGGTCCGGCTCGCCCAGACCTGGTCGATGCGGATGCCGCTGGTCGACGGCAACGGCAACTTCGGCTCCCCGGGCAACGACCCGGCCGCGGCGATGCGCTACACCGAGTGCAGGTTGATGCCGCTGGCGATGGAGATGATGCGCGACATCGACGAGGAGACCGTCGACTTCGCCGCCAACTACGACGGCCGCCAGCAGGAGCCCACCGTCCTGCCCGCGCGCATCCCCAACCTGCTGATCAACGGCGCCACCGGCATCGCGGTCGGCATGGCCACCAACATCCCGCCGCACAACCTGCGCGAGGTCGCCTCCGGCGCGCTCTGGGCGCTGGAGCACCCCGAGGCCTCCAACGAAGAGCTGCTGGAAGCCCTGATGGAGCGGATCAAGGGCCCCGACTTCCCCACCGGCGCGCTGATCGTCGGCCGCCGCGGCATCGAGGACGCCTACCGCACCGGCCGCGGCTCCATCACCATGCGCGCGGTGGTCGAGGTCGAGGAGATCCAGGGCCGCCAGTGCCTGGTGATCACCGACCTGCCCTACCAGGTCAACCCGGACAACCTCGCGCTGAAGATCGCCGACCTGGTCAAGGACGGCCGGATCGCCGGCATCGCCGACGTCCGCGACGAGTCCTCCTCGCGCACCGGCCAGCGCCTGGTCATCGTGCTCAAGCGCGACGCGGTCGCCAAGGTCGTGCTGAACAACCTGTACAAGCACACCGACCTGCAGACCAACTTCGGCGCCAACATGCTGGCCCTGGTCGACGGCGTGCCGCGCACCCTCTCGCTGGACGCCTTCATCCGGCACTGGGTCGCCCACCAGATCGAGGTCATCGTCCGCCGGACCACCTTCCGGCTGCGCAAGGCCGAGGAGCGCGCCCACATCCTGCGCGCGCTGCTCAAGGCCCTCGACCAGATCGACGCGGTGATCGCGCTGATCCGCGCCTCGGAGAGCGCCGACGCCGCCCGCACCGGCCTGATGCAGCTCCTGGCGATCGACGAGATCCAGGCCAACGCCATCCTCGAAATGCAGCTGCGCCGGCTGGCCGCCCTGGAGAGCGCCCGCATCCTCAGCGAGCACGACGAGCTCCAGGCCAAGATCAACGAGTACAACGCGATCCTCGCCTCGCCCCCCCGCCAGCGCGAGATCGTCTCCGAGGAGCTCACCGCGATCGTCGAGAAGTACGGCAACGAGCGGCGCTCCACCCTGATCCCCTCCGACGGCGACCTCTCCATCGAGGACCTCATCGCCGAAGAGGACATCGTGGTCACCATCACCCGCGGCGGCTACGTCAAGCGCACCCGCTCCGACCTCTACCGCTCGCAGAAGCGCGGCGGCAAGGGCGTGCGCGGCGCGCAGCTGAAGCAGGACGACATCGTCGACCACTTCTTCGTCACCACCACCCACAACTGGATCCTGTTCTTCACGAACAAGGGCCGGGTCTACCGCGCCAAGGGCTACGAGCTGCCCGACGCCGGGCGCGACGCCCGCGGCCAGCACGTCGCCAACCTGCTGGCCTTCCAGCCGGAGGAGCACATCACCCAGGTGATGGCGGTGCGCACCTACGAGGACAAGCCGTACCTGGTGCTCGCCACCCGCGGCGGCCTGGTCAAGAAGTCCGCGCTCAAGGACTACGACTCCCCGCGCTCCGGCGGCCTGATCGCGATCAACCTCCGCCAGGACGAGGAGGGCCGGGACGACGAGCTGATCGGCGCCGAGCTGGTCTCCGCCGACGACGACCTGCTGCTGATCTCCAAGAAGGCCCAGTCGATCCGCTTCAAGGCCACCGACGAGGCGCTGCGCCCGATGAGCCGGGCCACCTCCGGCGTCAAGGGCATGTCGTTCCGTGAGGACGACGAACTGCTCTCGATGAACGTGGTCCGCCCGGAGACGTACGTCTTCACCGCCACCGACGGCGGCTACGCGAAGCGGACGTCGGTCGACGAGTACCGTGTCCAGGGACGCGGCGGCTTCGGCATCAAGGCGGCGAAGATCGTCGAGGGCCGGGGCTCGCTGGTCGGCGCCCTGGTGGTCGAGGAGACCGACGAGATCATGGCCATCACGCTCTCCGGAGGAGTGATCCGGACCAGGGTTTCCGAGGTTCGTGAAACCGGACGTGACACGATGGGCGTCCAACTGATCAACCTCGGAAAGCGCGACGCGGTGGTGGGCATGGCCCGCAACGCGGAAGCCGACGAGGAGGAGGGCGCGGACCTCGACGCCGAGGCGACCGAGACCGCGACCGCCACCGAGCACGAGGCGGACGGCGCGCCCGACCAGGGCTGACGCACGACCGCGACCGTGGTGCCCGTCCCGCTTCCAGCGGGGCGGGCACCACGGGTTGACCGCAGGCCAACCGGGCCGGCGGAGCACGAGCACAACACGGACCAGGGCGGTTCGATCGGCCTGGCGGACGGTTCGGGAGGACCACGGTGAGCGGAGCCACGGGTGCTGGAGGTGCCACGGGCGGGCTGTCGGGCGGACCGGGCGGGACACCGTACGGTGCACCGCAGCGCCCCGAGAACCCTGCCACGTCCACCTCGGTGATGCCCCCGGTCGGCCAGGGCGGCGCCCAGCCCGGCTACGGCGGGCAGACCCCGCCGGCCCCCAGCGGCCCGCCCGGCTTCTCGCAGCCCACCACCTACGCCAAGGGCCAGCCGACCCCGGCCCGCGGCACCCGCACCGGCGGCCCCGGCCCGCAGGGTGGCGCGCCCGGCGGTCAGGGCGGCGGCCAGGCCCGTCGCCCCGGCGGCCCCGCGCAGGGCCCCGGCGGCGGCACCGGGAAGGTCCGCAAGGCCCGGCTGCGGATCACCAAGGCCGACCCCTGGTCGGTCATGAAGGTCAGCTTCCTGCTCTCGCTGGCCGTCGGCGTCATCGTCATCGTGGCCTCCGCGGTGCTCTGGATGACCCTGGACGGCCTCGGCGTCTTCGACTCGCTGACCAGCACCCTCAAGGACGTCACCGGCACCGACAGCTCCGGCGCGTTCAACCTGATGGACTACATCGGGTTCGGCAAGGTCATGATGTTCACCACCCTGATCGCGGTGGTCGACGTGGTCCTGATGACCGCGCTGTCCACCCTCGCCGCGTTCATCTACAACACCGCGGCCGGCTTCACCGGCGGCATCGAACTCACCCTGGCCGAAGAGGACTGACCCGGCGTCAGCTCGCTGGAATTCCCCGGGCCCCGAAGGCTGTTGAAGCCTTCGGGGCCCGTTGTCGTCCGGCGGCGGCAATCGGGTGACCGGGCGGCGCGCCGGGATCGGCCGCACCGCCCCGCATGGACAAATGGAAGACACGAACGAGCACGGGGCCGACCGGCCGCGACAGCGGTCACCGGGCGGCCAGACGGGTACGGCCGGTCGAGAGGTGTCCGTGATGGCGGAGAACGCACAGCAACTGGTCCGAGCGCTCGAAGGCCTGATCGGCCGTCGGCTCCCCTTGCGAGTACGCACCTGGGACGGCTCCCAGGCCGGCCCGCCGGGCGCCCCCGCCGTCGTGCTCCGCAACCGACGGGCCCTGCGCCGGCTGATCTGGTCCCCCGGCGAACTCGGCCTGGCCCGCGCCTACGTCTCCGGCGACCTCGAGATCGACCCCGGCACCGACCTCTACGAGGTGCTGGACGCCGTCGCGGCCTTCGCCGAGGACCCGGACGTCCGCAGCCTGCAACTCGGCCCGCGTCACCTCGTCGGCGCCCCCGGCCGCCACCTGCTCGCCACCGCCCTTCGCCTGGGCGCGCTCGGCCCGGCGCCCGCACCCCCGCCCGAGGAGGTCCGGCGCCGCCGCGGCAACCTGCACAGCCGCCGCCGCGACCGCGCCGCGATCAGCCACCACTACGACGTCGGCAACGACTTCTACGGCCTCGTCCTCGGCCCCACCCTGGTCTACTCGTGCGCCTACTGGACGCCCGGCGCGAAGAGTCTGGAGGACGCCCAGGAGGCCAAGCTCGACCTGATCTGCCGCAAGCTCGGCCTGCGCCCCGGCATGCGCCTGCTGGACGTCGGCTGCGGCTGGGGCTCCCTGGTCCTGCACGCGGCCCGGCACTACGGCATCCAGGCCGTCGGCGTCTCCATCTCCACCGAACAGGTCGCGCTGGCCCGCAAACGGGTCGCCGAGGCCGGTCTGGCCGACCGGATCGAGATCCGGCTCCAGGACTACCGGGAGATCCCCGACGGGCCCTTCGACGCCATCTCCAGCGTCGGCATGGCCGAACACGTCGGCTCGGACCAGTACCTGGTCTACGCCCGCCACCTGTACGACCTGCTCGCCCCCGGCGGCCGCCTGCTCAACCACCAGATCGCCCGCCGTCCGCTGCACCCCGGCGAGAAGTACCGGCTCTCCCCCTTCATCGACCGCTACGTCTTCCCCGACGGCGAGCTCTCCCCCGTCGGCACCACCGTCACCCGCCTGGAGGAGGCCGGCTTCGAGGTCCGCGACGTCGAGGCGCTCCGCGAGCACTACGGCCGCACCCTCCGCGAATGGGTCGCCAACCTCGAAGCCCACTGGCCCGACGCCGTCTCCCTGGCCGGCCGCGGCCGGGCCCGCGTCTGGCGCCTCTACATGGCCGCCTGCGCCCTCGCCTTCGAGCAGAACCGCATCGGCATCAACCAGGTCCTCGCCGTCCGCGCCACCCCCGCAGGCGCCTCCCACCTCCCCGCCACCCGCGCCCAATGGCTCGCCGAGCCCCCTGAGCAGCACCGTCCGGAGGGGGCCGCGGATACGGATTTGGGAGATCGGCCAACGGTCCGCTAATCTTTGAGTGCGGCAAGGGCCTATAGCTCAGACGGTTAGAGCGCTTCCCTGATAAGGAAGAGGCCACAGGTTCAAGTCCTGTTAGGCCCACCGGCGCGAAGGCCCCGATCACCTGGTGATCGGGGCCTTCGACGTTTTCCCTGCCATCGGCCGTAACCCCCGCCCCCGGTTGCTCGTTGAGACCGGTGCGCAGAGGCAAAACACAGGGTGAGCTGACTCGAAACTGATGTGAAGTCGGGGACAGCCGGGCGACAGACCCGGTCATTGGGTGACGTGGGACACAGCGCGACCTCTGCTCCGGCCGGCGGATGACCGGCCCCGCCCGCCCCGGGCGATTGGGCGGTTCCCACGTCATGTCTTCATTCACCGTGTGAGGCACTCCCATGTTCATGGAAGCCGCGCTGCTCGAATCCAGGACGCTCCGAAGCGGCCTGTGCGAGCGCACCGAAGTCCTCGACGAGGTCAAGGCCCTCGTCCTGCTGCCCGACGGGCTGCACGTCAACACGCGGATGGTCGCCGAGTACTTCGGCGTCGGTGAGCGGACCATCCGGACCTTGGTCCGGCGTCACCGACAGGAGTTGGAGAGCAACGGCTACACCGTCCTCAAGCCTGTGGACAACCCCGCTGGCCAGACCTTCAAAACGGAGGTCTGGCAGGTCAGCGGCCTGGAGGGCGGTCAGCCGGAGGACGCGGTGAGTGTCCTCCCTGCGCACCCTGTGGATAGTTCCGCGAACCAGAGTTTCATGATGAAACTCTGGCAGGTCAGCGCCCCGGAACGCCCCCAAGACCACCCCTCCGGCGGGGGTCACCGCCCCACCCCGCCTGTGGATAACTCCAGGGGCGCCACCCACCGCCCCCAGGGCGGTGGAAACGGCGTCGCGCTGTACTCCCGGCGGGCCGTGCTGAACGTGGCGATGCTGCTGCGGGACAGCGAGGTCGCCCGCCAGGTCCGTAGCCGGCTGCTCGACATGATCGAGGGTGCGGTCCGTCCGGTGGCCGAGCCGTCGGCCCTGTACTCGCTGTCGGCTCGGCCGTGGAAGCGGTGGAGCGAGTTGCGGTGGGACGAGGACGAGGCTGGGCGGCGGGATCCGGCCGTGGCGGCCTGGCGGCGGCGGATCGACGGGCTGGAGCCGTTCGAGGGGCGTCTGCCCGCGCCGTCGCAGGTGGCGGAGGAGGAGCCGGGGTTCGGCTTCCCGGGGGACGACTTGCGGGGTGCGGTCGCCGCGTTGGCCGCCGTGCTGGGGTCGATCGACCGGCGGCTGGAGGCGCAGGGCGTGGTGATCACGGCGATCAGCGAGCGGCTCTCCGGGCAGGAGTCGCGCCTGGACGCCCACGGTGCCCGGTTGGACGCCCACGGCGCCCGGCTCGACTCGCTGAGCGAGGACGTCCGGGCGATCCGGCGGGATGTCGCGCAGTTGCGGAGGCGGCGTCGCGGGTAGGCGGGGCTGCGGGGCGCTGTTCGAAGGGCCCGCCACCGGTTCGGAACCGGTGGCGGGCCCGGGTGCGTCGTCGGTCGGGGAGGGAGCGGGCTCGCAGTCTGATGACCGTACTGGTGGGGAAGCGTCAAAGGCGCTTGCAGATCGGCCGGTTGACGGTGGCGGGGGCCGCTTCTGAACCGGTTACCGGTGTGTATCATCGGCCCCAGGGCGGTCTTCAGCCTGACCGCTGGTTCGTACCCTTACATCCAAGCAAGCAAGAAGGACGAGGTCCCGCGGTGAAGAAGCTTCTCCTGGTCGCCCTGGTCGCCCTCGGCGGCTTCTTTGTCTACCGTCAGGTCCAGGCGGACCGCGCCGAGCAGGACCTGTGGACCGAGGCGACCGACCCGGTTCCGGCCGGCCGCTGAGCCGACCGACGAGTCTTCCTCGGACCGGCCCACGGAGCACGGGCCGGGGCCGGTCCGAAACCCGCATGGGGCGTTGCCCGGGAGCGGGTACGCTAGTGCCCGTTGCTCGGGGCCTTAGCTCAGTTGGTAGAGCGCTGTCTTTGCATGGCAGATGTCAGGGGTTCGACTCCCCTAGGCTCCACCCGAATACGACTTCGCCCGACCGCAGAACCGCGGTCGGGCGAAGTCGTTTCTGTCTGCGGGCGGCCGCCCCCGTTCAGTGCGGCTTGCGCGGGTCGTGCGGCTTGGGCCGCTCGTCGTCGGCGGGCTGGGTGACCGGGGGCGGGGTCGGCTTCGAGGTGGGGTCGGCCTCCGGGTCGTCGTGCGGCACGGAGCCGTTCAGGGTGGCCCCGCCGACCGGCGCGCCGGTGGCGCTGCCGGGCCGGGTCGGGTCGGCCGTCGCGGCCGTCGCGGGCGGGGCGGTTACGGGCTCCGGGGGTTCGGTCAGCCACTCGGGGTTGTTCTGCTTGCGGTACCACTGCCAGGCCGCGACGCCGGCACCGACGGCGATCGCGCCGGCCACCGCGAGGCCGGTCGCCCAGCCGTTGCAGCGCTTCTTCTTGGCGTTCTTGGCGGCCAGGTCGCTGATCTCGGCGGCGCTGACGTTCCCGTGCAGCGCGGTGATCGCGGCGGCGCTGCGGGCCTGGGCCTCCTGGGCGAGCGGGACGACGCTCTCCTTGGCGGCCTGGAAGGTCTCGGCGACCTTGGGGGCGACGTTCGTCCGGGCCTGGCAGGCCGCCTGACCGGCCGACAGCTTGGCGGCGAGCGCGGCCTCCTGGGCCCGGTGGACGGCCTTCAGGGCGGCCTTCTGAGTGTCCGGGGGGAGGCTGAAGAAGGCCTGTTCCAGGTGCGGGGCGAGGTGCTTGACGTACTGCACCCGGGCGGCCTGCGCGGCCTGGCCGGCCCCTTGGCGGGCCTGTGCGCCGGCGGCCGCGGCCTTCGGGCCGAGCGCCTCCAGCCTGGGGCCGAGCACCTGCTTGGCCTCCTCGGCGTAGTGCAGGGCGGCCTCCTTCGCGGAGGTGGCGTAGGGCGCGACGGCGTCCTTCGCCCGTGCGGCGGTCTCGCGCGCGGTGTCCGTACGACTCACGGGCTTCTCCTTCTCGGCGGGTGTCCGGCGTTGTCCGGTATGCACCTTTCCACCTGATAGGAGATCATGCATGCTGCTTATCCGCCGGGCACCTCCGGCTGAGCCGTCTGCGGCGATCATGGGATGATTCCTCGGATAGTCAGCCAGAAAGACAGGAAGGTACTCCCGTGGCCGAGGAACTCACCGCCACCCTGAAGACCAACCGCGGTGACATCGTGGTGAAGCTCTTCCCGAACCACGCGCCGAAGACCGTGGCCAACTTCGTCGAGCTGGCCGAGGGCACCCGCGAGTGGAAGAACCCGGAGACCGGCGAGGTGGCCGCCAAGCCGCTGTACGACGGCACCGTCTTCCACCGGGTGATCGACGGCTTCATGATCCAGGGCGGCGACCCGCTGGGCAACGGCACCGGCGGCCCGGGCTACAAGTTCGCCGACGAGTTCCACCCGGACCTGTCGTTCGACCGCCCGTACCTGCTGGCCATGGCCAACGCCGGCCCGGGCACCAACGGCTCGCAGTTCTTCATCACGGTGGCCCCGACCAGCTGGCTGAACCGCAAGCACAGCATCTTCGGCGAGGTCGTGGACGCGGCCAGCCAGAAGGTCGTGGACGCGATCGGCACCACCGACACCAACCCGCGCAACGACCGCCCGGTCCAGGACGTGGTGATCGAGCAGGTCGTCGTCTCCCGCGGCTGATTCGAGCCCCTTGCCGCCCTTCGGGGCGGCCCCGCGCGCCCCGGCGCGCAGTAGCCTGGACGGTCCCGGTGGTGCCCCGTTTCGCACGGAGGCGGCGCCGGGACCGTTTCGTTGATGGAGGGACAGCGCCGATGCTTCCGGACGAGCCCGTGCGGCCGACGCCCGTGGAGGGCCAGGGATCGGGACTGCCCCGGTGCCACCGGCACCCCGACCGGGAGACCGGGGTGTCCTGCGCCAGGTGCGGGCGGCCGGTCTGCCCGGAGTGCATGGTGCCCGCCTCGGTCGGCTTCCAGTGCCCGGACTGCGTGCACGGGGCGGCCGAGCGGCAGGCCCGGCCGCGGACGGCGTTCGGCGGGGTGCTGGCGCTCGGCGACGGTGTGCTGGTCACCAAGGTGCTGATCGGCCTGAACCTGCTGGTGTTCCTGCTCACCGAGTACGTGGCGCCGGAGTGGCAGGTCAAGCTGGGCCTGGTCAGCTGGGCGCCGATGCCCGGGCTGCGGTTCGGGATGGCCGCCGGGCCGGAGGAGTGGTACCGGCTGGTGACCGCGATGTTCGTGCACGGCGGGCTGCTGCACATCGCGACCAACATGTTCTCGCTGTGGATCCTCGGCCCGCAGCTGGAGCGGGTGCTCGGTCGGCTGCGCTTCCTGGGCCTGTACCTGGTGGCGGGCATCGCGGGCAACGCGCTGTCGTTCCTGCTGACGCCGGGGTCCGAGAAGCTGTTCACGGTCGGCGCGTCCGGTGCGATCTTCGGACTGCTAGGAGCCACCGCGGTGCTGTTCCGGGCGAACCGGGTGCCGATGCAGCCGGTGATCGCGCTGCTGGTGGTGAACCTGGTGATCACCTTCTCGCTGAGCAGCATGATCGACTGGCGGGCGCACATCGGCGGCCTGGTGGCGGGCACCGTCATCGGCGCGGGCATGATGTACGCCCCACGGGCGCACCGGAACCTGGTGCAGGGGTTGACGACGGCCGCGGTGCTGGCCGCCGCCCTGGCGCTGGTGCTGGTGGGGACGGCCCGGCTGCCCGGCTGACTGCCGCCCCCTGCGCACTGTCCACAGGCAGTGCGCAGCGGGGGATTGGATTTCCCCGGTCTACGCGCGTTATCCTGCTGCGTTGCGAGTTATCCACAGGATCGGCAAAGTTTTCCCCAGTGTGGACAACCCTGTGGATAAACGTTCGGACGCTCCGTGATCGGCCGGCATCCTGGCACGCCGAACACCGCCCCGGCTCGGAGGCCGAAGCGGTGCGGAGTGCGGATCAGAGCGCGGACCGCCCGGCGGGCGGCGCCGGACTCACTTCCACTGCGTGGAGACGCCGAAGCCCGCCGCGATGAAGCCGAAACCGGCCAGGATGTTCCAGTTGCCCCAGCTCCGGACCGGCCAGGTGCCGCTGGTCACGTAGTAGCTGACGATCCAGGCCAGGCCGATCAGGAACAGCACCAGCATCAGCGGCGCCACCCAGCTCCGGCCGGAACTGATCTTCACGGCGGTCACGGAGGACGGCGGCGGCGTGTAATCGGCCTTCTTGCGGAGTCGAGACTTCGGCACGAGGGGCTCTCCTGTCGATGCGCTGTGACCGCGCAGGTGGTCAGTGGGGGCGAGGTGGCACATGAGAACGGTCGGAGCTCCGCACATGCCACCGGCGTCCGTTAGCGTAGTGGCTCGCCGGGTCTGAGGGAGATAAGGGTACGGTGACTGATTCCACGATTTCTTCGCAGACCCCGGCCGCACGCCCGCGCCGGGGCCGAATTGTCGGACGTGCCCTGACCTGCACCGTCTTCGCACTCGCCGGGCTGCTGTTCTACGTGAGCGGGCGGACCGCGCACGGCACCGATCTGCGCACCGACAACTCGTTGCTCAAGCTCAGCGACGTCATACAGCAGCGCTCCACCCAGAACCAGCAGCTCCAGGAGCAGGTCGCCGCCGACCAGAACCGGGCCGACGGGCTGGCCCGGGAGCAGGGGCAGAGCCCGGACGACGCCGCCCGGCTGGCCGCGCTGCAGCAGGCCGCCGGGCTGGACGCGCTGCACGGGCCCGGGCTGACCGTCACGCTGGACGACGCCCCGCCGAACGCCACCGCCCGGATCCCCGGCGTCCCCGAGCCCGGGGTGAACGACCTGGTGATCCACCAGCAGGACATCCAGGCCGTGGTGAACGCGCTGTGGCGGGGCGGCGCGGAGGGCATCCAGGTGATGGACCAGCGGCTGGTCTCCACCAGCGCGGTGCGCTGCGTCGGCAACACCCTGCTGCTGCAGGGCCGGGTCTACTCCCCGCCGTACGTGATCCGCGCGGTCGGCCGGACCGAGGCGCTGCGGTCGGCGGTGGACGCCGATCCGACGATCCGCAACTACCTGGGCTACGTGGCCGCCTACGGGCTGGGCTGGAAGGTCCAGGAGGGCAACGAGCTGAGCCTGCCAGGGTACGCCGGATCGATCGACCTGCGGGCCGCCTCCGCCCAGTAGGCCGCCGCTTCGGGTCCGTTGCGCGGATACCCGCCTGGGGCGGGCGGGTGGGCGTTTACGCTTGTGCCGACCCGAGCATCGAGGAGCACCATGTACGGCTGGATCTGGCGGCATCTTCCGGGCCCTTCGCCGGTGCGTGCGCTGATCGCGCTGCTGCTCGTCCTCGGAGTGGTCTACGTCCTGTTCCAGTACGTGTTCCCGTGGGCCGAGCCGCTGCTCCCCTTCGGGAACGTGACGGTGGATCAGGGCGCCGGCGGCTGAACCGGCTCCCGGTTCCGTCCGCCCTTCGACGCACGCACACCCCAGGAGTTAGCGATGACCTCCGCCGGCCACCCGCCCCGGATCCTCGTGGTCGACAACTACGACAGCTTCGTCTTCAACCTCGTGCAGTACCTGTACCAGCTGGGTGCGGTCTGCGAGGTGGTCCGCAACGACCAGTTGACGGTGACTCACGCCCGGCCGAGGGAAGGCGCGGAGGGCTACGACGGGGTGCTGCTCTCCCCGGGGCCGGGAACGCCCGAGGAGGCGGGGGTGTGCGTGGAGATGGTGCACCACTGCGCGCGGATCGGGCTGCCGCTGTTCGGAGTGTGCCTGGGCCTGCAGTCGATCGCGGTGGCGTACGGCGCGGTGGTCGGCCGGGCGCCGGAGCTGCTGCACGGCAAGACCTCCCCGGTGGTGCACGAGGACGGCGGGGTGTTCGAGGGCCTGCCCTCGCCGCTGACCGCCACCCGCTACCACTCGCTGGCGGTCGAGCCGGACACCGTGCCCGCCGAGCTGGTGGTCACCTCGCGCACCGACAGCGGCGTGATCATGGGCCTGCGGCACCGTGAGCTGCTGGTCGAGGGCGTGCAGTTCCACCCCGAGTCGGTGCTCACCGAGGGCGGGCACCGGATGTTGGCCAACTGGCTGGCCGAGTGCGGCTTCCCGGACGCGGTGGGCCGCTCGGCCGGCCTCGCCCCGGTGATCGGCCGGGGCTGACCGGATGACCGCCGTGCGCCCGGAGCGGGGCGTTCCCGAGGAGATGGACGAGCCGGACGGCTGGGGCGTCTACGAGCCGGCCCCGGAGCGGACCCTGCAGCTGCGGCTGCCCGACACCGAGCCGGACCCGGCCGCGATATCCGGGCCGGACGACCGGGCCGGACAGCGGCGCGCCCAGGGGCCGGGAGGCCTGCGGGCGGGCTCCGGCCGGCGGCGGGCGTCCGGGAAGGCCGCGGGGCCGCGTCCGCCGCGGCCCAAGGAGCGCAAACGGGTAGTGCTGGCCCGGGTGGTGGGGGAGCTGTTCATCACCCTCGGCGTGGTGATGCTGCTGTTCGTCTCCTACCAGCTGTGGTGGACCAACGTGGTGGCCGACAACGCCGCCGACGCCGCGGGCAAGAAGCTGGAGCAGCAGTGGGGGCAGCTGCCGGCCGCGCCGCCGACCGGCGGTGAGGCGCCGCCGCCGGTGACCAAGTTCGAGCCCGGTCAGGGCTTCGCGATCATCCACATCCCGAAGCTGGACCTGAACTACCCGATCGCTGAGGGCACCAACAAGCAGCAGGTGCTCGACAAGGGCCTGGTCGGCCACTATGCGGGCACCGCGATGCCCTCCGACCAGGCGGGCAACTTCGCGGTCGCCGCGCACCGCACCACGCACGGCCAGCCGTTCCGGGAGATCGGCAAGCTGGCCCCGGGCGACAAGATCGTGGTGGAGACGGCGACCTCCTACTACACGTACGAGGTCGCGGGCGGCATCCCGGAGACGCCGCCGAGCAATGTGACGGTGATTCAGCCGGTGCCCAAGGGCTCGCCGTTCACCGGGCCGGGCCGCTATCTGACCATGACGACATGCACGCCGGAGTTCAGTGCCCGGGGAAGGCTCATCGTCTTTGGCAAGATGGTCGACGAACGGCCGAGGAGCCAGGGCCAGCCGGAGGCGCTGACCGGGCAACACTGAGCAGCGAGGCACGGCACCATGGGCACAGCCATTCGGGACGGGCGACGGCGCGGACGGGTGGCTGCGGCCCTGGGCCTGAT
Organism: Kitasatospora sp. CB02891; assembly: GCF_002803145.1. Lineage (NCBI taxonomy): Bacteria > Bacillati > Actinomycetota > Actinomycetes > Kitasatosporales > Streptomycetaceae > Kitasatospora > Kitasatospora sp. CB02891. Next base: position 100,001 of record NZ_NNBO01000019.1, on the reverse strand, counting down.
GGGGGAGCTGTTGATCACCCTAGGCCTGGTGCTGGCCCTGTTCGTCGGGTACTCGCTGTGGTGGACGGACGTGGTGGCCGCCCGGGCCGCCGGCCTGCAGGGGGACAAGCTGCGGCAGACCTGGAGCGCCCCGGCGGTGCCCTCGCCCGGCGTCGAGGCGCCCGTCCCGGAGTACCAGGCCGGTGACGGGGTGGGCTTCCTGCACGTGCCGGCGTTCGAGAAGGACGACCGCACGACGCTGATCCGGATGGGCACGAACACGGACGTGCTCAACGAGGGCGTGGCCGGGGTGTACGAGGAGCCGTACCGGTCGGCGATGCCGTGGGACGCCGAGGGCAACTTCGCGATGGCGGCGCACCGGGACGGCCACGGCGCGAAGTTCCACGACCTGGACCGGCTCTCCGAGGGCGATCCGGTGGTGGTGGAGACCCGGGACTCCTGGTACGTGTACCGGGTCGCCGGGACGCTGCAGCAGACCTCCAAGTACAACGTGGGCGTGGTCGCGCCAGTCCCCGAGGGCTCGCCGTTCACCGGCCCCGGCCGGTACCTGACGCTGACCACCTGCACGCCGGTGTACACCTCGCGCTACCGGATGGCGGTGTGGGCGACGCTGGTCCGGGTGGACCCGGTGGACGACCACCGCACGCCGCCGCCCGAGCTGCGCTGACGCCCCGGCCCCGTCGACGACGAGAGGGGCCGCACCGTCCGGGCGGACGGTGCGGCCCCTCTCACGGTGCGGTGCCGGTCAGGGCGTGTTCGGCGTCTTGTCCGCCGGCTTGACCCACAGCGTCACGGTGTCGTCCGGGCTGATCTGCGACCCGGCGGTCGGGGTGACGGTCTGCACGATGCCCTGCGGGTCCTGCGAGCCCATCAGCTGGTACTTGGTGATCCCGGCCGCGGACAGCTGCTTGATCGCCTCGGTCAGCTTGACGTTCTGCAGCGGGGGCACGGTCACCTTGTCGGCCAGCTTGCCGACCGTGATGGTGACCTTGCTGCCCTTCGCGACCTGGGTGCCCTTCGGCGGGTTCTGCTCGATGACCTGGCCGACCTTGGTCTGGTCGGTGATGGTCTTGGTGACCACGTTCGGCACCAGGCTGAGGTCGGTGAGCGCCTGGGAGGCGTTGTCCTGGGACTGGCCGACCAGGGGCGGCACCGCGACCTTCGCCTGGCCGGAGGAGACCACCAGGGTGATGGCGGTGTTGGCCGCCGCCTTGCCGCTCACCGACTGGGAGATGACCTTGTCCGGGTCGACCTTGTCGTCGTTGCTGTAGTTGACGGTGACCTGGAAGCCCTTGGCGGTCAGCGCGGTGTTGGCGGCGTCCTTGGTCTGGCCGACCACGTCGGGGACGTCGATCTGCGCCGGGCCGGAGGACAGGTGCACCGTGATCTTCCCGGTGGTGGAGATCTCGGTGCCCGCGGCCTGCTCCTGGGTGCAGACCTGGTCCTTCTGGATCTTGGTGTCGGGGCAGGCGATCGGGTCGCCGGCGGCCACGGTGAGCGTCGGGTTCTGCGCCTTCGCCGCGGCCTCCGCCTCGGGGAGCGTCTTGCCGATCAGGGTCGGCACGTTGGTCTTCTTGGTCCCGCCGCCGGTCTTCACCATCGACTGCACCACGAAGAACGCGCCGACCAGGACCAGCACCGCCGCGACGGCGAGGATGATCCAGGAGGTGTTGCTCTTCTTCGGCTGCTCCTCGCGCCGCCGGCTGCTGCGGCCCTCGTAGCCGTCGTCGTAGCCGCCGTTGCCGTAGCCGTCGTCCTGGTAGCCGCCGTAGGGCGCGGGCTGCTGGTGGCCGACCGGTGGCAGCATGGTGGTGGGGCCGCCCTGCTGGGGCAGCATGTTGGTCTGGCCGTACGGGTCGTACTGCCCGCCGCTCTGGTCGTACCCGTAGCCGTTCGTGCCGGTGCCGTAGGCGGCCTGCTGGGCGGCGGCGACCGGGAGGCCGTCGAGGAAGCGCTCGATGTCGTCGCGCATCTCGTCGGCGGACTGGTAGCGGTAGTCGCGCTCCTTGGCGAGCGCCTTCAGCACGATCGCGTCGATCTCCGGGCGCACCTCGGGGTCGTACGCGGACGGCGGCGCGGGCTCCTCGCGGACGTGCTGGTAGGCCACCGCGACGGGGGAGTCGCCGACGAACGGGGGGCGCACCGTGAGCAGTTCGTACAGCAGGCAGCCGGTCGAGTAGAGGTCGGAGCGGGCGTCGACGGTCTCGCCCTTGGCCTGCTCGGGGGAGAGGTACTGGGCGGTGCCGATGACCGCGGAGGTCTGGGTCATCGTCATGCCGGCGTCACCCATCGCGCGGGCGATGCCGAAGTCCATCACCTTGACGTTGCCCTGCCGGGTCAGCATGACGTTGGCGGGCTTGATGTCGCGGTGCACGATGCCGGCGCGGTGCGAGTACTCCAGCGCCTGCAGGATGCCGATGGTCATCTCCAGCGCGCGCTCGGGCAGCAGCCGCCGCCCGGTGTGCAGCAGTTCGCGCAGGGTGGAGCCCTCGACGTACTCCATCACGATGTACGGGATGGAGATCCCGTCGATGTAGTCCTCACCGGTGTCGTAGACGGCGACGATGGCGGGGTGGTTGAGCGAGGCCGCGGACTGTGCCTCGCGGCGGAACCGGGCCTGGAACGAGGGATCGCGGGCCATGTCGGTACGGAGGGTCTTCACTGCGACCTGGCGGCCGAGCCGGGTGTCGTGGGCGAGGTACACCTCGGCCATGCCACCGCGCCCGAGGACGCCGCCGAGCTCGTACCTGCCGCCTAGGCGACGAGGCTCTTCCATATCTCCGACCCTCTCCCCCACCGGTCGGTGAGGATATGACGTAGTGTCCCCGCACGCTCTGTTCTGACGCGGCCGCCGCCGCGGTGGTTTCACGGTGCCGGCGTCCGCGGTTGGTGACCGCGGACTGGCTGCGGGTACACCCGCTGCTGGCGGATACGCTACCGGGCGAACCTGACCTGCCTGGTGCAGGCAGCCAGCTGAGACCAGACCGGTACCGACCAGGACCGTCCCATTGTGACAATTCCGGCCACCGATCGAGGATCGATGGCCGGAATGTGACGGATACGACCGACCTACTTGCCGAGCGCCGCCTGCATCATCGCCTTGGCGATCGGCGCGGCCAGCGAACCGCCGGAGATCTCGTTCCGCTCGCTGTCGCCGTCCTCGACCACCACCGCGACGGCGACCTGCTTGCCGTCCTGGCCCTTGGCGTAGGAGACGAACCAGGCGAACGGCAGGCCCGCGTTGTCCTGGCCGTGCTGGGCGGTGCCGGTCTTGCCGCCGACCGTCGCACCCGGGATCTTCGCCTTGGTGCCGGTGCCGTTCTGCACCACCGACTCCATCAGCTGCTGGAGCTTCTGCGCGGTGGCCGGCGAGACGGCCTGGCTCAGCTGGTGCTCGGTGTGGGTGGAGATCACGTTCCCGGCCGAGCCCTCCTGGGCGACCAGGTAGGGCTCCATCAGCGAGCCGTTGTTGGCGATGGCCGCCGCGACCATGGCCATCTGCAGCGGGGTGGCCCGGGTGTCGTGCTGGCCGATGGCGTCCATCGCGGTGCCGTCGGGCTTGGAGTCCTTCGGGAAGTAGCTGGGGGTGGGCGCGATCGGGATGCGCAGCTGGTCGCTGTTGAAGCCGAACTTCTCGGCCTGCGCCCGCAGCTTGTCGCCGCCCAGCTCGGCGCCCATCTTGCCGAACACCGTGTTGCAGGAGTAGTCCATCGCGACCTGGACGGTGGCGTTCTCGCACGGCTCGGTGGCGCTGGCGTTGCGCAGCGCGGTGCTGGTGCCCGGCAGGACGTACGGGTTCGGGGTGTCGGTGGTGTCGGTCGGCTTCTGGTACTTGCCGTTCTCGAACGCGGCCGCCGCGGTGACCAGCTTGAAGGTCGAGCCGGGCGGGTAGGTCTCGCGCAGCGCCCGGTTCAGCAGCGGCTTGTTCGGGTCGTCGTTGAGCGCCTTCCAGGCGTTCTCGTCGTCCTTGGTGCCGCCGGAGAAGGTGCCCGGGTCGTACGACGGGGTGGAGACCAGCCCGAGGATCGCCCCGGTGCGCGGGTCGATCGCGACCGCGGCGCCCTTCTTGTCGCCGAGCCCCTCGAAGCCGGCCTTCTGCACCTTGGGGTCGATGGTGGTGACCACGTCGCCGCCCTGCTTGGGCTTGCCGGTCAGCATGTCCAGGGTGTTGCGGAAGAACAGCCGGGAGTCGGCGCCGGAGAGGATGCCGTCCTCCAGCTTCTCCAGCTGGCTGGCGTCGTACGTCTGCGAGGAGTACCCGGTGACCGGCGCGTACATCGGCCCGTCCACCCAGGAGCGCTTGTACTTGTAGCGCAGGCCGTTGACGAAGTCGGACCTGGTGACGGCCTGGCCGCCCGCGATGATGTTGCCGCGCGGGTAGGCGTACCGGTCGTACTTGGTGCGGTCGTTGTGCGGGTTGTTGGCCCAGGCCGACGCCTGCACGCCCTGCACCCAGTTCACCCGGAGCATCAGGGCGAGGATCAGGACCAGGCAGAAGATCGACACCCGGCGGATCGGCTTGTTCACGAGGTCGCTCCCCTGCTCTCGTCCGGTGCGCCCGGCCCGGCGGCGGGGAGCCGCCCCGGTCCGGCCGGCTCCGGGATGGCGGCGGCCGGTTCGACGGCCGGCCGGCGGGCGGTGTCGCTGATCTTCATCAGGATGGCGATCAGGGCCCAGTTCGCCACCACGGACGAGCCGCCCTGGGCGAGGAACGGCATGGTCATGCCGGTCAGCGGGATCAGGCCGGTGACGCCGCCCGCGACCACGAACACCTGCAGCGCGAACGCCGAGCTCAGGCCGACCGCCAGCAGCTTGCCGAACGGGTCGCGGGCCGCCAGCGAGGTGCGCAGGCCGCGCTGCACCACCAGGCCGTAGATCATGAACAGCGCCATCAGGCCGGTCAGGCCCAGCTCCTCGCCGAACGAGCCGAGGATGAAGTCGCTCTTCGCCGCGAACTGGATCAGCCAGCTGCGGCCCTGCCCGAGCCCGGTGCCGACGGTGCCGCCCGAGCCGAGCGACATCAGGGTCTGCCCGATCTGCTCCGATGACTGCGAGGGCGGCTTCGGCCCGAACGCCGCCATCGGGTCGAGCCAGGCGTTGATGCGGGTCTTCACGTGCGGTTCGGCGGAGGCCACCACGGCCGCGCCGCCGAGCGACATGGTCAGACCGAAGACGATCCAGCTGGTCCGCTCGGTGGCGACGTAGAGCATCACCACGAACAGGCCGAAGAACAGGAAGGAGGTGCCCAGGTCGGTCTCGAACACCAGGATCAGGATCGACAGCAGCCAGACCACCACGATCGGGCCCAGGTCGCGCCCGCGCGGCAGGTACAGGCCCATGAACTTGCGGCTGGCCAGCGCCAGGGCGTCCTTCTTGACCATCAGGAAGCCGGCGAAGAACACCGTCAGGATGATCTTGGCGAACTCGCCGGGCTGGATCGAGAACGAGCCGAAGCGGATCCAGATCTTCGCGCCGTAGTCCTCCGGCCGGGACGGGAAGAAGGCCGGCGCGGCCAGCAGCACCAGCGCCACCACCATGGAGATGTAGGTGTAGCGCTGCAGGATCCGGTGGTCCTTCAGCAGGATCACCACGCCGATGAACATCGCCACGCCGAGCCCGGACCACATCAGCTGGTTGCCGGCCGCCGGGAAGTTGAGGCGCAGCAGCTTGCCGGCCTTGTCGAGCCGCCAGATCATCACCACGCCGAGCCCGTTCAGCAGCGTCGCCAGCGGCAGCAGCAGCGGGTCGGCGTACGGCGCGAACCGCCGCACCGCCAGGTGCGCGGCCAGTGCCAGCACGGCCATGCCGAGCCCGAACTTCAGCATGCCGACGGGCAGGCTGCCGTCCATCGCCAGGCCGACGTTGGCGTACGCCAGCATCGGGATCGCGAGGGCGAAGGCCAGCATCAGGAGTTCGGTGTTGCGCCGGTTCGGGGCGTCGCCCGTCGCGGACCGGCCGACGGCGCGGCGCCGCCCGGTGGTGGGCGTGCTGCCGCGGCTCACGTCGAATGTGCTCATGCCTGTGAAAACCCCCGGGGTCGCCCGCGGCCTACTGCCCGGAGCAGGACACGGCGAGCTGCTGCTCCTGCTCGGTCAACGGCGGGGCGGTCGGCGTGGCGTCCCCGGTGGCCGGGGCGGCCTTGGAATCGGCGACCTTCTTGCAGACCTCGGCCTGCGTGCGCAGCGTCTCGACCTGCTTCCGGGCGTCCTCCAGGCTGCTGGCCTGGATGTTCTTGGCGACCTGGTCGCGCTGGAAGGCGGGCAGGTACTTCAGCTCCACGTCCCCGTACTGCTGGTAGACCGAGCTGAGCTTCAGGCCCGCCAGGTTCTGGTCGAGGCCGCGGTAGACCGCGAGGTGGCCGTTCTCGGCGCCGACGTAGTACTGGTTCTGGTTCCACTGCCAGGCGAAGAAGCCGCCGCCGCCGAGCACCGCCAGCACCAGCACCCCGATCAGGGTGAGCTTCAGGCCGCGCTTCTTCTTGCGGCGGCTCGGCGGGGCGTCGCCCTCGTACGGGTCGTCGGGGCCGCCGTACTCGCCGCCGTCGCCGGGCGGGAAGCCGGCCGGGTCGACGTAGTTGCCGTGCTGGTCGTAGCCGCCCTGGTAGCCCTCGGCGGGGCCGAAGTCGCCGGCCGGGGGACCGTAGCCGGGCTGCTGGTCGTAGCCGCCCTGGTAGCCCTCGGCAGGGCCGAAGGCGCCCTGCGGGGCCGGCGGGGTGCGGCCGAGGCCGGCCGCGCGGCCGGCGGGGGTGTCCAGCAGGTGCGGGTCGTGCTGCTGCGGGTGCGGCTGGGTGTCGGCGACCGCGCCGACCACCTCGGGGGCCTGCGCGGCCTGGCCGCTGAGCAGGTCGGTGGCGCCGACCTCGATCACGTCGGCCACGATGCAGGTGATGTTGTCCGGGCCGCCGCCGCGCAGCGCCAGCTGGATCAGTTCCTGGACGGTCTGCTGCGGCGCGTAGTAGCTGCCGAGCGTCTCCTCCAGGGTCTGGTGGCTGACCGGGCCGGACAGGCCGTCGGAGCAGATCAGGTAGCGGTCGCCGGCCCGGACCTCGCGGATCGACAGGTCGGGCTCGACCTGGCCGCGGCCGTCCAGGGCGCGCATCAGCAGTGAGCGCTGCGGGTGGGTCTCGGCCTCCTCGGCGGTGATCCGGCCCTCGTCGACCAGCCGCTGCACCCAGGTGTGGTCCTGGGTGATCTGGTCGAGCCGGCCGTCCCGCAGCAGGTAGGCGCGGGAGTCGCCGATGTGCACCTGGCCCATCCGCTGGCCGTCCCACAGCAGCGCGGTGAGGGTACAGCCCATGCCTTCCAGCTGCGGGTCCTGCTCGACCATCTGCCGGAGCCGGTCGTTGGCGGTCTGCACCGCGTCGCTCAGCAGGGTCAGCAGGTCGGCGCCGGGCTGTTCCTCGTCCAGGCGGACGATCGACCCCAGCACCTCGGAGGAGGCGACCTCACCGGCCGCCGCCCCGCCCATGCCGTCGGCCACCGCGAGCAGCCGGGGTCCGGCATAGCCGGAGTCCTCGTTCCCCTCGCGGATCAGGCCCTTGTGCGAGCCGGCGGCGAAGCGCAGCACGAGACTCATGCTGTCCGGGCCCTCCTTCGGGTGGAGCTGGTCCTCATGCGCTGACTACTTCCGCAGTTCGATGACGGTCCTGCCGATTCGGATCGGCACGCCGATCTGGAGCGGCGTCGGCGTGGTCAGCCGCTGTCGGTCCAGATAGGTGCCGTTGGTGGAGCCTAGATCCTCCACGGTCCACTGCCCAGCCTGATCGGGGTAGATCCTGGCGTGACGGGAGGACGCGTAGTCGTCGTCCAGGACGATCGTGGAGTCGTGCGCCCGGCCCAGCGTGACGGTCTGGCCGTGCAGCGCGACGGTGGTGCCGGCCAGCGAGCCCTGGGTGACCACCAGGTGCGTGGGCTGGCCCCGGCGCTGCCGGGCCTGTTGCTGTTGCTGCTGTTGCTGGGCGGCGGCGGGCTGCCCCTGCGGCTGGCGGCCCGGCCCGGCCGCGGCGGGGGTGGTGGGCGCGGCCCGGTGCCCGGAGCGCGCGGCGCCCTTGGTGGTGAAGAGGTCGCTGCGGATCACCTGCACGGCGACGATGACGAACAGCCAGAGCACGGCGAGGAAGCCCAGCCGCATGACCGTCAGGGTCAGATCAGACATACCGGCCCGCTTCTACCCTTCGACCTGTCGGTAGACGATGGTGGTCGACCCCAGGACGATCCGGGAGCCGTCGCGGAGCGTAGCGCGCTGGGTGTGCTGTCCGTCCACCACGATGCCGTTGGTGGAACCGAGGTCCATCACCATCGCGGGCGTGCCGGGGCGGATCTCCGCGTGCTTTCGGGACACCCCGGGGTCGTCGATCCGGATGTCGGCCTCGGTGGAGCGGCCCAGGACGACCGCGTTCTGGGTGATCTGGTGCCGGGCGCCGTTCACCTCGACCCAGCGCCGGGTGCCGGCGCCGCCGTGGCCCGCGCCGGGGAACGGCCGGACGTTGTTGCCGGGGGCCGGCGGGGCGGGCGGCATCGCGGGCGGGGCGGAGGGCGGCGGCGGAGCGCCGTACGGAGCGCCGGCGCCCTGCTGCCAGGGCGCGCCGGGGGCGGGCGGGGTCGGCGGACGGCCGTAGCCGGGCTGGGCGGCCGGCGGCGCGGGCGGCCGCTGCGGCTCCTCGGCGGTCAGCGTCCGGCTGCGCACCCGGTACAGGCCGGTGTCCAGGTCGTCGGCCTTCTCCAGGGCGACCTGCAGCGGGCCCATGAAGGTGTACCGCTGCGCCTCGGCGTACTCGCGGACCATGCCGGCGAGCTCGTTGCCGAGCTGCCCGGCGTAGGGGCTGAGCCGCTCGTGGTCGTGCGGGCTGAGTTCGACGATGAAGTCGTTCGGGACGACCGTGCGGTCCCGGTTCCAGATGCTGGCGTTGTTGTCGCACTCGCGCTGCAGGGCACCGGCGATCTCCACCGGTTGGACCTCGGACTTGAACACCTTGGCGAAGGTGCCGTTCACGAGACCTTCGAGTCGCTGCTCGAACTTCTTCAGGACTCCCACGGGGCACCCCCTCTCAGGGCGTCGGTCGGACCGGCCCGTAGGCCGGAAAGCGGTACTTCCGTACTGATCGTATCCACGCCCGGCCCTTCCGTACGGTTCCCCGGCCAGGTCGCGCCCGGAGGGTACCCACTGGGCGGTCCGCTCACCCGTTCGCACCCGCCTCCGGTTGCGGTCCGGTCCGGGCCGTGCCGGGGGCCTGCGGGAATGGATTCGCAGGTGGGGCTCGGGGCGTGCTAATGTTTTCCATGTCGGAAGGGGCGCCCGCAAGGGAGCCGAACGGAAGACCCGGAGAGATGCGCTAAGCTTCTCGAAGAGTCGAAAGAGCGACAAGCTCCGGAAGACAACACCCATGCGCGGGTGGCGGAATAGGCAGACGCGCTGGATTCAGGTTCCAGTGCCCGAAAGGGCGTGGGGGTTCAACTCCCCCCTCGCGCACAGCGAAACCCCGCAGATCTCAGGATCTGCGGGGTTTTTTGTTGTCCTGCAACTGTTCTCCGGCCCGCGGTTCCGCAGAAGGCTCCGCGGACGCCGGCGGTCTCAGGCGGGCAGGACGGCGTGCAGCGAGAAGCCGCCGTCGGGGGTGGGGCCCGCGGTGAAGCTGCCGCCGAGCAGGGCGGCGCGTTCGCGCAGGCCGACCAGGCCGTGGCCGCCGCCGGGCAGCGGGGCGGCGGCGGTGCGGTCGGCCGGCGGGCCGTTGCGGACCTCGACGTGGAGCTTTCCGCCGCGGGCCGCGACCCGGACGGTGACCCGGGCGCCGGGGGCGTGCTTGCGGATGTTGGTGAGGCCTTCCTGGACGGTCCGGTAGGCGGCCCGTTCGACCGCCTCGGGCCAGTCGCGGCGGCCGGTGTCGAGCCGGTGGGTGACCGGCAGGCCGCTGTCGCCGATCAGCCGGGGCAGGTCGGCGAGGGTGGGCTGCGGGGCCAGCGGGGTGCGGTTGCCGAGGCCGGCGGCGCGCAGCACGCCGACCATCTGGCGCAGCTCGTCCAGGGTGCGGACGGAGAGTTCGCGGATGGTGCGGGCGCCGTCCCGGGAGGCCGGGTCGGTGCTGGCGACCTGGATCGCCCCGGCCTGGATGGAGATCAGGCTGACCTGGTGGGAGACCACGTCGTGCATTTCGCGGGCCAGTCGGGCGCGTTCGGCGGTCAGCACCCGCTCGGCGATCAGCCGGCTCTCGCGCTGGCGGCCCTCGGTGAGTTCGGTGACGCGTTCGCCGAGCTCGCGGCGGGTGCGGGTGAGCATGCCGAGCGCGGCCGGTCCGGCGCCGAGCATCGCCGACTGGATGGCGTACAGCGCGTTGTCCCGGCTGAGGGCGAACAGGTCGGGGGCGAACGGCCAGTGGAGGAACTCGATCAGGGCGAAGGAGACGGCGCAGGCGACCGGGATCCGCGGTTTCGGGTAGGCGGCGGAGACCGCGTAGACGGCGGTGAGCGGGGCCAGCCAGATCTCGTTGAAGAACGCCCCGGGCAGGGTGAGCAGGGCGACCGTCAGCGGGAAGCGGCGGCGGCCGAGCAGGGCGACGACGGACAGCGCGGACAGGGCGATCTGCCAGGGCTCGGAGCCCTTGGCGACCAGCGCGGAGTCCAGTGCGGCGGCCACCACCGGGACCAGCAGGGTGGTGCGGGGGGAGCGCAGCCAGGCCCAGCGCTGCGGGGCGGAGGCTTCGGCGGCGGGTTCGGCGGAGATCACTCCCCGTCCCGGCGTTCCCGGACCAGCCCGGCGCGGTGCGCGACGACGGCGGCCTGGACCCGGTTGGCGGCGCCGAGTTTCGCCAGGATGGCGCTGATGTGGTCCTTGACGGTGCCGGTGCCGAGGAACAGCCGGTCGGCTATCTCGGCGTTGGAGAGGCCTTCGCCGAGCAGGGCCAGCACGTCGAGTTCGCGGCCGGTGAGCCGGTGGGTGAGGGCGGTGGCGGTCAGGTCGGGGCCGCCGCCGTCGACGTAGCCGCTGATCACCGTGCGGGCGACGGTCGGGGAGAGCACGCTGCCGCCGGCCGCGAGCACCCGGACGGCGTGCACCAGCTGCTCGGGGGCGGTGTCCTTGAGCAGGAACCCGGCGGCGCCGGCCCGCAGCGCGGTGCCGATGTACTCGTCGGTGTCGAAGGTGGTGAGCATGGCGACGACCGGCGGGTCGGGCAGGGCGCGCAGGCGGCGCAGCACGCTGATGCCGTCCAGGTCGGGCATCCGGACGTCGAGCAGCACCACGTCCGGGGCCAGCGCCCGGGCCTGCTGCTCGGCCTGGCCGCCGGAGCAGCCGCCGACCACTTCGAGGTCGGGTGCGGAGCCGACGATCAGGCCGAGCCCGGAGCGGACCAGCACCTCGTCGTCCACGATCAGGACCCGGGTCGGCGGCATGTCTCTCCCTGGTGGGGGTTCGGGCTGTCACCCCCGCCGATCGGCGGGGGTGGGAATCCGCTACCGGATTCACGCAATTCTCATCTTCGCTGGGCAACCATGGAAATCGGGGTGAAGTGCGCAGACCGCGCGCGGATGCGCCCCAATGTTCGATCGTCTGGAATGGTTGCTGTGTCCACAGTGAAGACGGCTGCCTCGGCCGTGTCGCCCTCCCGGGGCGAGGGTTCGGGTCCGCGGGCGCTCTGGCGTCGCCGGGCCGCCACATCGACGGTCTGGTACCTGCGGCTGGTGGCACTGCTGAACCTGGTGGCGGTGCTCTCCGTGCCGTTCAAGGACACGGTGCAGCGGCACAACGAGGGCCAGTTCTTCACCCCGTACCTGGTGACCGCCGGGTTGACCTCGGTGGCGCTGGCGCTGTTCCTGGCGGTGGCGATGCGCCGCCGCAAGCGGGCGGCGTGGATCTTCAACACGGGGCTGGCCGGCCTGACCTTCGTCGGCTACCTGGCGCTGATGGCCTGGGGCCAGCACTTCGCGTCCCACCCGTGGAACTACTTCTCGGTGGTGCTGACCGGCCTGTTCCTGGTGGCGCTGCTGTTCTCGCGCCGCGAGTTCACCTCCAAGGGCGACCGGTCGAACCCGAAGACCGCGGTCGCGGCCGGGGTCGGCGGCCTGCTGCTGGGCGGCCTGATCGGCTCGGTGCTGGTGCAGCTGACCAACACCATCAGCGGCGCGGGCTTCGGCACCCGGTTCAGCTACTCGGTGCACCGGATGATCACGCTGACCCCGTCGGCGAAGGTGGCCGACGTGGTCTCCGTGCCGACCTGGGTGAACGCGGCGATCAACGCGATGAGCGCGGTGCTGTTCCTGGCCGTGCTGTACGTGGCGTTCCGCTCGCCGCGCGGCGAGGAGCTGCAGAGCGACGAGGACGAGCGGAAGCTGCGCGAGCTGCTGGACCGGCAGGGCGAGCGGGACTCGCTCGGCTACTTCGCGCTGCGCCGGGACAAGGCGGTGGTCTTCTCGCCGAGCGGGAAGGCCGCGGTCGCCTACCGGGTGGTCGGCGGCGTCACGCTGGCGTCCGGCGACCCGATCGGCGACCCGGAGGCCTGGCCGGGGGCGATCGACGCCTGGCTGGCCGAGGCCCGCGAGCACGCCTGGGTGCCGGCCGTCATGGGCGCCTCCGAGGAGGCCGGGGTGATCTACGCCCGGCACGGGCTGGACGCGCTGGAGCTGGGCGACGAGGCGATCGTCGAGCTGGACGAGTTCTCGCTGGACGGCCGTGCGATGCGGGTGGTCCGGCAGGCCTACAACCGGGTCAAGCGGGCCGGCTACACGGTGCGGATCCGCCGCCACGAGGACATCCCCGAGTCGGAGATGGCCGAGCTGGTGGCGAAGGCCGACCACTGGCGGGACGGCGCGACCGAGCGCGGCTTCTCGATGGCGCTGGGCCGGCTCGGCGACCCGGGCGACGGGCGCTGCGTGATGCTGGAGTGCTTCGACGGGGACGGCGAGCTGCGGGCGCTGCTGAGCTTCGTGCCGTGGGGCGCGCACGGTCTGTCGCTGGACCTGATGCGGCGCGACCGGGACAGCGAGAACGGCCTGATGGAGTTCATGGTGATCGAACTCCTGCAGCGCGCGAAGGAGGTCGAACTGGAACGGGTGTCGTTGAACTTCGCGATGTTCCGCTCGGTTTTCGAGCGCGGTTCGAAGCTCGGCGCCGGCCCGGTGCTGCGGCTGTGGCGTTCGGTGCTGGGATTCTTCTCCCGCTGGTGGCAGATCGAGTCGCTCTACCGGGCGAATGCGAAATACCGGCCGATCTGGGAGCCGCGCTATCTGCTCTTCGAGAAGAGCAGCGAGATTCCGCGGATCGGTATCGCCTCCGCCCGCGCGGAGGGCTTCATCACGGTGCCGAGCCTGCCGGCGCTGTTCCGTCGACGGCACGCCCGCGAGGGCTGAGCCACGGGCTTCCCGGCCCGCTGGGGCCCGGGACGGTGGTCCCTCCGCCGGGGGGCGGAGCGGGCCGGAAGATCAGACCGCGGTATGACACGACCGGGCTGTGAAGTTGATGCCCCTGATTAATCCGATGCGTAGGGTCGAAGAAGAGGCGTAGAAGAAGACGCGCACAGCGGTACGGACGTCGGGATGGCCGTACGTCCTCGGGACGGGAGAACCGGTTCGTGAAGCAGAACACCCACGCGGGGGGCGTGCGGCCGGGGCTCGGGGCGGTATTCCGCCGGGCCGCGGTCGCCGAGTGGGGGGCGCTGTTCGGCGCCGTGAAGGAACGGGTGGTGCGGCGGAAATTCGCTGCGGTGCCGTTGGCGACCGCGGCGACCGCGCTGGTCCTGCTGTTCTCGATCGTCCAGCACCTGCCGGGCGGGGCCCGGTTCGTCTCGGACATCGGGGTGGTGAAGGCGGCGCTGCCGCTGGACGTGTCGCTGCTGCGCACCCCGCTGTCGCTGTACGTGCCGGCCCTGGACCTGCCGGTGTGGGGGGCGCTGGCGCAGGTCTTCCTGGTGTTCGGGGTGGCGGAGATCGTGCTGGGGCGGCGGCTGACCCTGGTGGTCGCCTACGTCTGCACCCTGGCGGGAACGCTGTTCGCCCGGATCGCGGTGGCCCTCGGCCCGCACCACCTGCTCGGGTTCCCGCGCTGGGTGGCGCACGTGCGCGACACCGGGCCCTCGGCGGCGGTGGTGGCGCTGGCCGTGGTGGTGGCGTTCCGCTGCCGGGCCTGGTGGACGGGCGGCGCCGTGGTGGTGGCCATGGTGGTCGAGGCGACGCTGCTGCCGAACCTGGCGGGCCTGGAGCACCTGGTGGCGATCAGCACCGCGGTGCTGATCGCGGTGTGGGTCGAGGTGTTCGGCGACTACTGGCCGCGGGTGCTGTCCGGGGTCGGCGCAGCCGCCTCGGTGGCGCAGGGCGGGGCCAGGGCGGTCACGCCCTGACCCCGGCCGGTCAGCCGCGCGGCAGCGGCATCTCGAAGTAGACGACCTTGCCGACCGCCTTGCGGGCGGTGCCCCACTTCTCGGACAGCTTGCTGACCAGGTTGAGGCCGCGGCCGTGCTCGGACAGCGAGTCGGCGGGCTCCAGCGACGGCAGGTTGTGGTTGTCGTCGCTGACCTCGACCAGCAGCTTGTCGACCCGGATCAGCTGCAGCTGCACCTCGGAGCGGGCCACCCGGACGGCGTTGGTGACCAGCTCGGACACCAGCAGCTCGACCGTCTCGGTCAGCGCGGTCAGCTGCCAGGCGGCGAGCTGGTCGCGCACCAGGCGGCGGGCCCGGCCGACCTCCAGCTCGGTGACGCCCAGCTGCCAGGTGGCGACCTCGGTCGGCGGGACGCCGTCGAAGCGGGCCACCAGCAGCGCGATGTCGTCCTGCCGGTCGTCGGAGTGCAGGGTGTTCAGCACGGTGTCGCAGGCCTCGTCGGGGGTCTGCTTGGGGTCGATCAGGTTGCCGCAGAGCGCGGCCAGGCCCTCTCCTATGTCGCCGCCGCGGACCTCGACCAGGCCGTCGGTGCACAGCACCAGCATCGAGCCGTCCGAGACGTCGATCCTCGTGGCGACGAACGGCACCCCGCCGACGCCGATCGGTGCGCCCGAGGGCAGGTCGAGCAGTTCGCCGCGGCCGTCGGGGTGGACCAGCACCGGCGGGACGTGGCCGGCCGAGGCGAGTTCGCAGGTGCGGTTGATCGGGTCGTAGACCGCGTACAGGCAGGTGGCGAGGTGGTCGTCGCCGAGCTTCTGGGCCAGGTTGTCGAGGTGCCGCAGCAGCTGGCCCGGTGGCAGGTCGAGGGCGGCGAGGGTCTGCATGGCGGTGCGGAAGCGGCCCATCGCGGCGGCCGAGTGCAGGCCGTGGCCCATCACGTCGCCGACCACCAGGGCGACCCGGCTGCCGGGCAGCTGGATGGCGTCGAACCAGTCGCCGCCGACCTCGGCCTTGCGGTCGCCCGGCATGTAGCGGTGGGCGATCTGCACGCCGGGGATCTTCGGCGGGCGGGTCGGGATCATCGAGCGCTGCAGGGTGGTGGCGACCTTGGACTCGGCGCGGTGCAGCCGGGCGTTGTCCAGCGACAGTGCGGCGCGGGCGGCGATCTCCTTGAGGGTGTCGGCGTCGGCGCGGGTGAACGGCGCCCGGTCGGACAGCCGCAGCAGCTTGAGGATGCCGAGCACCGCGCCGCGGGCGGACAGCGGCAGCGCCAGCATGGAGCGGCCGACCACGGTCGGCTCCAGCTCGGGGCCGCCCAGTGAGGCCGCGTAGTCGACCGCGACGTCCGCGGAGATCAGCGGCACCAGCACCGGCTGGTTCTCCTGCAGGGCCAGCCCGGGCGGGGTGGAGCGCGGCATGGTCAGCAGCGAGCCCTCGTCCAGGACGTGGTTCCAGCGCGGCGAGCCGGTGTTGAAGGTGCGGGCGACGCGGCGCAGCACGGTGCGGTTGTCCGGCGGGTCGGCGGGCAGTTCGCCGTCCGAGAGCAGGCCGTCGAGCAGGTCGACGCAGGCGAAGTCGGCGACCCGGGGGACCAGCACCTTGCACAGTTCGCGGGCGGTGGTGTCCAGGTCGAGGGTGGTGCCGACCTGGCTGCCGACCGAGGCCAGCAGCGCCAGGTCGCCGTCGTCGGGCAGGCCGCGGACCACCTCGACGCCGCCGTCGGCGGCCTTGGCGGGGCCGGGCAGGACGGCGGAGACCTGGGCGGGGGCCTGGGCGGGGGCCGGTTCGGACGGGGCGGTGGCGGGGTCGATGGCGGGGCCTCCCGGGGTCGGGCCGTGGGCGGCGGCGTCGCGTGGGCCAGGGACGGTGCTGCCGGGCACCCGCGCTTCCTCCGCGGGCCCGGCAGCCTGTATCCGTACCCCGAGCGGGGCCCGGGCACCCGTGCCGCGCTGCGGCTCCGCGGGGCGGCGGGCGGTGCGCTCGCGCTGCTGGGCGGCCCGCTGCTGCGGGGTGGGGTAGCGGCGGCCGAGGCCGGCGGCGACCCGGGCGGTGCCGGACGGCCCGCCCGGCGCGGACTGGTAGGGCGCCACCGGCAGCAGTGCCGCGTCCACCCGCAGGGCCGGGGGCCCGGCGGCGGCCAGGGCGGCCAGCAGTCGGCCGCGGCGTTCCGGGGAGCAGGACGGCAGCAGCGCGGCCAGCGCTTCGGGGGTGGGCCCGGCGGGCGGTGCGAAGGCGGCCGCGATCTGCTGCGGGCGGGCCGCGGCGGGTGCGGCGGCGTAGTGGACGAGGCGCTCGCCGAGGGCGATCCGGGGGCCGGCGGCGCGCAGCGGCCGCGCGTCGGCGGCCAGCACGAGCAGCGAGCGGCCGGCCGGTTCGGCCAGCGGGTAGGCCCACCACAGGACGTCGCGCTGCCGCTCCTCGCGGTCGTGCACCGTCATCGCGCCGGCCCACGGGCCGTCGGTGGCGAGGTCGTCGAGGGTGTCGAAGGCGTCGCAGCGGTGCGCGGGGGCGTCCGGGTCGTGGCGGGGGCAGACGGCGGGCAGCAGGCCGTGGGCGGTGCGGCCGACGGCGACGGCGGCGCGGTGGCCGAAGAGCTCCTCGGCGGTGCGGTTCCACACGGTGATCCGGCCGTCCGGATCGACCAGCGCGGCGGCCACGCGAAGCAGTGCCACCACCCCGGTGGGGCGGCCGCCCGGGAGGTCCGCCCGGTCGGGTGCGGAAATGGGCTGGTCCACCATGGATATCGGTCTGCCCCTTTGAGTCTCGCTGCCCCTCCTGGCCGGTGCGCGCGTCCTTGCGTGCGTCCTCCAATGAAGCACGGAGATGCCAATGGGAGGTAGTTAATCCGGCAGATTCGTCCGTATCAGTTGCGTGTCGTTGACGGCGCGCCCCCGGCGTGCTCCACCGTCACCCGTCAGGGCGGTGTGAGGGTCCCGGTAGGGTGGCCCGGGTGAGCGTACCGAGCGTCGAGGTGTGGGCGGATCCGGAGCGGCAGGAGCTGGAGGAGCGGGTCGCGGCGGCCGAGCTGGCCTGGCTGACCCTGGACGTCGACGTGGCCACCCTGCGGGTGGAGATCGACAACTTCGCGCTCGCCCACCACCAGCTGCTCGGCCCGCTGTACGCCGAGCTGGACGAGCTGGACGCGCTGATCGCCGAGGCGGTGGCGGCGCTCAGCGGCGACCCGGAGGACCTGCGGCGGGCCCGCGAGGCCCGGGAGCGGGTCGAGCCCGCCGAGCAGCGCGGCCCGCGCGAGGGCGAGCCGGAGGCCCGCCGGGTGCGGCCCGACAAGGACGCCCAGCGGGTCTACCGCGAACTGGCCCGCCGGGCCCACCCCGACCTGTCCACCGACCCGGCCGAGCAGCAGCGCCGTTCGGCGTTCATCGCCCGGGTCAACGAGGCGTACGCGTTGGCCGACACCGAGGGGCTGGAGCGGCTCGCCGAGGAGTGGTCCGCCGACCCGGAGTCCGCGCCCGCCGTCGGCTCCCCCGACCGGTTGGCCTGGCTGCGCCAGCGCCTGGAGTGGCTGACCGGCCGGATCACCGCGCTGGCCACCGAGCAGGTCCGGCTGGAGCGCACCCCGATGGGCGAACTGCTGCTGCTGCGCCCGGACGAGCCGGAGCGCCTGCTGGAGGACCTCGCGGACCAGCTGCTGGCCACCGCCGCCGACCGGCAGGCCAAGCTGGTCGCCCTGCTGCCGGACAATGGCTCGAACGACCCGTACCGATCCCAGGAGAACGCCCCGATGTTCGCTCAGCTGCCCACCACCGACGCCGCCTCGGTGCCCGCCGACGCCGTTCTGCTCGACGTCCGCGAGCAGGACGAGTGGGACGCCGGCCACGTGGACGGTGCGCTGCACATCCCGATCGGCCAGGTGGTGGCCCGCCTCGACGAGCTGCCCGAGGGCCGGCTGTACGTGCTGTGCCGGGTCGGCGGCCGCTCCGCGCAGGTGGTGCAGTACCTGGTCGCCGGCGGCCGCGATGCGGTGAACGTGGACGGCGGCATGTTCGCCTGGGACGCCGCCGGCCGCCCGATGGTGAGCAGCGGCGGCCAGGACGCCTTCGTCCTGTAACAGCGGCCCCTCTCGCCCCTGTTCGAACGCGCGTGCGGTGCGGCGGGATGACCGCCGCGCGCGTCCGGTCCAAGCCCGCCCGGGCGGTCCCGGCGTTCGCCGGGGCGGGGCGGGGCTGACGGCCGGCGGCCCGGAGCGAGCCGCGGGCGGTGGCCGGCGCGCCGGCGGCGGTCCTGCACAACTGCGCGATGCTGGTGATCGCCGCGCAGGTGGTGCTGGTGGACGCCGCGGCCGGTCGGTACAGGGTCCAGGGCGCCCGTCGGCAGGACCTTCCTGCTGACCTGGGGCGTGGTGGTCGCCCAAGTGGGCTTCCCGTTCGCGCCGGCGGGCCGGCGGCCGAAGAACGTGCTGATGGGCGCCGAGCACCTGGCGGTCGCGGTGGCGCCGGGGCTGCCGTTCCACTCGTCGGCGATGCTCGCCGCGGGCGCGGTGTTCCGGCCTGCCGCGGCGCTGTCGGCAGTGGAGCGAGTGCTGACGGTCCGGTGGCGGAAAAGTCGCTAAGCTCCCGCTATGTCCTGGTTCAAGGCCCTGCGTGAGACCGCGAAGGCCGGGCTGACCGTGGACTTCTCGCTCACCAATCCGCGCCGGTCGCTGCGCGCCGCGGTCGCCGCCGCGCTGGTGATCTTCCCGACCATGGCGATCTACGGGCCCTCGCACGCCGCGTCCGCCGCGATGGGCGCGTTCATCGCCGGTGTCGCGACCTTCCAGCGCTCGTTCCGGCCGCGCGCCTCGCTGGCGCTGGTGGCGGGCGCCGGACTGGGCGCGTCGACCTTCCTCGGCTACGTCGCGGTCGGCATCACCGGCGCGTTCCCGGTGCTGCTGGCACTGTGGGCGTTCGGCGCGGGCATGGCCTGGGCGGTCAGCCCGACCGCCGGTGTGGTCGCCGCCAACACGCTGTCCGTGATGATGGTGGTGGTGCAGCTGCCGGTGTCGGTGTCCGCGGCGCTCGGCCACGCCGTGCTCTGCTCGGTCGGCGGCGGCGTGCAGGCCCTGGTGGTGACGCTGTGGCCGATCGACAGCTGGCGGGCGCAGCGCGACGCCCTCGCCGACATCTACGCCGGGCTCGGCGACTACGCCCGCAGCCTGCGGCACGACCCGGTGGCGCACGTCGACCCGGAGCCGTTCATCGTCGCCCGCCAGGCGGCCCGGCTGACCGCCCGGCAGGCCCGCCGCCGCCCGCCGGAGCTGCGCGGCCTGCGGACCATCGCGGAGCGCGTCCGGCCCACGCTGGCCGCGCTCGCCGATCCGCGGGTGGGGGCTGCCGAGGAGGGCCCGGAGCGGGACCGGGCCCGCGAGGTGCTGGCCGCCGCCGCCGACGTGCTGGACGCGCTGGCCCGGGCGATCCGCACCGGCGACCCGGTGCAGCTGCCCAGGGACACCCCCGGCCTGGCGCTGGCCCGCCCCGGCACCGGCGAGGACCTGCTGCGCGGCGGCGCCCGCCGCTCCGCGCGCCAGCTGTCCGGTCTGCTCGGCCGGGCCGCCGACCGGCTCGACCGGCAGGACCGCGGGGCCGTCCCCACCGCCGGCCGCGGCGCCGGTCTGCACCGCCCTTCGCTGGTCAAGGTGGCCCCCGCGGCGGTGGCCACCGTCGGCCGGCAGCTGCACAAGCATTCGGCGATCTTCCAGCACGCGGTGCGGATGTCCGGCGTGGTGACCTCCGCCTACCTGGCGGCCCAGCTGCTGGGCATCGAGCACGGCTACTGGGCGCCGATGGCCTCCGCCATGGTGATGCGCCCCGACTTCGCGCAGACCTTCAGCCGCGGCGTCGCCCGGGTCGCCGGCACCGTCGCCGGCGTGCTGGTGTCCACCACCATCGTGCAGGTGTTCCAGCCCGGCGACTGGGTGCTGGCCGCGCTCGCCGTGTTCTCGATGGGCCTGTCCTACATGATGCTGAGCACCGGATACGCGCTGCTGACGGCCGCGATCTCCTCGTACGTGGTGTTCCTGCTCGGCCTGCAGCCCGGCGAGCCGGTGCGGCTGGCGTTCGACCGGGTGGCGATGACGCTGCTCGGCGGCGCGGTCGCGCTCGGCGCGTACGCGCTGTTCCCGACCTGGCAGACCGCCCGGCTGCCGGAGCGGCTCGCCGAGTGGCTGGCCGCCGCCGGGCGGTACGCGGCCGCGGTGTTCACCGGGTACGGCGATCCGGCGGGCGGGCACGCCGAGAAGGACGTCCGGCCCGCGCTGCTGGACGTCCGGGAGACCCGCAGCGAGATGCTGGCCGCGCTGGACCGGGCCGAGCTGGAGCCCGTGCACCACTTCGCGAAGGTGCCGGAGCTGAGCCGCAAGCAGTTCGACCGGGCCCGCTCGGCGGTCGGCATGCTGGACCGCTCGATCGTCCTGCTGGAGGCCCACCTGCCCGCCGCGGACGCCCCGCCGCTGCCCGGCGCCGGCGCGTTCGGCGAGGAGCTGCGGGACGCCACCGCGATCGCCGCCGCGGCGATCCTGCTCGGCCAGGACGTCGACTTCTCCGAGCTGCGCGAGGCCCACCGGACCTGGGACTACCTGCTGGCCTCGCTCCCCCGCGACGAGGGGATCGACGTCACCCGGGCCGGGGCGCGGCTGGTCATGCAGGCGCTCACCGAGCTGGAGAAGTCGGTGCGGACGCGCCCGCAGCCGGCCCGCGGCGAGCCCGTACCCTCGAGGGCGTGAGCGACACCTCGGTGCCCCAGCTGGGCGAGCAGTACGACGACGGCCATTTCACGGGGCTCCCCGACGACCGGGAGATCGGCGTCGGACCGCACCCCGAGCCGTGGCCCGACGATCCCCGCCTCGACCCCGAGCTGCTCGCCGCCGGCGACCGCCGCAACGTCGTCGACCAGTACCGGTACTGGCGGCACGAGGAGATCGTCGCCGACCTGGACACCCGGCGGCACGGCTTCCACGTCGCCGTCGAGAACTGGCAGCACGACTTCAACATCGGCTCCGTGGTGCGCACCGCCAACGCCTTCCTGGCGGGGGAGGTGCACATCGTCGGCCGGCGGCGCTGGAACCGGCGCGGGGCCATGGTCACCGACCGCTACCAGCACGTCCGGCACCACGACTCGGTGGCCTCGCTGGCCGCCCACGCCGCCGAGCGGGGGCTGCCGATCATCGGCATCGACAACCTGCCCGGCGCGGTGCCGCTGGAGACCTATCCGCTGCCCGAGCGCTGCGTGCTGCTGTTCGGGCAGGAGGGCCCCGGGCTGACGGCCGAGGCGTGGGAGCACTCGACGGCGGTCTGCTCGATCGCCCAGTTCGGCTCGACGCGTTCGATCAACGCCGGGGCGGCCGCGGCGATCGCCATGCACGCCTGGGTGCGGGAGCACGCCGCCGGCGCGCCCCCGCAGGGTTGAGCGTCCGTCAGGAGAACAGCAGCTTCCAGGTGTGCGGGCCCGGGTAGCCGTCCGCCTCGGAGCCGGTCCAGCCCTGGGCGCGCTGGAACGCCTCGACGTTGCGGCGGTCGGCCTCGCCCCAGGCCGGGTCCGGGCCCTGCCGGTAGGAGCTGCCGAAGCCCTTCTTCACCAGCTGCCGGCCCAGCTGCGCTATGTGATCGTTGACCTTGCCCGGCCCGAACTTGTCCGTGCCGGGGAACGGCGGTCGGCCCGGGGCGGGCGGCGGCGACGGGGCGATCACGGCGGGCGGGATGTCCTTGCCCTTGTGGTGGACCAGGAAGTCCCAGGTGTCCTTGCCCGGGTAGCCGTCGGCCTCCGCGCCGCGCCAGCCCTGCGCCAGCTGGAACGCCTCAGTGGCCCTGCGGTCGGCGTCGCCCCAGTCCGGGCTCGGTCCCTCCCGGTAGAACCGCCCGCCGCCGCGTTCCACCAGCATCCGGCCCAGCCGGGTCACGTAGTCGTTGACCTTCCCGGGCCCGAACTTGTCCGCCCCCGGGAACGCGTCGGCCCCGTCCGGCGCCGGCATCGGCAGGCTCAACCCCCGGTACCGGTACGGAAGGTAGCCGTTCGAGTTGCTCCAGTAGGCGTACGGGGTGCTGCGTTCAGTGGTGCCCGGGCGGGTCTGCTCCAGCGCCGTGTACTTGGTGTGCGCCGCGTCCACCCAGCCGCCGAACAGCACGGCGTGCGAGCCGCCCTGCGGGTCGTTCGCGTTGTTGTAGATCAGCACGTCGCCCGGCTGGAGGTCGTCCTTGGCGATCCGGTCGGCGAAGTCCGGCAGCGTCCAGGTGGTCTGACTGCTGCCCAGGTTCCAGGCCATCGAGATGAACCCGGAGCAGTCCTGGCGGTAGCCGTCCGACCAGTACTTGGTCATGCTGTACGGCACCTTCTGGTCCACCCAGGCCTGGGCCCGCCGCATGATCTCCGCCCGGGTGGTGGCCGGCGGCGCGGCCACCGCCCGGCGGGACGTCGGGGGCTCGCCGAACGGGCCGGCGACCTGGCCCTGCGGCGAGTTCGCGGTCTGCGGGCTGCTGTCGGTGCGCGGCGCGGCCGCGACCGCCGACGAGACCGCCCCGCCGCCCAGCACACTGCCGACGGCGGCGAGCAGCACCGCCGCCCGCCGCGCGCCACGGGCCTGGATCGTGGCGCCGCGGCCCGACCGGACGGCGAGCTGCCGCGCCCGGACGCGGGCGGTGCAGCCGCCGCAGGCACAGGACTCGTCCGGTTCGACCTCGCTGAACTCCATCAGCACGGGGGACCTGCCTTTCCTCGGTGAGTGGGACTCACCTTTCACGGAGGTAGCAGCAAGGACCAGCTGATGGGCGGTCGGACTGGGCGAAACGGGTGAACGGCGGGGTGGTGGTCGGCGTGGTGCCGGTCCCGGCGGGCGCCGGTGCGGCAGGGCTGACGGGCAATCAGGCCGGGTTCGGCGTCACTCCCACTGCCAGCGGATGCCCACCTGGCCGGGCTGCTGGTCGGCGGTGAGGACGTGGGCGCTCGCGGAGGCGCCGATCCAGAGGGGTTCGCGGTGGCGGTCGGTGTCGCTGCCGGGCGCGCGGTCGAAGCGTTCGCACTGGACGGGGACGGCGGAGGGGTCGAAGTGGACCTGCAGGACGTACTCCCGCACGGGGGCCGGGAAGAACCGCCCGTAGCTGGTGGTGGGGCCGGAGTCGGGGAGGTGCACCTCGTACTCGAGCACGGTGGAGTCGCCGAGGGCGAGCGGCCGGTCGAGCAGGAGCTCGGCGACCAGCAGTCCGCTGAGCGGGCGGCGCCGGATCCGGCCGAGGCGGGCGTGCCGGACGGAGGTGATCTCGGGACAGGTCTCGACGCCCTCGTCGGACTTGTGGACCACGACGTGCCGGGTGACGCCGTCCACGGTGGCGCGCACCACCTGACGCATCCTCAGCACGTTGCCGCGGCGGGAGGCGTCGACGTAGTAGGCGTCGTGGATGGACTGCCGCTCCAGCTGGCCGGCCGGCGGGGCGTCGAGTTCGGCGAACACCTCGCCGAGCTCGGTCTCGCCGGGCCAGATCTGTTCGACCCGCAGGCCGTCGGGGGCCGGGCCCTGGGTGACCCAGCGGCCGCGCGGGCGGGGCGGTCCGAGCAGTGCGGTGAGCGCGGTGTGGCGCAGGCCGAGGAGCTCCTCCAGCAGGTGGACGGCGCGCAGCGAGGTGGCCCGTTCGGGCTGGCTGCGGCCGCGTCGCCAGTAACTGAGCGTGGTGACGCTGACCCTGACGCCCTGTTTGGCGAGCGCGGCGCGGATCCGGTCGAGGCTGAGGCCGCTGTGCTCGATGGCGGCGTTGAGGACCTCGGCGAAGCCGCCCTGCGCGGCGGCGGGCGTGGCGGGCACAGCGGGGGTGGCGGGGACGGGAGTCGTGGGGGCGGCGGGTGCGGTGGCGGCGGACTGTGCGGTTACGGGTGCGGTGGTGCTGCGGACGGCGGCCTGCGGGCCGGCCGGCGCGGCGGGTCCGGCCGGGGGCCGGTCACCGCCGTGTTCGCGCTGGCCGACCAGGCGGAGCCGGCCGGCGTGCTGTGGTTGCTGTGAGCCCATGCGACACCTTCCCCACCCGGCGGGTTCGGCGGGTTCGCCCCGGCTCCGCGGTGCGTCGGAGGTGCGCCGCCGAGTGTGTGGGAACCCTATGCAGGGTTGAGAGGCTACGTCATCAATCAGGACATATGACAGTGGTCACGACAAGTATTTCGCAGACGGATCGCGCCGGAAACACTCCTGACACATAGGTGCCGGGAGGACCCGTGAAGGCCCTCCCGGCACCCGTGCTGAGCGGCCGTCAGGAGACGGTGAGCGCGGTGTCGTCGATGACGAAGCTGGTCTGCAGCGAGGCGTCCTCGACGCCGGTGAACTTCACGGTGACGGTCTGTCCGGCGTACGCGGACAGGTCGACGGTCTTCTGGACGTACCCGGTGCTCTTGTCGAGGTTGGAGTACGTCGCCACCGAGGCGCCGTTCACCGACAGGGTGAGCTTGTCGTAGGCGGTGGTGGTGCTGGTCTCCGCGGTGTCGACGTGCAGCCAGAAGCCGAGCGTCGCCTTGCAGCCGGCCGGGATGGCCACCGACTGGGAGACGGTGTCGGTGTGGGCCGAGCCGTAGCCGTTCATCCAGGCCTTCCAGGAGCCGCTGTGGGCGGCCTCGGAGGCGGAGTTGTCGACCACGCCGGTGCTGGTGGTCCAGGGAGCGGCGGTGCCGGTCTCGAAGCCGGGGTTGCCGAGCAGCTGGCCGGCGGTGCAGCCGCCGGTGGGCGGCGGGGTGGTGCCGCCGGTGCCGAGCAGGGCGCTCGCCAGGCCGTCGGCGATCGGGGTGCCCCAGCCGGTGACCTGGTCGTAGCCGGTCCTGGCGGCGAAGTCCTGGTTCGAGCCGCTGGTCACGTCGTGCAGCGAGGTGGCGTAGGAGCTGCTGTTGGCGACCGTGTACAGCTTCGGGTTGACCTCGCCCAGGACGGGCTTGGACGCGGCCTTGGCCTTCTGGTTGTACAGCGCGGCGAAGCCGGACCACAGCGGGGCGGCCGCAGAGGTGCCGCCGTAGACCTGCCAGCCGGCGGCGGTGCTGCCCTGGGTGTAGATCGCGAAGCCGCTGGCCGGGTCGGCGTTGGACGAGATGTCGGGCACGGTGCGCATGGTGCCGGTGACGTTGGTGCCGGTCTGCCAGGCGGGCTTGGCGAACTGGGTGGAGACGCCGCCGCCGGCGGTGCTCCAGGCGCTCTCCGAGCTGTAAGTGGTGCCGGAGACCTTCAGGTTGGTGCCGCCGACGCCGGTGTTGTACGGGCTGGAGGCGGGGAAGTCCACGGCCTTCACGGTGGAGCCCGAGGTGGAGCGGGTGCAGTCCCGGGAGCCGTCGTCGCCGGACGCCGAGAAGATCGAGATGCCCTGGGCGGCGGCCTGCTTGAAGGAGTTGTTCACCGCGGTCATCGAGGCGGCGGTGGTGTCCGGCTCGCAGGAGCCCCAGGAGATGGAGATGACCGAGACCCGGTTGTCCGCGACGATCTTGGCGGCCATGTCGATCTCGCCCTGGTCGGTGTTGGGCGCCTCGTAGACCAGCTGGGTGGCCTTGGGGGCGACGCCGCGCACGATCTCCGAGTCCAGCTCGACCTCGCCCTGGCCGTCGCCCGGCTTCGCGTCGTAGTTCGCGCCGTCCACCGAGACGGTGCTGACCGCCGGACCGGACAGACCGAACTGGCTGTCGTAGGTGGTCAGGTTGGTGGACTTGTAGCCGTCGAACTCCCAGAGCGCCACGGTGCTGCCGGTGCCGTCCGCGCCCAACTGGTTGAGGCGGTAGGCGCCGTCGTAGCCGGCCGGGCCGAAGCCGCTCGGGGCGGCGTGCGGGGCGGACGCCTCGGGCTTGGCGATCCGGGTGGTGCGCACGGTGTGGTCGTTGAGGCCGCTGACGCCCTCGACCACGCCGGCCAGCGCGGCCGGTACCGAGGCGGCGGCGTCGTTGGCGAAGAAGCTCCGGTCGCCCTGCTGCGGGTCGCTGTAGGTCGACTCGTGGGTGCCGAACGCGGCGGCGACCGCGGAGGTCGAGCCGGTGGCGTTCACCACCTGGCGGTTGGCGCTCACCGAGTCGACCTTCAGGCCCTGCGCGGTCAGGAACGCGCGCACCTGGTCCACGTCGGCCTGGGTCGGGCCGAAACGCTCGGTGAACTGCGCGGGCGTCAGATAGTGCCCGAATTCCGCGGTGCCGGGAGTGCCGACCGCCGAAAGGAAACGGTCCAGTTCCGCGGTGTTGCGCAGCTTCAGGCTGACCGCCACGGATATCCGGCGGTCGGCCGGAACGTCTCCCTGCTTGTGGGAGCGGGCCACCGCCGGCGTGACGGTCTGCGGCAGCGCCACCCGGGCACTGGCGTTCGGCGTCGGCGCCGCCTGGGCGGTGCCGACGCCCAACGAGACGGCGGTGAGGGGCAGGACGGCCAGGGCCGCGGCAAGAGCGAGCGAGCGGGGTCGCACGGGGGGTCCTCCGGAAGTCTGGGGGCGTTCCGGTCTTCGAAAACGCTCGCCAAAATCTCTCAGAGGACTCTCAGGAATTGACCCATGCCTGAGCAATTGCTTACTAAAGAACAGTCAACTGTGGAGCTGTCGGGGCTTCCAGTGAATGAACAGAATTTCCGTCGATGAATTCAGTGAATATCAGGGGCGGCCCAGCCAGTGGCTGAGCGCGGCCCGCAGCTCGCCCCGGGTCGGGTCGACGCAGGCCCAGGCCGCGTAGCCGTCGGGGCGGACCAGCAGCACCGTGTCGCGCAGCTTGCCGTGCGGGTCGGCCGGGGCGGCGGTGATCACCCGGTCCGCCCAGGAGTCCGCCACCGACAGCTCGTCGTTGCTGATCAGCACGGCCTTGCCGGCCCGCAGCGCCTCGTGCAGCCGGGACGGGCCGCCGGGCACGTCCACCGCCAGCCGCAGGTCCGGGACCCGGCGGCCGGCCAGCGGGTGGGCGCCCTTCTCGGCGGG
Source organism: Kitasatospora sp. CB02891 (assembly GCF_002803145.1). Lineage (NCBI taxonomy): Bacteria > Bacillati > Actinomycetota > Actinomycetes > Kitasatosporales > Streptomycetaceae > Kitasatospora > Kitasatospora sp. CB02891. The sequence continues at coordinate 72,807 of NZ_NNBO01000019.1, read as the reverse complement.
GTAGCTGTAGCCGATGCCGGAGATCTGCTTGGCGCCCAGCTCGGCCAGCGGGCCGAGGTGCCCGGCGGCCGCGCCGATCGCCGAGCGCAGCGCCCGGGTGGAGGCGTGCCGGCCGAGCGCGAGGCGCACCAGGGCGCCGGAGCTGCGCAGCACCGCCCGGCCGACCGGGTGGCGCTCGGTCTGGTAGGTGTCCAGCAGGGCGTCGGGGGCCCAGCCGCGGACGGCGGCGACCAGCTTCCAGCTCAGGTTGGCGGCGTCCTGCAGGCCGGTGTTCATGCCCTGGCCGCCGGCCGGGGAGTGGCAGTGCGCGGCGTCGCCGGCCAGGAACACCCGGCCGGAGCGGTAGCTGGTGGCCTGGCGCTCGTCGCTGTGGAAGCGCGAGCTCCAGCGGACCTCGGCCAGGCCCAGGTCACGGCCCGTCACCTGGCGCAGCAGGTCGGCGAGTTCGGGGACCACCACCGGGGCGGAGTCGGGCACTTGGTGGTCGCGGTCCCAGCCGATCACCCGGTACCAGCCGTCCCCGTAGGAGGCCAGGAAGGCGAAGCCGCGCTCGTCGGCGCCGGCCGTCAACGGCTCCTCGGGCGGGTTTTCCAGCCGGACGTCGGCCAGCATCACCGAGCGCACCACCGACTCGCCGGGGAACGGGATGCCCAGCAGGTCGCGCACCGCCGAGTGCACGCCGTCCGCGCCGACCGCGTAGCGGGACCGCAGCCGCTGCTCGCCCTCGGCGGTGCGGACCGTCAGCGCGACGCCCTGCGCGTCCTGCCGAAGGCCCGTCAGTTCGGCGCCGCGGCGCAGGTCGGCGCCGGCCTTGACGGCCCGTTCGCGCAGCACCCGCTCGGTGTGGGACTGCGGGGTGACCAGGACGAACGGGAACCGGCTGGGCAGCGTGGAGAAGTCGATCCGGAGCCGGTTGACGGCCTGCAGCGAGCGGAGCGTCAGCCCGGTGGCGATCAGTTCGTCGGCCAGGCCGCGGGCGTCCAACTGCTCCAGGGTGCGGGCGTGCACGGCGAACGCCCTGGTCAGATTGGACTCTTCGCCGCGCTTGTCGACCACCGTCACCCGCAGTCCGGCCGCGGCCAGGTCGCCGGCCAGCAGCAGGCCGGTCGGGCCGGCTCCGACCACCACCACGTCCGCGGTGAACTCCGTCTCGGTCATCCGTCTCTCCCGTCGTCATACCTGGTCGGCCGGTGGTCAACGGACCGGTGTCCCACGGCTCCCGGGTTCTCAGCGCGCTTTCAGACTGCCATCATCGCGGCCCCATCCAGGGCTGTGAACCTCCTTCCCATGACTCAGCCAGCGATGCGTTCCGAGCTCCGTGCGGCCCCGGCGGCCGACGGCCGGGCCCCGGCCGACGCCGGGGTCGGGACCCGGCTCGTGGAGATCGTGGTACCCGTGTACAACGAGCAGCACTCGTTGGAGCGGTGCGTCGAGGAACTGCACGCCTACCTGTCGGAGACCTTCCCGTACGACTACCTGATCACGGTGGCCGACAACGCTTCGGTGGACGGCACGTGGGAGGTCGCCACCGCGCTGGCCGGGCGGATCCCGAAGGTCCGGGCGGTGCACCTGGACCTGAAGGGGCGCGGCCGGGCGCTGCGGCAGGTGTGGGGCGCCAGCGAGGCCGACGTGGTCGCCTACATGGACGTCGACCTGTCCACCGGTCTGGAGGCGTTCCTGCCGCTGGTCGCGCCGCTGCTGTCCGGGCACAGCGACCTGGCCATCGGCAGCCGGCTGCACCGGGGTTCGGCGGTGGTGCGCGGCCCCAAGCGGGAGTTCGTCTCGCGCACCTACAACTTCCTGCTGCGGGCCACCATGGCCGCCGGCTTCTCCGACGCCCAGTGCGGGTTCAAGGCCGGGCGCACCGAGGTGGTCAAGCGGCTGCTGGAGCAGGTCGAGGACAACGCCTGGTTCTTCGACACCGAACTGCTGCTGCTCGCCGAGGCGTCCGGCCTGCGGGTCCACGAGGTGCCGGTCGACTGGGTGGACGACCCGGACAGCCGGGTGGACATCGTCCGCACCGCGCTGGACGACCTGAAGGGCATGGCGCGGGTCGCCCGGCGCACGCTGGCCGGCCGGGGCGCCGTCGAGCTGCCGGCCAGACGGCGGCCGTCCCGGGCGCCGTTCGGGCTGGGCCGGCAGGCCGTCAGTTTCGCGGTGATCGGGGCGCTCTGCACCCTCGCCTACGCGCTGCTGTTCCTGGCGCTGCGTCAGCTGGTCCCGGCGCTGGCCGCCAACGCGCTGGCGCTGGGCGTCACCGCGGTGTTCAACACCGCCGCGAACCGGCGGTTCACCTTCGGGGTGACGGGCCGTCGGGACGCGCTCCGGCACCAACTGGAGGGCGGTCTGGCCTTCCTGGTCGGGTTGGCGCTGACCAGCGGGGCGGTGGCGGTGCTGCACGCGGCCGCCCCGCGCGCCGGGCACGGTGTGGAGCTGGGCGTGCTGGTGGCGGCGAACGCCGCGGCGACCCTGGTGCGGTTCGTGCTGCTGCGGGCGTGGGTGTTCAACCCCGGCCGTGTGCAGCGCCGTTGACTCCCTGCCCTCTCCCCCCCTGGGACAGGGAACAGCGGGCCCGGACACCGTCCGGGCCCGCTGTGCTGTCCGTCCGGACTACTTGCGGATCTCGACGGTGCGGAACCGGTTGGCGACGAACGCGGCGTCGCTGTACGCGGAGTTGGCGGCCGGGTTGGCGCCGGTGCCGTGCAGGTCGGAGAAGGCCGCGGTCTGGTTGACGTAGACGCCGCCGGTGAGGTTGAGCGAGAGCGAGACGCCGGCGTCCAGGCAGGCGTCGATCAGGGCGGTCTCGACCTCGGGGTCGGTGGTGTACGCGCCGGCGGTCATCGCGCCGTGCTCGACCGTGGTGCGGTGCAGCAGTTCGACGGCGGCGGCGGTGGACTCCACCGCGACGGCGAACGCGATCGGGCCGAAGCACTCGGCGAGGATGCGCGACAGGTCGTCCGGCTTGTCCGCGTCGGCCTTCACCAGGGCGGGCGTGCGGATGGTCGCGCCGGGGAACTCCGGCGAGGCCACCACCCGCGGGGCGAGGGCGAGTTCGCCCAGCTCACCGCCGGCCGCGGCGGCGCTGCGCTGCAGCACCCCGGGGTTGACCACGGCGCCGAGGATGGCGGCGGCCCGGGCGTCGTCGCCGAGCAGGCCGTCGATCGCGGCGGCCAGGTCGGTCACCACCTGCTCGTAGGAGCGCTCGCCGTCCTCGGTGCGGATGCCGGTGCGCGGGATCAGCAGGTTCTGCGGGGTGGTGCACATCTGGCCGCTGTACAGGCTGAGCGAGAACGCCAGGTTGTTCAGCATGCCGCGGTAGTCGTCGGTGGAGTCCACCACGACGGTGTTCACGCCGGCCTTCTCGGTGTACACCTGCGCCTGCCGGGCGTTGTCCTCCAGCCAGTCGCCGAAGCCGGTGGAGCCGGTGTAGTCGATCAGCTTCACCTCGGGGCGCACCGCCAGCACCTGGGCGATCGCGGAGCCCTCCCGCTCGGCGGCCAGGCAGATCAGGTTCGAGTCGAAGCCGGCCTCGGCGAGCACCTCGCGGGCGATCCGCACGGTCAGCGCCAGCGGCAGCACGGCCCGCGGGTGCGGCTTGACCAGGACGCCGTTGCCGGTGGCCAGCGAGGCGAACAGGCCCGGGTAGCCGTTCCAGGTGGGGAAGGTGTTGCAGCCGATCAGCAGCGCGGTGCCGCGCGGCACCGCGGTGAACTCCTTGGTCATCACCAGCGGGTCGCGCTTGCCCTGCGGCTTGGTCCACTGCGCGGAGCGCGGCAGCCGGGTCTGCTCGGCGTACGCGTACGCCACCGCCTCCACGCCGCGGTCCTGGGCGTGCGGGCCGCCGGCCTGGAAGGCCATGCCGTAGGCCTGGCCGGTGGTGTGCATCACCGCCTGCGCGAACTCGTGCGAGCGGGCGTTGATCCGGGCCAGGATCTCCAGGCAGACCGCGGCCCGGGCGGCCGGGTCGGCCTTCGCCCAGGCGGGGCGGGCGGCCTCCAGCGCGGCCAGCAGCGCGTCCGGCTCGGCGTGCGGGTAGGCGATGCCCATGTCGATGCCGTACGGGGAGGCCTCCCCGGTCACCGGCTCGCCGCCGTCCGGGTGGCCCGGCAGTGCGAACTCCCGCCCCAGCAGGGCGTCGAAGGCGGCCTTGCCGTCGGCGGCGGCGTTCTCGCCGTACGCCTTGGGGAACTCCGGGTACGGCGACCAGTAGTCGCGGGACCCGGCCGCGGCGACTGCGCGGTCGAGGGTGTCCTGGTGGCGGGCGATCAGTTCGGCGACCGGCAGGGGGGTCGCAGCGGCCATGGTGCGCTCCTCACGGGGGCGGGGCGGGACACAGCTCAGGGTAACCGAACGATCGGTCGGTGCAAGGGTTCTTCGGAGGGCCGATCGGTGGGGCGGTGGTACCCGGCGTACGCGGCCCGCTCCGACCGGCGGGGCCGACGGCGCGTCCGGCCCGGGTGCGGGCCCGATCGGCGGACCCCGGCGGCGCCGCGGGCCGCTCGCGCCGAACCGGTCGGGCGCGAGCGGCAGTCGTGCTCCCGGCAGCGGTCTACGGAATGCCGAGCTGGAAGATGACGTAGCCGGCGAACCAGCCGGAGGACAGCGCGGCGACGCCGAGCACGGTGGCCAGGTTGCGCAGCCGCACCCGGGCCAGCGCCACCGCGAGCGGGATCAGCAGCGGGAAGATCGGCAGCACGAAGCGGGACAGCGTGCCGAACATCTGCTGGCTGCCGAGCACCATCACCAGGGTGCCCACCGTGTAGACCGTCAGCACCAGCGGCGGGCGCTTGGACAGCAGCGACACCAGCAGGATCGGCAGGGCCAGCAGCACCAGGACCGCGATCAGGTCCTCGGTCGGGTACGTGAACAGGTAGTTGCTCTCGCCGCGCAGCACGTTGGTGGCGGCCCGCAGGGTGTAGCGGCCCCAGTCGAAGAAGTGCAGCCAGCCGCCGCGCTGCAGGGTGATGTAGCCGTCCAGGTGGCCCATCCGGTAGCCGACCCAGCCCAGGTAGCCGAGGCAGCCGATCGGTGGCAGCACGATCGCGGTGAGCGGCCCCGCCACGCCGTCGGAGCGTTTCCACAGGGCGATCGCGGCGGCCAGCGCCACGCCGGCGATCAGCGGGACCGAACTCGGCCGGGCCAGGCCCGCCATGAAGGTCACCACGGCGGCGCTCAGCCAGTTCCGGTCGATGACGAAGTAGCAGGCCCAGGCGGCCAGCGCGACGAACACCGACTCCGAGTACACCGCCCACTCCACGCCGGAGCCCGGGAACGCCGCCCACAGGCCCGCCGCGATCACGCCCGCCCGGTGGCCGTACAGCCGGGACACCACGGCGAAGATGCCGGCCGCGGCGACGAACGAGGCGACGACCGACACCAGCATGCCCGAGCCGTACAGGCCGAGGCCGGTGCTGGACACCAGCCGGATCAGCCCCGGGTACATCGGGAAGAACGCCGCGGAATTCTGCTTGATGGTGAAGAATCCCTGATCCGGAATCAGCTGCGGGTCGTAACCGAGCTGCGCGACCTTCTGGTACCACAGGCCGTCCCAGCTGCCGAGCACGTCCCACGGGTGGGCGCCGCCGCCGAAACGCGGGTCGTTGGTCAGGTAGTGGCCGTTGGTTTCCAGCAGCCACATGAAAGCGGCGAATCCGGCGAGTTTCACCGCACCGAACAGGGCGAGTGCGGGGCCGAAACGCTCCAGGGCGCGGCGGAATCCGGAAGCCGCCGCGGAGCCGGGCTCCGACTCGTCGGCCGGGTCCGCCGGGGCCCGGTCGTCGGTCTCGACCGGGACGTCGTCCTCGGTCGCGATCCCGTTCTCGGCGGCGGTCGGTGGACGACCCGCCATCCCTTGCCGGACGACACCCACGGGCCGCCTCCATCCTGTGCCATTTCGGGCCGCCGGGGGCGGCGGTGCGGATAGTGTAAGGCTGCGTCAGGCCTGCCCACAGGGGGTCCCGGGCGGGTGTGTCCCTCCCGGGCGGGGGGCGTCGCGGCCGTGGCGGAACCATTCCTGGTCGGGGCCGTACCAGCGGCGATCCGGGCCGTCGACAACGGTGCCGAATCAATGCCGGGAATTCCCGGGCGGAACTCGGCACGATTTGGCAAATCCGGCGGACTTGACCTGCTATTCCTGATCTTTTGTGCTGATTTCGGGCGGACGGAACTCCCGGGCGGGCGTTTCGGCGGGCGACCGGGAACCGCACCCCGGCTGACGGGGGACGGCGGCCGGGGCGATACTCGTTGCCATGGCCGAAAACCTCACGCGCGCCTCCTACACGGTCGAGTCGCTGCTCGCCGTCACGGTGCGGGTCTTCAACGAGCGCGGTTACGACGGCACCTCGATGGAGGACCTGTCCCGGGCCGCGGGGATCTCCAAGTCCTCGATCTACCACCACGTGCGCGGCAAGGAGGAGTTGCTGCGGCTGGCGGTCGGGCGGGCGCTGGACGCGCTGTTCGGGATCCTGGCGGAGCCGAAGGCGGTCGAGGGACGGCCGGTGGACCGGCTGGAGCACGTGGTGCGGCGCACCGCCGAGGTGCTGCTGGCCGAACTGCCGTACGTGACGCTGCTGTTGAGGGTCCGCGGGAACACCACGACGGAGCAGTGGGCGCTGGAGCGGCGGCGCGACTTCGACCACCGGGTCGCCGAGCTGGTCCAGGAGGCCGTCGGCGCGGGCGAGCTGCGGGCGGACGTGGAGCCCCGGCTGGCGACCCGGCTGCTGTTCGGCATGATCAACTCGGTGGTGGAGTGGTACCGGCCCGGCCAGCGCGGCTCGGAGGGCCTGCCGGACGCGGTGGTCCAGCTGGCGTTCGGCGGTCTGCGGGCGCGCTGAGCGGCCGGCTCAGGGGGCGTCCGGGGGGATGTGGTCGGTCTCCTCGAACACCAGCATGGTGCGGGTGCTGAGCACCTGCGGGATCGACTGGATGCTGCCCAGCACCAGCTCCCGCAGCTCCCGGTTGTCGGCGGTGTGCACCAGCATCAGCACGTCGTAGTCACCGCCGACCAGCGCGATGTGCGCGACGCCGGGCAGCTGCAGCAGCTGGTCGCGGACGGTGCGCCAGGAGTTCTGGACGATCCGCAGGGTGACGTACGCGGACGCGGCCTGCCCGGCCCGCTCGTGGTCGATCCGGGCGGTGAAGCCGCGAATCACGCCGTCCTCGACCATCCTGGAGATCCGGGCGTAGGCGTTCGCCCGGGACACGTGCACCCGCTCGGCGACCGAGCGGATCGAGGCGCGACCGTCCTGCCGCAGCAGCCGCAGGATCGACCGGTCGACACGGTCGAGTCTGGACACCTGTTCAGCCGACATGGCCCCCCACCCCTCGCGATTGGACGTGCTGGCCCCAGCAGACCGCCCTTTCGGCCGACTGTCCACCGTCTTGACGGGGATATGGTCAAGTTGAACAGACGACCGAACAATCGGTAGGGAGCCCCCACCACCCCGGAGGTGCCCCACATGACCGTTCTGGACCACAGAGATCAGGCCGACCCGGGCGTCGTGCCCGGCTGGCTGCCCGGCGCCACCGCGCCCCGCACCGACCCCGCCCCGCTGCTGCCGGACGACGAACCGCTGCGCGTCCTCGGCACTCCCGCCGCCGACAAGGCCGACCCCGCCCTGCTGCGCGAGCTGTACCGCAGGCTGGTCGCCGGCCGCCGCTACAACCAGCAGGCCACCACCCTCACCAAGCAGGGCCGGCTCGCCGTCTACCCGGCGTCCACCGGCCAGGAGGCCTGCCAGATAGCCGCCGCGCTCGCCCTGCGCAGTGACGACTGGCTGTTCCCCTCCTACCGCGACACCCTCGCCGTGGTCGCCCGCGGCGTCGACCCGCTGGAGGCGCTGACCCTGCTGCGCGGCAACGCGCACACCGGCTACGACCCGCGCGCCACCCGCACCGCCCCGCTGTGCACTCCACTGGCCACCCAGGTCCCGCACGCCGTCGGCCTCGCCCACGCCGCCCGGCTGGCCGGCGACGACACCGTGGCGCTGGCCCTGCTCGGCGACGGCGGCACCAGCGAGGGCGACTTCCACGAGGGCCTGAACTTCGCCGCCGTGCTGCACGCCCCCGTGGTCTTCCTGGTGCAGAACAACGGCTACGCGATCTCCGTCCCGCTGACCCGGCAGTCCGCCGCGCCGACCCTGGCCCACAAGGCGGTCGGCTACGGCATGCCCGGCCGACTGGTCGACGGCAACGACGCCGCGGCCGTCCACCAGGTGCTCACCGAAGCCCTCGAACGGGCCCGCAGCGGCGGCGGTCCGACCCTGGTGGAGGCGCTCACCTACCGCGTCGAGGCGCACACCAACGCCGACGACGCCACCCGCTACCGGCAGGCCGAGGAGGTCACCGCCTGGCAGGCGCACGACCCGATCCGGCTGCTGGAGGACGCGCTGCGCGAGCGCGACCTGCTGGACGACCGGCTGGTCGCCGAGGCCGGCGAGGAGGCCGAGGCGATGGCCGCCCGGATGCGCGCCGAGTTCCACGCCGACCCCGACCTCGACCCGATGTCGCTGTTCGCGCACGTCTACGCCGAACCCACCCAGCAGTTGCGCGAACAGGCCGCGCAACTGGCCGCCGAGCTGGCCGCGGAGGCCGAGGTGCACGCCCGATGACCACCGCCACCCGCGAACAGTCCGGCCTGCGCACCGGCACCATGGCGCAGGCCCTGAACACCGCGCTGCGCGACGCGATGCGCGCCGACAGATCCGTCCACGTGCTCGGCGAGGACGTCGGCGCCCTCGGCGGCGTCTTCCGGATCACCGACGGCCTGACCGCCGAGTTCGGCGCCGACCGCTGCCTGGACACCCCGCTGGCCGAGGCGGGAATCCTCGGCACCGCCGTCGGCATGGCCATGTACGGGCTGCGCCCCGTCGTCGAGATGCAGTTCGACGCCTTCGCCTACCCGGCGATGGAGCAGCTCGTCTCGCACGTCGCCAAGATGCGCAACCGCACCGCCGGGAAGCTCCCGCTGCCGATCACCGTCCGGGTCCCGTACGGCGGCGGCATCGGCGGCGTCGAGCACCACAGCGACGCCTCCGAGGCGTACTACGCGCACACCCCCGGCCTGCACGTGGTCACCCCCGCCACCGTCGCCGACGCGTACGGGCTGCTGCGGGAGGCGATCGCCTCCGACGACCCGGTGGTGTTCCTGGAGCCCAAGCGCCTGTACTGGGGCAAGGACGCGTGGGACCCGGCGGTCGGCGTGGAACCGATCGGGAAGGCCGTGCTGCGCCGGCCGGGGACCTCGGCGGTGCTGGTCACCTACGGCCCGTCGCTGCCGGTCTGCCTGGAGGCCGCCGAGGCGGCCAAGGCCGAGGGCTGGGACCTGGCCGTGCTCGACCTGCGCTCGCTGGTGCCGTTCGACGAGGCCACCGCCTGCGAGGTGGTGCGTTCGCTGGGCCGGGCCGTGGTGGTCCACGAGGCCGGCGGCTTCGGCGGGGCCGGGGCGGAGATCGCCGCCCGGCTGACCGAGAAGTGCTTCCACCACCTGGCCGCACCGGTGCTGCGGGTCACCGGGTTCGACATCCCGTACCCGCCGCCGATGCTGGAGCACCACCACCTGCCCGGGGTGGACCGGATCCTGGACGCCGTCGCCCGGCTCCAATGGGAGGAGTGATGGCGATGCCGGTGGTCCGCGAGTTCACGCTGCCCGACCTCGGTGAGGGACTCACCGGGGCCGAGGTGGTGCGCTGGATGGTCGAGGTCGGCGAGGTGATCGCCGTCGACCAGGCGGTGGTGGAGGTGGAGACCGCCAAGGCGGTGGTCGAGGTGCCCTGCCCGTACGGCGGAGTGGTCACCGCCCGGTTCGGCGAGGTCGGGCAGGAGGTGCCGGTCGGCGCGCCGCTGGTCACCGTGGCCGTCGCCCCCGGGCACGTGCCCGAGGACGGGCCCGCGCCCGAGGCGGAGCGCCCGCTGGTGGGCTACGGGGTGGCCGAGACCCGCCGGGCCGGCCGCCGCCGGGTCGCGCCGGGCGGCGGCAGCGCCCCGGTGGCGCCCGCCCTGCCGGTCGCCCCGGTCGCGGTGGCGCCTGCGGTGGCGGCCCCGGCGGTGGTGGCGGCCCCGGCCGTGGTGGCGGTGATCTCGCCGCTGGTGCGCCGGATCGCCCGCGAGCACGGCCTCGACCTGGCGCAGGTGCCCGGCACCGGCCCGGACGGGCTGATCACCCGGCGGGACGTCGAGCGGGCGATCGAACGCCCCGTCGAGGCCGCCCCGGCGGAGGTTCCACGTGGAACGGCGGAGGACGAGCTGATCCCGCTGCGCGGGCTGCGCCGCACCGTCGCGGAGAAGCTGACCCGCAGCCACCGGGAGATCCCGTCGGCGACCTGCTGGGTGGACGCGGACGCCACCGAACTGATGGCGCTGCGCGGGCAGATGAACCAGGCGCCCGGTCCGAAGGTGAGCGTGCTGGCGCTGCTGGCGCGGATCTGCCTGGTCGGTCTGGAGCGCTTCCCGGAGCTCAACTCCAGCGTCGAGGGCGACGCCGTCCGCCGGCACCGCGCCGTCCAGCTGGGCTTCGCGGCGCAGGGCCGGCGCGGGCTGGTGGTGCCGGTGGTGCGGGACGCCCAACTGCTGGGCACCGAACGGCTGTCGGTGGAGCTGGGCCGGCTGACCGAGGCGGCCCGCGCCGGGTCGCTGAGCCCGGCCGAGCTGACCGGCGGGACGTTCACGCTGAACAACTACGGCGTGTTCGGGGTGGACGGCTCCACGCCGCTCCTCAACCACCCGGAGGCGGCGATGCTCGGGGTCGGCCGGATCACCCCGAAGCCGTGGGTGCACGAGGGGCAGCTGGCGGTCCGTCAGGTCACCCAGCTGTCCTTCACCTTCGACCACCGGGTCTGCGACGGGGGCACCGCGGGCGGGTTCCTGCGGTTCGTCGCGGACTGCGTGGAGCGCCCGGGGGTGCTGCTGCGCGGGCTCTGAGCCCGGTTCGGGTGCGGTCCGCGGGCGCGGGACGCACCCGGGCGGGGCGAGGGTAGCGGGTGGACGGGCCGGTTGTCCCGATTTTGCCCGATTCGACGGATCTGCCGTGCGGTCGGTGGCACTGTGCTGACGGCGTCAGCAGATCGGTCGACCGGAAGCGGAACGATTCCCTTGGCTACTCGTCAGCTCGCACTCGACAGCAGGCCCCTCACCCCCGTGCCGGCCGTCCCGGAGAAGCCCACCCGGCCGCCGACCGTGCCCGCGCCGCCCGCCCCGGTACCGCCCGCGCCCGCAGCGGTCGAGTCGCTGTTCCGGCCGGCCCGGACGCCCAACTGGGTCGGCCCGGGCGACCGTTGGGCCCGGGCGTGGGGCGTGCCGGCGGCCTGGCCGCAGCCTGCCGCGCCGCGGGCGGTGGGCGCGGAGCCGACCGGTCCGGCGCTGCCGCCGACCCCGGAGGAGCTGGCGGTGATCCGGGCGGTGCTGGCGGCGGTGCGGCCGGTCGCGGACCGGGCGATGGCGCACTTCCACGCGCTGGTGTTCCTGCGCCACCCGGAGCTGCGGGCGATGTTCCCGGCCGCCATGGACGAGCAGCGCGAGCTGCTGTTCCGGGCGTTCGAGCAGTGCGTGCGGCACGCCGACGACCCGGCGGCGCTGCGCGGGTACCTGGCCCCGATGGGCCGCGGGCACCGCAGGTACGGGGTGCTGCCCGGGCACTACGCCTCCGCCGAGGAGTGCCTGGTGCAGGCGCTGGCCCGGTTCGGCGGCGCGGTGTGGGACGAGCGGGCCGAGGCGGCCTGCCGGCGGCTGCTGGCGCTGGTGTCGCGGCTGCTGGTCGAGGGGCTGGACGAGGCGCGCTCGACCCCGGCGTGGTGGCAGGCCGAGGTGGTGGCGCACCGGCAGGCGGCCGAGGACACCGCGGTGCTGACGCTCCGTCCGGACCAGGCGTACCCGTTCCGGGCCGGGCAGTGGGCGGCGGTGGAGACGCCGTGGTGGCCGCGGGTGTGGCGGCCCTACTCGTTCGGGTCGGCGCCGCGGCCGGACGGGCTGCTGACGCTGCACGTCAAGGCGGTGCCGGCGGGCTGGGTGAGCAACGCGCTGGTGCACCGGGCCCGGCCGGGCGACGTGCTGCGGCTGGGCGCGGCCGAGGGCGGCATGACGGTGGACCACGCGGCGGGGGAGAACCTGCTCTGCCTGGGCGGCGGCACCGGCATCGGGCCGGTCGTCGCGCTGGTGGAGGAGGTCGCCGCGCACGGGGCGGCGGGCCGTCGGGTGGAGGTGTTCTACGGCGCGCGCCGGGCCGCCGGACTGTACCGGCTCGCCGAGCTGCGCCAACTCGCCGAGCGGAACCCCTGGTTGACGGTCCGGCCGGTGCTGTCGGAGGAGGACGGCGGCTCGGGCGGGGCGCTGTCCGGACAGCTGCCGGAGGTGGTGGCCCGGTACGCCCCGTGGCACGGGTACACGGCCTGCCTGAGCGGCCCGGCGGCGATGGTGCGGGCCGGGGCGGCGGCGCTGCGGCGCTGCGGGATGCCGGCCGGGTCCGTCCGGTACGACCAGCCGGTGTGAGACGGGCCCCGGCGCCCTGGCTCAGCCGAGGTCCTCGGCGAGCAGGGCGCGGATGCCCTCGATGTTGGCGGCGAGGTAGGCGCGGAGGCTGGGCGGGACCACGTTGACCGAGGTGACGCCCTCGCGGGTGAACGGCACCCGGACGATCGTGTACTCGCCGTTGGGGTGCTCCACCTCGGGGCCGTGCCGGCGGTCCGGGTCGGCGTCGGCGAGCCGGCAGACGAAGAAGTGCTGCACCTTGACGCCGTGCGGGTGGGCGGGCGTGCCGTCGTCGTGGTGGGAGTGCGCGACGGTGTCGACGAAGGCCGGCACCACGTCGGTGATCTTCCCGCCGAGCTCCTCGTCCACCTCGCGGTGCAGGGCGGCGACCACGGTCGGGTCGGTGGGTTCGACGCCGCCGCCGGGGGTGATCCAGTACGGGTGCGGGGAGCCCGGGCGGACCCGGCGGATCAGTACCAGCGAGGCGGGGGAGTGCGGGGCGGCCGGATCGAACTCCAGCAGGATCGCGCGGGCGGTGCGCTTGACGACAGGACGGACCGGGCCCGACATGGCTGCCACCTCCGGGGCGCGAGCGTTGTGCGGGAGTCTGCCGCGCGCCGGTGACCGCGAAACCCGCACAGCGGAGCGAATCGGAGGAATCCGTTCCGCCGTCAGGGTGCGGCGGCATGCCCGGGTGTGTCCCGGGGCGGCGACGGAGACTCCGGCCGTGGGTCTTGGATTCACTCACCGGGCGCGATGCCGTCCTTCATGGTCGAGCCGTCCGGGCGCTTGCGCCTTCGGAGCGAAGGTGAATCGCCGAGCGAGGTCGCCACAATGATTGCGGGGAGGTCCGCCCTGTGCTGCAATGACCGACTGCCGGGCGGATTCGGAGCGGACGTCTCCGGATGCCCCTCAGCGCCCGGGGATGGGGATGACCATGCACCGGACCGGGGAACCCGCCGCGCCGCCCGCCGACGACATACGTGCGCCCACCTTGATCGGCTCGGTGCAGCGCGCCCTGCGACTGCTCGAAGCGGTCGGCTCCCACATCCACGGCGCCACCGCCAAACAGCTGGCCCGCTCCGCCGGACTCCCCCTCGGCACCACCTACCACCTGCTGCGCACCCTCACCCACGAGGGCTACCTGCGGCGCGACGACGGCCGGTTCTACTTCGGCGCCTCGGTGGACGGGATCTGCCGCGCCGACACCCGGCAGTCCGAGTGCACCGACCTGCGCGGACGGCTGGCGCGGCTGCGCGACGAACTCGGCGCCGCCGTCTACCACGCGGTCTACGAGGACGGCGAGGTGCGGATGGTGGAGGTCTTCTCCGGCCCCGCGCAGCCGGCGGTGGAGGAGTGGGCGGACTTCCGCAGCACCGCGCACGCGCACGCCGTCGGACTCTGCCTGCTGTCCCAACTCGGCACCGAGGAACGGCTAGACCACCTCTCCCGGCACCGGCCGGCCGCGCTCACCCCGTCCACCGTCGGCGACCGGCGCGCGGTGCTGCGCCGGCTCGACGCCGTCCGGCCCACCGTGCCGGTGCTGGAGCGGCAGGAGTACGCGCTCGGCGCGGTCTGCGCGGCGGTGCCGATCACCGTCGGCTCGGTGGTCGCCACGGTGGCGATATCACTGCCCGTCGAACAGGGCGACCGGCTCGGCCCGGCGGCGGTCCGGCTGCGCCGCCTGGTGGGGGCGATGTTCCCCGCGTTCGTGGGCTGATTCCGCCGGTGCGTTCGTTCACCATTTGAAAAAGCACGCCTTGTCCACATCGCCGTCAAACCTGGACGATGAGGTCCGAACGGGGAATTGGGGACAGAGAACCGACAGAGAACCGACAGCGAACCGACAGATGCCCGACCCCACCGCTCGACCCTCGGCGTACACGGGCGGGCAGAACGAGAGGTACTGGCGCATGCACAACACGGTCCGAGCCCACATGGCGATGCACCTCGTGGTGTCGAGCGAGCTCTCCTTCCGCGTCGTGGTCGACCTGGACTACGACGGCGGCGACCCGTTCGCCGTCCGCTTCACCTTCCACCTGCCCGGCGACGAACCGGTCACCTGGGTCTTCGCGCGCGAACTGCTGGTCGACGGGCTCAGCCGGGCCAGCGGCGAGGGCGACGTCCACCTCCAGCCGCTCGGCGAGGACCTGTCCGAGGTCGACCTGGTGCTGCGCTCCCCCGAGGGCGACGCCCGGGTGCGCGCCGCCGCCCCGCCGCTGCTGGCCTTCCTCGCCCGCACCGACGCGGTGGTGCCGATGGGCCAGGAGGTCGCGACCGGCGACCTCGACCAGGAGTTGGCCGACATCCTGTCCACCACCGGGCACGAGAACGCGGGTTGAGCCCGCGGGCCCGGTTCGCGGCCCCTGCGGCGTGACCGGCCGTCGGACAGCTGCGGGGAGCTGTCCGGTGGCCGGTCGGCCGCGCGGACCGGGGCACGGGCCGGTCAGTCGTCGTCGCCGAAGGCCAGGTGCAGGCCCCAGGAGACCACGCTGATGATCAGCGCGCCGAGCAGCGCCGCCCAGAAGCCCTGCACGTGGAAGTCCAGGCTCAGCTTGTCCGACGCCCAGGAGGTCAGCCAGAGCATCAGGGCGTTGATCACGAAGGTGACCAGGCCCAGCGTGAGGATGAACAGCGGCAGCGAGAACAGCTTCACCAGCGGCTTGATGGCGAAGTTGACCACACCGAAGACGAGCGCCACCGCGAGCACGGTGATCGCCTTGTGCTGCCAGTCGCCCCCTTCCAGCGTGATCCCGTTGACGATCCAGGCGGCGATCCAGATCGCCACCGCGTTGATGAGCGTTTTGATCACGAAATTCTTCATGCTGCGGATGGTGACAGGACCGCCCGCCGTGCGGAAGCTCCCGTGAACGACCGTGTGATGGAGTGTTGTTGAATGGGCCCGGACCGGGAGAGGAGCCGTGCCCCGATGAAGCTGTTCCGGCTGGACGAACTCGACGCCGAACGCGCCGCCGGCGACGGCGCGTACCTGCGTTTCCTGAAGCAGCCGACGATGTCCGCCGGCCTGTACGCGCTGTCCCCCGGCGAGACCGACCCGCAGACCCCGCACGCCCAGGACGAGATCTACCTGGTGGTCAGCGGCCGGGCCGAGCTGACCGTCGGCCGGGAGACCGCCACCGTCGCCCGCGGCAGCGTGGTGTTCGTCCCCGCCGGGACGGAGCACCGCTTCCACCACATCACCGAGGAACTCCGGGTCCTGGTGGTGTTCTCCCCGCCGGAGGACTGACCGTGCCGCGGCGACCGCAACCCCATCGACAGCACGGGAGCAGCCTGTGAAACTCACCGACGAACTGTGGACGGCGATCGAGCCGATCTACGGCCGGATCCTCGACCACCCGTTCCTGGCCGGCCTGACCGACGGCACCCTGCCGCGCGCCGCGTTCCGCCACTTCGTCGTCCAGGACTCGCACTACCTGCGCGACTACGCCCGGGCGCTGGCGGTGTGCGCCGCCAAGGCCCCCGGCGAGGACGAGGTGCTGGCCTTCGCCAACGACGCGGTCGGCGCCATCGCCGCCGAGCAGGAGATGCACGCCGACTTCCTGCACGCCTTCGGCGAGGACGGCGCCGCGGCCGCCGCCGAACCAGTGCTCCCCACCACCCGCGCCTACACCAGCTACCTGCTGGCCACCGTCTACGGCGGCTCGTTCGCGGAGGCGCTCGGCGCGGTCCTGCCCTGCTACTGGATCTACGCCCGGGTCGGCGAGGAACTGCTGCGCCGCTCCTCCCCCGAGCCGCTGTACGCCAAGTGGATCGCCGCCTACGGCGGGGAGGAGTTCCAGGCCGTGGTGCGCCGCGTCCTGGACCTCACCGACCGGATCGGCGAGGACCTCTCGGCGGCCGAACGGCGGCGCGTGGTCGAGCACTTCACCACCACCTCGCGGTACGAGTGGATGTTCTGGGACGCCGCCTGGCGGGGGGAGGGCTGGCCGGTGTGACCCGGCTCTGAGGGTTCCCCCGGGCGGGGGCTCAGGGACGGATCTCCGGGTTCTCTCCGGGCCGCGAAACCTCGATTCACCCGTCCGGCCGACCTACGATCGAAGTGTCGAGATCGAGGGAGCGGGAACGCAGCCGGAACCACCGGCACCGACCCCGAGGGGAGAAGGTACGGACATGGCCGAGTTCTGGAAGTCGCTGCCCTCCTGGGTGCGCAACATCGTCGTCCCGATCGTCCTGCTGGTGATCGCCTGGAAGGTCTTCTGGACCCTTGTCGGCGCAGTGCTGGGAGCGATCGGCTTCGCGGTCAACGTCCTGGTGCTGGTCGGCATCGCCGCCGCGGTGGTGATCCTCATCAAGAAGGCCACCAAGAGCTAGGCCCGGCCGGGCAGTTGCCCGGCCAGGTGGGCGAGGTGGTGACCGAGGTCCCGGTCCGGGGTGAACCCCTGGAGCCGGGACTTCGTGGTGTCCAGGACCACCGGCCGGGCCAGCTGGTCCAGCGCGTACCTGGTCACCCCGTCCCGTCGGCCGACCGCCAATCCGGCCAGCCGGTGCGGGACGTGGAGCAGCCGGGCGCGCACCCGGTGGGCCGCCAGCACCCGGCGCAGGGCGTCGTCGCGGCGGTACGGGGCGGCGTCGGCGATGTTGTACGCGCCGGGCGGCCAGTCGAGCGCCGCCAGGCAGGCCGCCGCCAGGTTCTCCACCGCCGTCAGGCTGAGCGGCACGTCCGGGCCGGGCAGCGCCAGCACCCCGGCGCGCACCGAGGCCAGCAGCCGGGGCGCCAGGTGCGGATCGCCCGGGCCGTACACCGCGCGCGGGCGCAGCACCACGGCGCCCGCGGCGAGGGCGAGCCGGTCCGCCTCCGCCTTCGTCCGCCCGTACGCGTTCAGGTGGCCGCCGGCGGTCGGGTGCCGCTCGGTCACCGACGACCGCTCCGGGCGCGGGTCGTAGACGCTGGCGCTGCTGACGAACACGAACGGGCGGTCGCCGGCCGCCGCGAGCAGGCGGGCCGTGGCTTCCACGTTGACGGCGTGCTGGAGCCGTTCCTGCGGGGAGCCCGGCGGGTGGTCGCCGACGGCGGCCGCGCAGTGGATCACCGCGTCGGCCGCGGACAGGTCCGGGGCGTCGGCGGCGGCGTCCCAGGGCAGGTGGGCGCCGTGGCGGGCCGGGCGGCGGCCGAGGGCCAGCACGTGATGGCCCCGGGCGGCGGCGAGGGCGGCCAGGTGGCCGCCGCAGAAGCCGGTGGCGCCGGTCAGGGCGAGGGTGAGCGGGGGCACGGGGCGGCTCCGGGTCGGCGGGCGAGCAGGCAGCGGCGGTAGGACGGCAGGGCGCTGCGGGAGTGCGCGACGGTGCGCAGCACCCGGGGGCGGTGCGGGGCCAGGACGGCGAGCAGGTCGGCGAGTTGGGCGCGGGCCAGGGCGGCGCCCGGGCAGGCGTGGCGGCCGAGGCCGAACGGGGCCCGGGCGGCGAGCGCGGCGTCGCCGGCCGGGGTGTCGCGGTGCGCTTCGGCGGCGTGCCGGGCGACCAGCAGCAGGCGGTCGCCGCGGCGGAGGCGGTGGCCGAGGACGGTGGCGTCGACGGCGGCCGCCCGGGGCAGCACCGGGGAGGCGGCGGTCAGCCGGAGCAGTTCGACGGCCAGCGCCGGGGCGTCGGTGCGGGCCTGCTCCCAGAGCCCGGCGCGGGCGCACCAGGCGGCGGCGCGGGGCAGCGCGGCCAGGGTGGTGTTGACGGCGGCGACGGCGAGCATCGCGTCCCGTGGGTCGGGCAGCAGCGCGGTCAGCCGCCCGGCGGCCCGGCGGGCCCGGCGTTCGGCTCCCGGGCGGGGCAGCAGCGCGGGCAGGTGGGTGCGGGCGGTGGCGGCGGCGGCCCGCTCGGCCGCGACGGCCAGGGCGACCGGGTCGGCGGTGGAGCCGGTGAGGGCGACGGCGGTGGCGCCGGCCAGCAGGCGGACCGCCGGGACCAGGTCGACCGGGCCGTCGGCCAGCTCGGACTCCAGCCGGTCGAGGGCCCGCTGCCAGTGCGGGCGCAGCGCGGCGATCCCGTCGGACCCGAGCAGGGCGGCCAACTCCCGGCGGGAGCCGCGGTGTTCGGAGCCGCTCTGGTCGAACAGCAGCCCGCCGCCGGTGAGCCGGGCCGCGGTGCCGCCGGTGGTGTGCTCGGCGGTCCGGTCCAGCGGCACCCGGGTGAGGATCTCCCGGTACGGCTCCGGGTGGTGGACCAGCACCGTCCGGCCCAGCCGCAGCACCGGGCGGCGGCGGGTGGCCGCGAGCAGTGCGAACAGCACGGGGTGGCTGCGCAGGTAGACCGCGCGGTCGGCGGCGCGGGCGGTCAGCACACCGGCCCCGCAGGGCCGGTGGCGAGCCGTTCGGCGCACCGGCGGGCGGCGGCCGGCCGGTCGGGCTTGCGGGAGCGGCCGGCCAGCGGGACGGTCCCGAACAGCAGGGCGTCGGGGCGGGCGGAGCCCATCCGGGCCAGCGGCTCGCGCAGGGCGGCGCGCAGGCGGTGCGGGTCGGCGCCGGGGCGGGGCTGCACCAGGGCGACCAGGCGTTCGTCGCCGTCGGGTGCGGGGACGCCGACCAGGACGGCGAGTTCGACGTCCTGGAGGTGCAGCGAGGGCTCGTACAGGCCGGGGTAGATGTTCTCGGCGCGGCGCAGCACCATGTCCTTGAGCCGTCCGGCCAGCACGATCCGCCCGTCCGGGTCGAGTCGGGCGCGGTCGCCGGTGCGGACCCACGGGTCGGGCTGTTCGCCGAGGTAGCGGTCGCGGGCGGCGGGGGCGGCGAGCAGCAGTTCGCCGTCGTCGGCGAGCCGGGTGCGCACGCCCGGCAGGGGCTGGCCGAGCAGGTCGCCGGGGCCCCGGTGGGCGCTCTTGTCGCGCTCCTCGACGGCTGCGGCGGGGAAGAGCTCGGTGAGCGCGTACACGCTCCACGCCTCGGTGGCGCCCGCGTCCTTGGCGCGGCGCAGCAGGGCGGCGGGGGCCGGGGCGGAGCCGGTCCAGACCCGGCCGGTCAGGTGGGTGAGGGGCCGCAGCCGAGGGGGCGTCAGGTAGGTCTCGTCGGGGGCGAGGCGGTCGATCTGGCGTTGCAGGGTGTGGGCGCGGCGGGCCGGGAGGGCGACGACGGCGCCCGCGGCGAGGGCCGGGATCAGCACGAAGGTGGTGTCGCCGAGCACGGTGCGCCCGGGCCGGGGCTGCACCAGGGCGTCCACGGCGCGCATCCCGGCGGCGAGCGAGGCCCGGGTGTGGACCACGGCGCGCGGGGCGGAGGTGGTGCCGGAGGTGAAGACGATCACCGCGTCGCCGTCCCCGTCGTACGGGGCCGGGGGCTGTCCGGGGTGGTCGCCGAGGGCGCGGGCGCAGCCCGGGAGGCGGGGGCCGACGGTGGCCACGGGGGCGAGGGTGTGCAGCGGCGGCAGTTCCAGTCGGGCCCGGCGGGCCAGCGGCCGGGCCCAGCCGGCGACGGCCTGCGCGGCGGCGTCGGCCAGGATCAGCGCGGGCGGGGCGAGGGCGAGCCGGGAACGCAGCACGTCGGGCCCGGCGCCCGGGTCGAGGACGGCGACGCGCAGCCCGAGCCGGTGCGCGGCGAGCAGCACGGCGAGCGCCCGCGGCCCCGGCCGGACCGCGACGCCGAGGGTGTCGCCCGGCCGCAGGCCGTGCCGGTGGTGCAGTGCGGCGGCCAACCGGTCTGCCAGGTCGGTCAGTTGGGCGCACCGGGCGAGGACGCGCGGGGCGCCGCCGCGGGTGGCGCCGAGCAGGGCCGGGCGGGAGCCGGCGTCCCGCAGGGTGCGGTCGAGCTGGTCGAGCACGGGGACTCCTCGGGCGGTAGGGGTTCAGCGGACGTCGACCGAGCGGTGGCCGGCGCCGCGCTCCAGGTACCAGCGGGCGGTGCCGCGCAGGCCGTAGGCGCGGATCCGGCGGGTGGAGTTCTGGACCACCATGTCGGGGCGGTGCACGATCGCGGTGCTGATCCGACGGACCCGGTTGATGAAGGCGCGGTCGGTGGGGGAGGGCCGCCGGGGCATGCCGCCGGAGGCCAGGTAGAGCTCGGCGGTGACGGCCATGTTGTTGCCGGCGTGCATCCGGTAGGGCGTCAGGTAGCCGTGCCGGCGGCGGTGCGCGGGGCGGATCCGGCCGAAGAACGCGCCGATGCCGACCAGGACGCGGAAGGTGCCGCGGCCCAGCGGGCCGTGTTCGTCGCGGCGGGCGGTGACCTTGCCGCAGACCAGGCCGCCGCAGGCGAGCATCCCGGCGCGGGCGGCGGCCGTCCAGCCCGGTTCGGGCAGGCAGTCGGCGTCGGTGCGGGCCAGCAGGGTGGCGCCGTTCGCGATGGCGTGCCGGAAGCCGGTGTCCACGGCGCAGCCCACGCCCTTGTCCGGTTCGACCAGCAGCCGCACCGGGAACGGGGCCTGCTCGGCGAACGCCCGCACCTGCGCGCAGGTGTCGTCGGTGGAGCCGTTGTCGACCACCAGCAGGGTGAAGTCCAGGTCGCGCTGGCCGGCCAGGGCACGCAGGGCGCCGCCGATCCTGGCCGCCTCCTGATAGGCCGGGACGAGCACCCACAGGGCCGTCACGACTTCTCCCACACCATCGTCATCAGGCTGACGCCGCCGCCCAGACCGACCATCAGGACCCGCTCACCCTGCTCCAACTCATCTGTGATCCGGTCGAGTTGGACGCCGATGGTGGCGGAGGCCAGGTTGCCGAGCTCGGGCACGGTGACCACCAGCTTGTCGGCGGGCGCCCCCGTCAGCTCGACGAACCGCTCCAGGTACGGCAGCGTGACCTGGTGCACCAGCACCCGGGCGTAGGCGTCCCAGCCGAAGCCGGTGCGGGTCGCCACCCGGGTCAGGATGTCCGCGCCGATCCGCTCGAACACCCCGCGCAACTCCTTGCCGCCGCCGCGGAAGTAGCTCCACTCGTCGCCGCGCGGGTGCCGCGAGCCGCCGCCCGGGATGCCGCCGACCTCCCAGTGCTCGGACGCCGTCTCGGCCTCGACGTCGAGGATGCCGCCGCGCTCCACCCGCTCCACCACCACGGCCGCCCCGCCGTCGCCGAAGGTGTAGCCCGCGAAGCCCTCCCGGAACTCGGCCAGGCCGGACGGGTCGCGGCGCATCGCCCGGCTCGGCGTCTCCCCCGTCACCACCAGCGCCCGCCGGGCCCGCCCGGCCAGGATCATCGCGCGGGCGGCGTCGATGCCGTTCAGGAAGCTGTTGCACGCGTTGGACAGGTCGAACGCGTGCGCGCGGGAGCCGAGTTCGGCCTGCACCAGGTGCGCGGTGGCGGGCTCGCAGACGTCCCGCGAGGCGGACGCGAACAGCAGCAGGTCGACGTCCTCGGGCCCGATCCCGCGCGCCGCGAGCGCCCGGCGGGCCGCGCCCAGCGCCAGCGTGGAGGGGTGCTCGTCGTCGCGGGCGAAGCGCCGGGTGCGGATGCCGGTCGCCTTCTCGAACATGCCGTCGGGCAGCGGAAGCCGGGCGCCGGCGGCCACTTCGTCCTGCAACTGGCCGGAGGTGACGGTCTGTCGGGGCAGGCACGAGCCGGTCGCGGTGATCCCGATGCGAGGCAGGAGGTCCATGGCTCGATGCTGGCGCGGAGCCGGCCCGGGGGCGTGAGTACGGGTACTCACCCGCGGCTGAGATGTGCGGAGGCGGACACGGGTCCGCCTGGGGAGGGGGTTCCCTCGCCCGGGCGGAACGTGCCTGTCCCGGCCGGGAGTTACTCGGCGTCGGCCTGGATCGGGATGACCTGCGCCGGAGTGGCGGCGGCCTTGGCGGCCGCGGTGTTCTCGCCGTTCCCGGCGTCTGCGGCGGACGGGGACATCGCGGTGAGCAGCTGGCGGGCCAGGCCGAGGCCGGTGCCGCCCATGGTGAGCGCCTTGGCGAACATCTCGGACATGCCCTCGGCGCCGTTCAGCAGCACCATGTGCTCGACGTTGCCGAACGCGTCCGCGCCGGCCCGGACGATCGCCGGCCAGTTCTCGGCGAGCTGCTGGGCGACCACCGCCTCCTGGTTCTCGGCCAGCGCCGCGGCGCGGGCCTTGATGCCCTCGGCCTCGGCCAGGCCCTGCGCCCGGGTGGCCTCGGCCTCGGCGAGACCCTTCGCCCGGGACGCCTCGGCCTCGGCCAGGCCCTTGGCGGCCTCGGCGGCGGCCTGCGCCTCACCGGTGGCCCGGGTGGCCTCGGCCGCGGCCAGACCGCGGGCCCGGGTGGCCTCGGCCTCGGCGGCGGCGGCGACCTTGACCCGGTTCGCCTCGGCGGCGGTCTTCAGGTCGGTCTCCCGGGACAGCGCCTCGGCGGCGGAGATCCGGGCGTCGCGGTCGGCCTCGGCCTTGGTGCGGGTCTCGTACGCGCGGGCGTCCGCGGGCTTGCGGACGTCCGCCTGGAGCTGCTGCTCCTTGCGGTGCGCCTCCAGCTCGGCGACCTTGGTCTCCTGGACCACGACCTCCTGCCGGGCGGCGGCCTGCGCGAGCGGGCCGGCTTGCAGCGCCCGGGCCGCGGCGGTGTCCATCTCGGCCTGGTAACCGGCCTGCTGGATGCCGGAGTTGCGGGTGGCCTCGGCCTTGCGGGCGAACGCCTCCTGCTCGGCCTCGGTGGCCCGGCGGTCCGCCTCGGCGGCGGCGATGCGGGCGTCGCGCTGGACGGCAGCGGCGTGCGGCGCGGCCAGGTTGGTGATGTAGCCGGTCGGGTCCAGGATCTCCTGGATCTGCAGCGAGTCGATGATCAGACCGAGCTTCTCCATCTCGATGCCCGAGGCGGAGCGGGTCTCACCGGTGAGCCGCTCGCGGTCGCGGATCATGTCCTCGACCGTCAGCCCGCCGACGATGGACCGCAGGTGGCCGGCGAACACGTTGTGCACCCGCTGGCCCATCATCTTCTGCTGGTCCAGGAAACGCCGGGCTGCGTTGGCGATCGACGCGTTGTCGTCGCCCACCTTGAAGATCACAACCCCCTTGACGTGCACGGGAATTCCCTGCGACGTCACACACTCCACGTCGAGCGCGGCCTCGTTCAGGTCGAGCGAGAGCCGGCGGACCGCCTGGACGCCCGGCACCACGAAGGTGCCCCGCCCGGTCACCACGCGGAAGCCGAGGCCCTCGCCGTGCTTGGAACCCGAGATCACCAACGCCTCGTTGGGCTCGGCGACCCGCCACATGAGCTTGAACAGGACGATCAGAAGAACGACGCCTCCGACGGCGCTTCCTGCGATGCCGATCAGCATCGGCAATCTCCCCCTTCAGAGCGCGCCGGTCCCGTGCTGCGCTTGGGTTGTGCAGATCTGGCGCGGAAACCGGCGGCAGCCGCATTCTCCGCCGTTCCGGATCACGGGGGAAGGGGTGGGCGGAGGGGAACTCGCACTGTCCCGAAACGGTCGCGGGGGGTGAGCGGAATCGTTCTGACAGGCGATCAGAGCGGCTCGACGTAGACCGTGCGCGGTGGCTGGTATTCGACCACGACCACCATGGCGCCCGGCTCCAACGACTCGCCCGGCGTGGCGCGGTACGCCAGGAACGCCTCGGTGCCCAGCCGCTCCGGGATGTGCACCATCACCTCGCCGACCAGGCCTGCGCCGATCCGCCCCGTCACCCGTCCCATCAGTCCGATCACCTGGACGATTCTCCCACTTCGAACGGGGCGTGAACAGCACGATCGCGCGCGGGAGTTGCCGCCGGCGGGCGGGCGGGGCCGAGCGGTGCGCCCTGGACCGGCGTCGCATCGTGCCTTACGGTGAGGAACCGAACGCAGGCGGCCACGCCTGCGCGGAACGGGAGCTCGGAGCACCGGGCTGAGAGGGCGCTGACGGTACGCGGCCCGCGTACCACCTGCTGCGCCGACCGCAGGAACCTGACCGGGTAATGCCGGCGTAGGGAGTTGAAGGTCCGATGACCGAATTTTCTGAGCACACGTCTGCCCGGCCGTCCGCCGAGGGGTACCCCACCCCGGCCTGGCGCAAGGCCTACCGTCAGGGCAGCCGCCCCGACCTGCGGGTCCCCTACCGCGAGGTCCACCTGACCGACGGCCGGACCGTCCCGCTGTACGACACCTCCGGCCCGTACACCGACCCCGACCTGCCCACCGACGTCCGACGCGGACTGCCCGCCCTCCGCGACGCCTGGATCCGCCAACGCGGCGACGTCGAGGAGTACGACGGCCGGGAGGCCCGGCCCGAGGACGACGGCATCAAGCACACCGCGCCGCGCGGCGGCGACCTGCGCAACCTGGACGCCGTCTTCCCCGGCCGCCCGCGCCGCCCGCTGCGCGCCAGGGACGGCGTCGCCGTCACCCAACTCGGCTATGCCAAGCGCGGGTTGATCACCCCGGAGATGGAGTTCGTGGCGCTCCGGGAAGGCCTGGAGCCGGAGTTCGTGCGCGAGCAGGTGGCGCGCGGGCGGGCCGTCATCCCGGTCAACGTCAACCACCCCGAGAGCGAACCGGCCGTCATCGGCACCGACTTCCTGGTGAAGATCAACGCCAACATCGGCAACTCCGCCGTCACGTCCTCCATCGAGGAGGAGGTGGAGAAGATGACCTGGGCCACCCGCTGGGGCGCCGACACCGTCATGGACCTCTCCACCGGCCGCAACATCCACACCACCCGCGAGTGGATCCTGCGCAACTCCCCCGTCCCGATCGGCACCGTCCCGCTCTACCAGGCGCTGGAGAAGGTCGACGGCCGGGCCGAGGACCTCAGCTGGGAGGTCTACCGGGACACCGTCCTCGAACAGTGCGAGCAGGGCGTCGACTACATGACGGTGCACGCCGGCGTGCTGCTGCGGTACGTGCCGCTCACCGCCCGCCGCAAGACCGGCATCGTCTCGCGCGGCGGCTCCATCATGGCCGCCTGGTGCCTGGCGCACCATCAGGAGAACTTCCTCTACACCCACTTCGAGGAACTCTGCGACCTGCTGCGCGCCTACGACGTCACCTTCTCGCTCGGTGACGGCCTGCGCCCCGGCTCCATCGCCGACGCCAACGACGAGGCGCAGTTCGCCGAACTCACCACCCTCGGCGAGCTCGGCCGGATCGCCCGGGCCAAGGACGTCCAGGTGATGATCGAGGGCCCCGGGCACGTCCCGATGCACAAGATCCGCGAGAACATGGAACTCCAGCAGGAGATCTGCGACGAGGCCCCGTTCTACACGCTCGGCCCGCTCACCACCGACGTCGCCCCCGGCTACGACCACATCACCTCCGGCATCGGCGCCGCGATGATCGCCTGGTGGGGCACCGCGA
The DNA here is from genome assembly GCF_002803145.1 of Kitasatospora sp. CB02891. Taxonomy (NCBI): domain Bacteria; kingdom Bacillati; phylum Actinomycetota; class Actinomycetes; order Kitasatosporales; family Streptomycetaceae; genus Kitasatospora; species Kitasatospora sp. CB02891. The sequence continues at coordinate 47,166 of NZ_NNBO01000019.1, read as the reverse complement.
TGCTCTGCTACGTCACCCCCAAGGAACACCTGGGCCTGCCCAACCGCGACGACGTCAAGACCGGCGTCATCACCTACAAGATCGCCGCCCACGCCGCCGACCTCGCCAAGGGCCACCCCGGCGCCCAGGCCTGGGACGACGCCCTCTCCGACGCCCGCTTCGAGTTCCGCTGGGAGGACCAGTTCAACCTGGCCCTCGACCCGGAGACCGCCCGCGCCTTCCACGACGAGACCCTCCCCGCCGAACCCGCCAAGACCGCGCACTTCTGCTCCATGTGCGGCCCGAAGTTCTGCTCGATGAAGATCAGCCGCCAGATCCGCGACGAACACGGCACCGACCTCGACGACACCGTCCAGGCCGGCATGGCCGAGAAGTCCGCCGAGTTCGCCGCCCACGGCAACCGGGTCTACCTCCCGCTCACCGACTGACACCCCACGCGCCGGCGCCGCCCCGACCAACCTCGGGGCGGCGCTCCCCGGAGAGGGCTAGTATTACGTGGTAGGCGTAATACGGGATATGCGGGAGCGCGCGATGCGGCTGAACAGCAAGGGGCAGGTCACCATCCCGGCGGAGCTCCGGGAGAAGTGCGGTCTCCATCCCGGGGACGAGGTGGACGTCATCGAGGAGGGCGGCGTCCTGCGCATAGTGCGCCGGGCGGAGGGCGGAACGCGGGGGCAACGAGTGGCCCGGCGCATGAGGGGGACCGCCGACGGCGGGATGTCCACCGACCAGATCATGGAGCTGCTGCGTGGTGAGTAGTCGACTGACGCTGGTCGGTCGTGAGCGGAGCCGGCCGGTGACGCTGGTGGATTCGTGCGTGCTGCTGGATCTGATGACGGACGACCAGACCTGGGCGGACTGGTCCGAGTCCGAGCTCGCCCGGGTGCAGGACGAAGGTCCGGTGGTGATCAACCCCATCGTGTACGCGGAGGTCTCGGCAGCCTTCTCCGCGATCGAGGAGCTCGACGAGGCGCTGCCGGCCGAGGCGTTCGGCCGTGAGCCGCTGCCCTACGAGGCGGGCTTCCTGGCCGGCAAGGCGTTCCTGCAGTACCGGCGGCGCGGTGGGCAGAAGACCGCTCCGTTGCCCGACTTCTACATCGGTGCGCACGCGGCCGTCCGGGGCCATCGGCTGCTCACTCGGGATGCCACCCGTTACCGGACGTACTTTCCGACCGTGAGCCTGATCTGTCCCTGAGGGTGGTTCGCCGTCAGGGGGTGGCGGGGTGGAGGCCTGCGGGGAGGGCGGGGGTGGCGAGTTGGGCGGCGAGGGTCTGGGCCTGGTCGTGGGTGAAGGAGCCGGTGATGAGGGCCTGGCCGCCGGTGATGGGCTGCATGACGGCGGGGTGGGAGGCGACGGCGCCGTCGATGACGATGGCGAATTGGTTGGCCGGGTCGGACTGGGTGACCAGGGCGGTGGTGAGGGTGGTGAGGTCGGTCGCGCCGGCGGCGGTGAAGGTGAGGTCGATCCCCCACTTGGCGCTGCGGTCGTCGAAGACGGCGGTGCTCTTGGCGATGTCGGCGCCCTTGATGGCGACCGGGCCGAGGGCGAGCTTCAGGGCCGGTTCCTGAGCGGTGGCCGTGCTGCAGGCGACGGTCGCGGTGCTCGGATCGGCGGGGTGCGGCGGGGCGGTGCAGTCCAGGGCCTGGAACTGCGGGCGCAGCGGGAGCGGGACGGCGCTCGACGGCGCGGTGCTGCTGTCGGCGGGCGGTGCGGTGGCGAGGACGGGGCGGAACTCCAGGACGACCTGGTGGGTGAGGGCCTCGGTGCGGTTGTCGACGGCGCCGGCGACGGAGAGTGAGAGAGTCCCGCCGTCGGTGCTGACCCGGGGGTCCTTGAAGCCGAGCAGTTCGGCGCGGTGACGGAGCTGCTCGGCGGCCTGCTTGAGGGCTTCGCCGGAGAGCGGACTGTCCGAGGTGAAGGCCACCACCGTCCGCTTCCCGCCGTCCGGGCTGCCGGAGTCGCAGGCGGTGACGGCGAGTCCGGCGGTGAGCAGCGCGGCCGCGATGGCCAGGGCGCGGATCGGTGACGTCATGGAAGCGATTGTGACAGCCGGGCGGCCCGCGCAGGGGAGTTTCAACAGGCTTGGAATGAAAGGAAGTTGAGAGAGATCAGTCCCGCTGGGTGAGCCGCTGGACGGCCGGCGCGGAGACCCACCCGGACGGTGGCGGTGTCGGTATCGGTGCCGGGGAGACGGAGGTGGGCGAAGCCGCCTTCGCCCCGCCCACCGGGTCGCCGCGGGCCACAGGCGCCAGGTCCTCGCCCACCTCGCCGCCCTGCCGGCCGCCGGCGGCCGACCGGAACCGGAGAGCGCCGAACTCGACCGCCGGATCGTCCTGTTGACGAACGGCGCGATCGTCACCGCGCTGCGCGAAGGCATCGTCGTGCCCGCCGCCGAGGCTCGGGCGATCACGGCCGCGCTGCCCGCCGATCCGTGCGCGGAGACCGTCGGTCGCGGCTGATCCGTGCGTCGGGGGCGGCCGGGCGGCGGTTCCGGGGCAGGATGCCGGAGACCGTCCGCTCCCCGTCCACCCTGGAGGCGCACCCGTGTCGGCCGACGTCCACCCCGACCTCCCCACGTCCGAAAACCTCGAAGACCCCGGAGGCGGCGAAGACCTGCGCCGCGCCGCCGCCGCGCTCCGGCCCGCCCTGGTCGAACTCCGGCGCGACCTGCACCGCCACCCGGAGATCGGCCTCGACCTGCCGCGCACCCGGGCCCGGCTGCTGGCCGCGCTCGACGGCCTGCCGCTGGAGATCACCCTCGGCGAGCGGCTGTCCTCCGTCACCGCCGTGCTGCGCGGCGCCCGCCCCGGCCCGGCCGTGCTGCTGCGCGCCGACCTGGACGCGCTGCCCGTCCAGGAGGAGACCGGCCTGCCGTACGCCTCCGAGCTGCCCGGTGCGATGCACGCCTGCGGCCACGACCTGCACGCCGCCGCGCTGGTCGGCGCGGCCCGGCTGCTCGCCGAGCGGCGCGAACAGTTGGCCGGCAGCGTGGTGTTCATGTTCCAGCCGGGGGAGGAGGGCGCGGGCGGGGCCGCCCTGATGATCGAGGAGGGCGTGCTGGACGCCGCCGGGGAGCGGGTCGCCGCCGCGTACGCGCTGCACGTCGCCGCCGCGCAGCTGCCCGCCGGGCACGTGGCCGGTCGGCCCGGCCCGATCATGGCCGCCAGCGACACGCTGCGGGTGGTGGTCCGCGGCCGCGGCGGCCACGGCTCCAGCCCGCACTTGGCGCTCGACCCCGTCCCGGTGGCCTGCGAGGCGGTGCTGGCGCTGCAGACCCTGGTCACCCGCCAGTTCGACGCCTTCGACCCGGTGGTGCTCACCGTCGGCACCTTCCACGCGGGCACGGTGGAGAACGTCGTTCCCGACCGGGCCGAATTCGCCGCCACCGTCCGCTCGTTCTCCCCCACCGCCCGGGCGCAGGTGCTCGACCGGGCCGTCCGGGTGGTGCGCGGCATCGGCGAGGCGCACGGCTGCCAGGTCGAGGCGGTGGCCGAGCCCGGCTACCCGGTGACCGTCAACGACCCGGCCGAGGCCGCGTACGCGGAGCGGACGGTCCGCCGACTGCTCGGCGGCGACCGGTACGTCGACATGCCCCGCCCGTTGGCCGGCTCGGAGGACTTCGGCGTCCTGGCCGAACACGTCCCCGCCGCGTACATCGTGCTCGGCGCCTGCCCGGCCGACGCCGACCCGTTCACCGCCCCCTACAACCACTCCCCGCAGGCCCGCTTCGACGACACCGTGCTCGGCGACGCGGCGGCCCTGCTGGCGGCGCTGGCGCTCGGCCGCGCGACGGGCTGACGGGGCGTCAGGGTGTGACCAGGGCGTACTCGGTGCGTCGGCCCGTCCGTGGTGAGCCGGTGGCCGACCGGCTTGGGCGCGCGCAGGGTCGGGTGGCGGTCGAGGACGCGCACGGCCGGGAAGCGCAGCGCCGGCTCCCGGCTCGATCCGGCCCAGCTCCGGCAGCCGGGGGCGATCAGGTCGGCGGGGCCGACGGTGATCGCGCACATCCGGGTCTGCGGCAGCCCGGGCGAGTTGGCGGGCGGCGGCCGGCAGCCCGTCCGGGGGACGTCCAGCCGGAGCGTCGCGCCCACCGGGTCGCCGGGTACCCGGTGGCTCGGGGCGAGTCGCGCAGCACCGCCCGGCCCGATTCGCGCAGCTCGGCGAGCCGGCGGCGCACCGTGGCGGCGGGCGGGCCGGTGCGGGCGGCGAGCGCCGCGTACGGCATCCGACCGTCGGCGCCGAGCGCCCGGATCAGGGCCAGGTCCTGCTCGATCCGCCGGTCCGTGACCGGTCGGCCGGGCCGCCCGGACGGGGTCGCGACGGCGGCGCGCTGCGCCGGGTCCAGGGCACCGCTGCTGAACCGGCTGCTCTCGACCACAGTGCGCTTCACCGAGCCGGGGTGCAGGTGCGCAGGACGCCGGGGACGAGCAGGTACGCCGTCAGCGCGTCGTGGTCGTAGGCGGCGACGGCGGTCACCCGGTCGGCGGGGTAGTCGGCCTGGACGAGGGCGGTCAGGCCCCGGCCGATCGGGTCCGCGGACGGGTAGCACGCCACAGCACGTCACCCAGACGTCCCCGTCGGCGGTCGACCGGGCCGACCCCCGAGCGGCGCGGCCGGCCGGACCAACGACGCCCGCAGGTCGACCCACAGGGCGTCGACCCGGGCCGGGTCCCACTCGTCTATCAGCGGGCTGATCAGGTCAGTCGTCGTCCTGGTCGTGGTCCTCGGCGTCGGCCCGGGGGTCCGATGCGCCGCCGGCCGGGCGGGGGCGGCCGCGGCCGTCCGTCAGACCCTCCGGGCCGGGGCTGGTGAAGTCGGGTGCGGTGTAGCGCGGGCCGTCGGGGCGGGGCCGGCCGTCGGCGTCGGTGAGCTGCTCGGGGCCGGGGCTGGTGAAGCCGGGACCGTCCGTGCGCCTGCGGCCCCGGTCGTCGGTCAGGCCTTCGGGCCCGGGGCTGGTGAAGTCCGGGCTGTGGTGGCCCGGGCTGGTGAACCCGGTCGGGCGTGAGCGGCCCTGTTCGTCCGTCAGGCCTTTGCGGCCGGGGCTGGTGAAGTCGGGTGCGGTGTAGCGCGGGCCGTCGGGGCGGGGCCGGCCGTCGGCGTCGGTGAGGTGTTCCGGGCCGGGGCTGGTGAAACGGGGGCCGTCGCTGCGCTTGCGACCCCGGTCGTCGGTCAGGCCTTCGGGCCCGGGGCCGGTGAAGTCCGGGCTGCTGTGGCCGGGGCCGGTGAACCCGGCCGGGCGCGGACGTCCCTGATCATCCGTCAGGCCGTCCGCACCGGGGCTGGTGAACCCGGGGCTGCCGTACCCGGCCCGGCTGTAGCCGGGGCTGTGCAGGTCGGGCGGGGAGGTCCGGGGGCGCGGGACGCCGGTGCCGGGGGTGGCGGTGTGGTGGGCGAGCAGCCAGGGCAGCAGGGCGCGGTCGCGCAGCGCGGTGTGCCAGGCGGCCCGGGCCGCGGCCAGTTCGGCCTGCTGGTACGGGTCCGCGCCGGCGGACCGGGCGGTGCCGCGACGTGCGGTGAGGATCAGCCCGGCGCCGCCGATCAGCAGCGCGGCGGCGGCGACGGCCAGCGCGAGCAGCCCGGCGGTGACGGCGGCGCGCCCGAACGCCAGGCCGGGCGCGGTGACCCGCAGCAGCCAGCCGAGCACCAGCAGGATCAGCCCCGTGGACCCGGCCAGCAGCGGCGTCAGCACCGTCAGCGCGGGGAGCAGCCCGGCGCCGACGACCGGTGGCGCGCCGTCCGGGCGCTGCTCGGCGGCCGCGGCACGCAGTTCCAGGTAGTGGGCGTACTCGGCGGCCGCGGGCGCGGCGACGGTCTCGGCCTCCGCGAGGACCCTGGTGCGGAGCTGTTCGGTGTTGAGGTGCACGCCGGGCTCGGCCAGGGCCTGCCGGACGGCGGGGTCGCGCAGGGCTTCGTCGAGCAGCCGGTCGAAGTCGGCGCGGTCCTCGGCGAGCAGGCGCGGCGGGTGGCTCATTGGTACCCCGTTCCGCGAGGTGGACGGAAGTCGCAGGCCTCGATGGTAGGGGTGCGCGGGAGCGCGCCGACAGGCTCTTTCCGGAACTTCGGTGCGCTCAGTTCCCGTGCGCCGTCGATCAGTTGTTCAAGAGAGCGTCAGTTCAGCGGCAGCCGGGCGACCAGCAGCCGACCGTCCATGGTGACGCCGCCGTCCATCGCGATGGCCAGCTCGTCGGCGTAGATGTACGGGCCGGGCACGTGCGGCGGGGTGCCGTCCTCCGGGTGCTCGCCGGTCAGGTACGGGATCGGGCTGTGGCCGTGCACCACCCGGTAGCCGCCGTACATGGCGAGCAGCTCCTGCGCGGCCATGGTGCCGGCCTGGCCGCGGAACGCGAACCGCTTGGTGAACTTGCGGAAGGCGTCCCACCATTCGTCGATGCCCTCGTCGGCGAGCAGCGCGTGCACGGCGTCGTTGACGTCGGCGATGGTCTCGCCGTACTCCAGGTACGCGGTGGTGTCGGAGTGCAGCAGCAGGTGGCCGTCCTCCAGCGCCATCGCGGGCAGCCGGGACAGCCAGCTGATGTGGTGCGGCTGCAGGCGCTCCAGGTCGTGCTGCTGGCCGCCGTTGAGCCGCCAGGCGGCCAGGAACGAGGCGGTGCCGGCGGTGGACTGGACGGCCTCGTCGCCGTACCGGGCGGCGCCCAGGAACAGCAGTTCGTGATTGCCCATCAGGGCGCGGCAGTAGCCGCCGGCCGCGGCCGCCTCGGCGGCCAGCTGCATCACCAGGTCGATGACGCCGATGCCGTCCGGGCCGCGGTCGGTGAAGTCGCCGAGGAACCAGACCCGGGAGCGGCCGGCCGACCAGTGGCCCTCGGCGTCGATCAGGCCCTGCTGGTGCAGCGCGGCGAGCAGTTCGTCGAGGTAGCCGTGCACGTCGCCGATGACGAACAGCGGGCCGGGGCCCTCGCCGGGCTCGGGCTGCGGGTACGGGAAGTGCACCTCGACGACGGGCGCCACCTCGATCGGCGGGCCGAGCTCGATGGTCGGCGGGTCCTCGTGCGGGGCCGCCCCGGTGGGGGCGTAGTGCCCGGGCACGGGCGCGCTGTCGCCGAACTGCCCGGCGGGGGCCCAGTGCTGCTCCAGGTAGTGGGCGCCGCCGTAGGTGCTGTGGGTGTCCTCGTACTGGTAGCCGGAGGGTGCGGCCGGCTCGAACCAGGAGCCTTGCGGGAGCACGTCGAGGTCCTGGCGGGAGCGGTCGCCCGAGTGCGGGTGCTCGGGTTCGCGGAAGAGGTCCTCGGGTGTCATTCGCCCATCATAGGAAGCGCACTCTCCCGCCGTCCTCACCTGGTCGGTATCCGTTTTCCCCGTTGACCCGCCGGGCGGCGGGTCGGCCGCCCGGTCTGCCCCGGTCCGGGGTGGTCCGGACCACTGGCGGGCGCGGGCGGCGCGGGCTCACACCTCGCCCGGCGGACGGGGCGGACTGATGGTGGTGCGCGGGCTGCGGCGCTGCGAGGAGGCCCGCACGATCAGCTCGGTGGGCATCAGGGTGCCGGGCGGCGGGCCCGTGCCGGCGGTGCGGTAGCGCGGCGGGAACAGCCGCCCGGGCACCGAGCCCGACCCCGCGTCGACTCCTTCGATCGCGTCGATCAGCAGGTTGACCACGGTGGTGCCGATCCGACGGGGTTTCAGCGACAGGGTGGTGATCGGCGGTTCGGTGTTGGCGTAGACGTCGGACTCCGAGCAGCACACCAGCAGCAGGTCCTCCGGCACCCGCAGGCCGTAGCGGCGGGCGGCGGCCAGCAGGTCGGTGCCGTTCGGGTCGAACAGCCCGTACACCGCGTCCGGCCGGTCCGGGCGGGCCAGCAGCCGGTCGGCGGCGACCGCCCCGGCGGCCGGGTCGTGCGCCGGGTACGCCTCGTACACGGGCTCCTGGCCGACCCGGTCGCACCAGGCGAGGTACGCCTCGGTGGACAGCCGGGTGTAGGTGTCGGTGGAGGTGCCGGTGAGCAGGCCGATCCGGCGGGCGCCGGCCTCGCTCAGGTGCTCCAGGATGCCGAGCACCGCCGCCTCGTGGTCGTTGTCCACCCAGGCGGTGACCGGGCAGTTGCCGGGCTTGCCGTCGGATACCACCGGCACCCCGGACCGGTACAGCTCGGTGACCAGCGGGTCCTGGTCGGGCGGGTCGATCACCACCGTGCCGTCCAGCGCGATGTTGCTCCACACGTCGTGCCGGGAGGACGCGGGCAGCACCACCAGGGCGTAGCCGCGCCCGAGCGCGGCGCTGGTGGCGGCCCGCGCCATCTCCGCGAAGTAGGCGAACTCGGTGAAGGTGAACGGCTCTTCGCCGTAGGTGGTGACGGTCAGGCCGATCAGGCCGGACCGGCCGGTGCGCAACGTCCGGGCGGCGGCGGAGGGTCGGTAGCCGAGGCGCTCGGCGACCTCGCGGACCCGGCTCCGGGTCTCGTCGGGGAGGCGGCCCTTCCCGTTGAGGGCGTCCGAGACCGTGGTGATGGAGACTCCGGCGGCCGCCGCGACGTCCCGGATGCCTGCCCGTTCCAGGCGCCGTGAGGCGGTGGCTCGGCGACCGTTCTGATTGGCTGCTGCTGTCATGGCGGACCGATCGTATGGCGCATCGCGGCGTTCTGTGACCGGTTCGCCACCCTGCGTCGCAGATACGTTTCTCCATGACTGCGACCCGGGTGCACCCTTCGATACCTGTGGTTTTCCCGCCTCAATACCTCTGACATGTGCCAAAGGAACCCGGCAGAATGGCTGATCTGCACCCGTAACCCGGACGAGCATCTCACCCTGACGGGTGAGGGGCGGTCGGTATCGTTCACGGCACCCGACCGGGGAGCGATCGGCACCACCGCCGAGAAAGAGAAACGGAGAACCCCGTGGTTCAGCGTGAACACGGCCCGCGCCTGCGGCCGAGCCTGGACGGCATTCCCAGCTACAAGCCCGGAAAGCCCGCCGGCGCGGACTCCTACAAGCTGTCCTCCAACGAGAACCCCTACCCGCCGCTGCCCGGCGTACTGGAGGCCGCGGTCGCCGCCGCCGGCGACTTCAACCGCTACCCGGACATGGCCGTCGGCGGGCTCACCGCCGAACTCGCGCAGCGCTTCGGCGTCCCCGCCGAGCACATCGCCACCGGCACCGGCTCGGTCGGCGTCGCCCAGTCCCTGGTGCTCGCCACCGCCGGCGAGGGCGACGAAGTGATCTTCGCCTGGCGCTCGTTCGAGGCCTACCCGATCATCACCCGGATCGCCGGCGCCACCCCGGTGCCCGTCCCGCTCACCGCCGACGAGGCCCACGACCTCGACGCGATGCTCGCCGCGATCACCGACCGGACCCGGCTGATCTTCGTCTGCAACCCCAACAACCCGACCGGCGCCGCCCTGCACCGCGAGGAACTGGTCCGCTTCCTGGACGCCGTGCCCGCGCACATCCTGATCGTCCTCGACGAGGCCTACCGCGAGTTCATCCGCGACGAGGACGTCCCGGACGGCATCGAGCTGTACCGCGACCGCCCCAACGTCTGCGTCCTGCGCACCTTCTCCAAGGCCTACGGCCTGGCCGGCCTGCGGGTCGGCTTCGCCGTCGGCCACGAGCCGGTCGCCGGCGCGCTGCGCAAGACCGCCGTCCCGTTCGGCGTCAGCCAGCTCGCCCAGGACGCCGCGGTCGCCTCGCTGCGCGCCGAGGACGCCCTGCTGGAGCGGGTGGAGGCGCTGGTCGCCGAGCGCGTCCGGGTGACCGCCGCGCTGCGCGCCCAGGGCTGGACCGTGGTCGACTCCGAGGCCAACTTCGTCTGGCTGCGCCTCGGCGAGCGCACCCTCGACTTCGCCGCCGCCTGCGCCGAGGCCGGCGTGGTGGTCCGCCCGTTCCCCGGCGAGGGCGTCCGCGTCTCGATCGGCGAGGTCCAGGGCAACGACCTGTTCCTGGGGGCCGCGGAGGCGTTCCGCAAGGAGATCTGACGACACGTCGGCAGGCGGGGCGGGCGACACGGTTGTCCGCCCCGTCGGCGTGGAAGGACTCCCGGCGGCAGCGACCGCACCGCAGGGAGAGCCCGGATGAGCCAGCAGCACGCCGATCCCACGCCCACCACCTGGTACAACATCCTTCCGGACCTGCCCGAGCCGGTCCCGCCGATGCTGCACCCCGGCACCGGTGAGCCGGTCACCGCCGAGGACCTCGCACCGCTGTTCACCGCCGAACTCGCCGCCCAGGAGCTCGGCGGCCCCCGCGAGGTCGACATCCCCGGCCCGGTCCTCGACCTGTACCGCCGCTGGCGGCCCGCCCCGCTGGTGCGCGCCGACCGCCTGGAGCGGGCCCTCGGCACCCCCGCCCGGATCTACTTCAAGTACGAAGGCGGCAACCCGACCGGCTCGCACAAGCTCAACACCGCGCTCGCGCAGGCGTACTACAACAAGCGGGCCGGCGTGACCCGGCTGGTCACCGAGACCGGCGCCGGGCAGTGGGGCAGTGCGCTGGGCCTCGCCTGCTCGTTCCTGGAACTGGACTGCGAGGTCTTCATGGTCCGGGTCTCCCACGACCAGAAGCCCTACCGGCGGGCCCTGATGGAGACCTACGGCGCGCGGGTGCACGCCTCCCCCTCCGAGCTGACCGACGCCGGGCGGGCCGCGCTCGGCGACGACCCGGCGGCCACCGGCAGCCTCGGGCTGGCGATCTCCGAGGCGGTCGAGTCGGTGGCGCGCTCCGGCGGGCGGGCCAAGTACGCGCTCGGCTCGGTGCTCAACCACGTGCTGCTGCACCAGACCGTGATCGGGCAGGAGGCGCTCGCCCAGTTCGCCCGCCTCGACGACTACCCCGACGTGGTGATCGGCGCGGCAGGCGGCGGCTCCAACTTCGGCGGGCTCGCCTTCCCGTTCCTCGGCGAGCAGTTGGCGGGCCGCCGGGCGGTGCGGGCGGTCGCGGTGGAGCCGGCGTCCTGCCCGTCGCTGACCCGGGGACGCTACGACTACGACTTCGGCGACACCGCCGGCAGCACCCCGCTGATGAAGATGCACACCCTCGGGCACGCCTTCACCCCGCCCGCCATCCACGCCGGCGGGCTGCGCTACCACGGCATGTCGCCGATCGTCAGCCACCTCAAGGAGCTCGGCCTGGTGGAGGCCGTGGCGGTGCCGCAGACCGCCTGCTTCGAGGCCGGGGTGGCGTTCGCCCGCGCCGAGGGCATCGTCCCGGCCCCGGAGTCCACCCACGCGGTGCGGGCGGCGATCGACGAGGCGCTGGCCTGCCGGGAGTCCGGCGAGTCGAAGGCGATCGTGTTCGCGCTCTCCGGGCACGGGCACTTCGACATGCAGGCCTACCTCGACCACTTCGCCGGGAGGCTGACCGACTGACCGCCGTGAACGGGTGAACCGGGGACGGGACTTCGCTGGGAGGTTTCTGGAAGTCCGGTCAAGAGCTGGTTGCCCGCCGGACATCCGGTGGGCAACCGCCGGGTGGTGTGTGCCGATTCGTCCGGAGTGACGCTCCCAGCCCGCTGCCAGGTGCCGCACAGGGGGGCGCAAGAGCCCGGGGCGATGCTTCTGCGCCATGAAGGTGCTTCCGCGACGGCGTGGTGCCGTCCTCGTCAACTCCGCGCTCGGCGTGGCCCTGCTGGGCGGGGCCGCGCTGGCGTACACCACCCTGGACAGTGGGACCAGCAAGGCCGCCACCGGGTCGAAGGTCCGGACGGCCACGGTCGCCAAGGGCACGGTCCAGGCCACCGTGTCCGGATCGGGCACGCTGTTCTCGCCCTCCGACGCCGGCCAGGACTTCGTCACCGGCGGCAGGCTGACCGCGGTGAAGGTCGCGGTCGGCGACACGGTGAAGAAGGGCCAGGTGCTCGCCACCGTCGACACCACCACCGCCCAGCAGCAGGTCGACCAGGCGCAGTCCGCGCTGACCGCGGCCGAGGCCAACCTGACCAAGGCCGAGGCCGGCGAGACGGTCACCACCACCGTCCCCGGCACCGGCTCGGGCGGTTCGGGTTCGGGTTCGGGCGGCTCCGGCACCGGCTCCGGAGGCTCGTCCGGCCGCGGCGGTGCCGGCGCGGCCGCCGCGTCCACCCCGCAGCCGACCACCACGACCACCGTGAAGGTCGACCAGGCGCAGGTCGCCCAGGCCCAGCAGCAGGTCGACAACGCGCAGAACACGCTGACCAACGCGAAGACCGCGCTGGCCGGCACCACGCTGACCGCCACCACGGACGGCACCGTCGCCTCGGTCTCCGGCAAGGTCGGCGACACCGTCTCCGGCGCCGGCTCCAGCGGTTCCGGCAGCTCCGGCGGTTCCTCGACGAGCGCCAAGAGCGCCACCGGAAGCGGTAGTTCGAGCACCACCCCGACCGGCTTCGTGGTGCTGACCAACCCCTCCGGGATGGAGGTCACCGCGAACTTCTCCGAGCTGGACTCGCTGAAGCTGAAGAAGGGCCAGACGGCGACCGTCGCCCTGAACGCGCAGTCCGACACCAAGCTCGACGCCACCGTGCTGTCGGTCAGCTCGCTGCCCTCCAGCTCCACCAACGGCGCCGTGCAGTACGGCGCGACGCTGCAGATCGCCGGCGACACCTCCGCGCTGCGCACCGGGCTGAGCGCCACCATCTCGGTGATCACCGGCTCCGCCGAGAACGCCCTGTCGGTGCCCACCGCGGCGCTGCAGGGCACCGGCGCGACCCGCACCGCGACCGTGCAGCACGAGGACGGCTCCACCGAGCGGGTGCAGGTGACCGTCGGCATCGAGGGCGACAGCACCGTGCAGGTCACCGACGGCCTCACCGAGGGCGAGAAGGTCGAGCTGACCGCCACCACCGCGGGCACCGGCAACGGCTTCCCGTCCGGCAGCTTCCCCGGCCTGAACGGCGGCGGCGGGTTCGGCGGCGGCACCGGCGGCTACGGCGGTGGGGGCGGCGGCCGCAGCGGCGGCGGCAACGGCGGCGGGGGCACGCGCGGATGAGCGGCGGCAAGCCCCCGGTGATCCAGATCCGCCGGGTCACCAAGTCCTACGGCCACGGCGACGCCGTCGTGCACGCCCTGCGCGGCCCGCTCGGCCCGGACGGCGCGCCGCTCGGCGTCGACCTGGACATCGCCGAGGGCGACTACGTGGCGGTGATGGGCTCCTCCGGCTCCGGCAAGTCCACCCTGATGAACATCCTCGGCTGCCTGGACGTGCCCACCGCCGGCCGCTACCTGCTGGACGGCACCGACGTCGGCCACCTCGACGAGGGCCAGCTCGCCCTGGTCCGCAACCGCAAGATCGGCTTCGTGTTCCAGTCGTTCAACCTGGTGCCGCGCACCACCGCCCTCGCCCAGGTCGAACTGCCGCTCGCCTACGCGGGCGTGAAGGCGGGCGAGCGGCGCCGCCGGGCGCTGGCCGCGCTCACCCTGGTCGGTCTGGCCGAGCGGGCCGGGCACAAGCCCAACCAGCTCTCCGGCGGCCAGCAGCAGCGCGTCGCGGTGGCCCGTGCCCTGGTCACCGCGCCCGCGATGCTGCTCGCCGACGAGCCCACCGGCAACCTCGACAGCCGCTCCACCGAGGAGGTGCTGGGCATCATCGACGGCCTCAACGCGCGCGGCCGCACCGTGGTGGTGATCACCCACGAGGACGAGGTGGCCCGGCACGCCAAGCGGGTGGTCCGGCTGGTCGACGGCGCGATCGTCTCCGACGTCCGGCAGGCACCCGTCGACGGGCCGCCGCCGGCCCTGGCCGCGGAGGTGGTCGCGTGATCGCCTGGCAGATGATCCGCTTCGCGGTCGGCGGCCTGGCCGCCAACAAGGTCCGCTCCGCGCTGACCATGCTCGGCGTGCTGATCGGCGTGGCCTCGGTGATCCTGCTGCTCGCGGTCGGCAACGGCTCCTCGGTGGCGGTGAAGGAGTCCATCACCTCGCTGGGCACCAACTCGCTGACCGTCTCCTCCTCGGCCTCCCGCGGCTCCGCCACCGCCGCCAAGAAGCTCACCGTGGAGGACGCCAAGGCGCTGGCCTCGGCCACCGACGCCCCGGCCGTCAAATCGGTCGCCCCGGTGGTCACCACCAGCGGCACCGCGCTGTACGGGAACATCTCGTACCAGCCCGGCCAGATCGTCGGCACCTACCCGGCGTACTTCGAGACCGCCAACCAGAAGATCGCCCGCGGCGACTACTTCTCCGCCGACGACGTGCTGAACTCCCGCAAGGTCGCGGTGCTCGGCTCCACCACGGCGAAGGAGCTGTTCGCCGCCGAGGACCCGATCGGCAAGAAGATCACCATCGGCGGCACCCCGTTCACCGTGACCGGCGTGCTCACCACCAAGGGCTCCACCGGCTTCAACGACCCCGACGACGTGGTGATCGCCCCGCTGCCGACCGTGCAGAACGCGTTCACCGGCTTCGGCTCGGTCAACCAGATCCTGGTGCAGGCGTCCTCCGCCGACACCACCGCCGAGGCACAGGCCGACATCACCCGGATCCTGATGGGCACCCACGCCGTCAAGGACCCCGCCAAGGTCGACTTCCGGATCAGCAACCAGACCTCGCTGCTGAGCGCCCGCGAGTCCACCACCAAGACCTTCACGGTGCTGCTCGGCGCGGTCGCCGCGATCTCGCTGCTGGTCGGCGGCATCGGCATCACCAACATCATGCTGGTCACCGTCACCGAGCGGACCAGGGAGATCGGCATCCGCAAGGCGCTCGGCGCGCCCCGCGCGGTCATCCTCGGCCAGTTCCTCGCCGAGTCCACCCTGCTGTCGGTGGTCGGCGCCGGCCTCGGCGTGCTCGCCGGGATCGTCGGCTCGCACTTCTCGGTGGTCGGCATCAAGCCGGTGGTGATCCCCGAGTCGGTGCTCGGCGCGTTCGCCATCGCCGTCGCCATCGGCCTGTTCTTCGGCAGCTACCCCGCCAACCGGGCCGCCTCGCTGCGCCCCATCGACGCCCTCCGGCACGAGTAGAAGGAGCCCTTTCATGTCGGACGAGCAGGAGTTGCTGGCCACCGCGCCGGACGCCCGCGACATCACCGCCGAGCTGGCCGCGCCGCCGCGCCGCAAGCTCCCCTGGCCCACCCTGGTGCTCTCCGGCGGCCTGATCGCCGTGCTGTCCTTCGCCGGCGGCGTCTGGTACCAGAAGGGCGACAACAGCGGCGGCAACGGCGCCGCCCGCGCCTCCGGCGGCCAGTACCCGGGCGGCCAGCAGAACGGCGGTCGCCGCAGCGGCGGCCAGGGCGGCTACGGCGGCGGCCAGGGCGGGCAGCTGCCCGGCGGCGGCCAGTTCCCGGGCGGCGGCGGCTTCACCCGCGGCACCGTCAAGTCGGTGGACGGCAGCACCGTCTACCTGACCGACGCCAACGGGAACACCGTGAAGGTCACCACCGGCGACTCCACCAAGGTCACCACGACCAAGGAGGGCAAGGTCGGCGACCTGCAGCCCGGCCAGAGCGTCACCGTGATGGGCAGCAAGGGCGCCGACGGCTCCTACAGCGCCACCCAGCTCACCGAGGGCGGCGCGGGCGGCTTCGGCGGCCGCGGCGGCCAGGGCGGTCAGGGCGGCGGATCCGGTACCGGTTCGACTACGGGCGGATGACCGATCAGCCCTTCATTCACTTGACGTAGCCTGCCCGGGCTAGGGTCTGTCTGACGATGTTCGGTCGGGTGCACCCGGCGGAGCTCGTCCGACCGTCCCGGAAACCGCCCGGGCCGGCCTCATTCGTCCCGGCCGGGAGGCGGAGCAAGATCGTGTCAGGCGCAGTGCAGTCGAGCCCGTCCGCGGCGGCCGCGGCGGGCGGTGAACCGTTCCTGCTGGTGGTGGACGACGAGCCCAACATCCGCGAGCTGCTGTCGGCCAGCCTGCGGTTCTCCGGTTTCCGGGTGGCCTCCGCCGCCACCGGCCAGGAGGCGCTGGACGCGGTCGCCGCGGAGCGCCCCGACCTGGTGGTGCTCGACGTGATGCTGCCCGACCTGGACGGCTTCACCGTCGTCCAGCGGCTGCGCGACCAGACCCAGTGGCCGGGCAGCCCCGAGCACGTCCCGGTGCTGTTCCTGACCGCCAAGGACGGCACCGGCGACAAGGTCCAGGGCCTGGCCGTCGGCGCCGACGACTACGTCACCAAGCCGTTCAGCCTGGAGGAGCTGATCGCCCGGATCCGGGCGATCCTGCGCCGGGCCGGCGGCCCCGCCGACGACGGCCGCCTGGTGGTGGCCGACCTCACCCTGGATCCGACCGCGCACGAGGTCACCCGCGGCGGCGTCCCGGTCTCGCTCTCCCCCACCGAGTTCAAGCTGCTGCACTACCTGATGGCCAACGTCGGCCGGGTGGTCTCCAAGGCGCAGATCCTCGACCACGTGTGGGCCTACGACTTCGGCGGCGACCTGTCCATCGTCGAGTCGTACATCTCCTACCTGCGCCGCAAGCTCGACTCCGGTCCGGTGCACGGCCCCAAGCTGATCCACACGGTGCGCGGCATCGGCTACGCCCTGCGCCGCCCGCCGAACGGCTGATGGCGCGGTTCTCGCTGCGGGTCCGGCTGCTGGTGCTGGCGCTGCTGCTGGTCACCACCGGCCTGGTGGTCAGTGACACCTGGGTGCTCGGCACCGTCCGCAGCCAGCTGGTGGAGCGCACCGACCAGCAGCTGGAGCGGTACGCCGAGCCGCTGTCGCGGCGCGCGCCGTCCCGGCAGCAGTCCCAGGTGTCGGTGTTCAGCCCGCAGACGCTGAGCCGCCGCACCGGCCAGACGCTGCCCAGCGAGTACGTGGTGCGCTACCTGGCCGCGGACGGCACCGTGCTGTCGGTGCTGCGCCAGCCGCTGACCGACTCCGAGCCGGCCCCGCAGCTGCCGGCGCTGACCGCCGCCGCACTGACCCGCCGGGAGGGCGAGCCGTTCACCGAGAAGGTGCCGCGCGGCAGCGAGTGGCGCTCGCTGGTGCTGCCGCTGCAGCGCACCGCCGCCGGCGACTTCGGGTCGCCGCGGTTCGTGCAGGTCGCGGTGCCGATGGACGACGTGCAGTCCACCATCACGCACCTGCGCACCACCTTCTTCACCATCGGCGGCGCGGTCCTGGCGGGCCTGGCCGGCCTGGGCGCGATCGCGGTGCGGGCCGGGCTGCGGCCGCTGCGCCAGCTGGAGGCGGGCGCGCAGCGGATCGCCGACGGCGACCTGTCGCACCGGATGCCGGAGCTGCCGGCCCGCACCGAGGTGGGCCGGCTGTCGGCGGCGCTGAACCGGATGCTCACCGACATCGAGACGGCGTTCGCCGACCGGGCCGCCTCCGAGCGCCGGATGCGCCGCTTCGTCGCGGACGCCTCGCACGAGCTGCGCACCCCGCTGGCGGGCATCCGCGGCTTCGCCGAGCTGCACCGGATGGGCGCGCTGGACGACGTGGACCGGGCGATGGACCGGATCGAGTCGGAGGCGGTGCGCCTCGGCGGCCTGGTGGAGGACCTGCTGATGCTGGCCCGGCTGGACGAGGAGCGTCCGCTGAACCTCGCCCCGATGGACCTGCGGACGCTGGCCGCGGACGCCCTGCACGACCTGACCGCGCTGGACCCGGGCCGCCCGGTGGCGCTGACCGGCCCGCGCGGCGAGGGCGCCCCGCAGCCCGCGCCGGTGCTCGGCGACGAGGCCCGGCTGCGCCAGGTGGTGACCAACCTGGTGGGCAACGCGGTCAAGCACACCCCGGCGGGCACCGCGGTGCGGATCGGGGTGGGCCGGCTGAACGGCGAGTGCCTGTTGGAAGTCGCCGACCAGGGGCCGGGCATGACGGAGGATCAGGCCGCGCTGGTGTTCGAGCGCTTCTACCGGGTGGACGCCTCGCGGGCCCGCCGGGCGGGCGAGGGCGGGGGATCGGGTCTGGGGCTGGCGATCGCCTCCGCGCTGGTGGTCGCGCACGGCGGCGAGCTGACCCTGCACACCGCGCCGGGCGACGGCGCGGCCTTCAGGGTGGTCCTGCCGCACCAGCGCTGACCTGTGCTGATGTGTCGTCAGCGCGGTCGGTGTCAAGCGCCGTTCGGTACAGCGGCGCCTCCCGGCGGCGGCTTGTGGGGGCCCGAACGGGCGGCGGATCATTTGACTCGTCGGAGAACACCCCCCCCGTGCATATGCACTGATAAGCATCATGGATACTGCTCCTTGTGAACGTGTTCACGTTCACAAGCGGACAAGCTTGGGCAGGTTCGGCGCGGTCGCGTGCTAAATATGCTTTTTGTCCGGTATGCACATCCTGTGAGAGAGGGCGCAGTGGACCTAGCAGTCGCTCACGAGACCATCTCGCGATGGCAGTTCGGCATCACCACCGTCTACCACTTCCTCTTCGTCCCGCTCACCATCAGCCTGGCCTCGATCGTGGCCTGCCTGCAGACCGCGTGGGTGCGTACGGGCAAGGAGAAGTACTTCCACGCCACCAAGTTCTGGGGCAAGCTCTTCCT
>NZ_NNBO01000019.1:0-28778 GCF_002803145.1 Kitasatospora sp. CB02891 | reverse complement strand
AACATCGCCATGGGCGTGGTCACCGGCATCGTCCAGGAGTTCCAGTTCGGCATGAACTGGTCCGACTACTCCCGCTTCGTCGGCGACGTGTTCGGCGCCCCGCTGGCGATGGAGGCGCTGATCGCCTTCTTCTTCGAGTCGACCTTCATCGGGCTGTGGATCTTCGGCTGGGACAAGCTGCCGAAGAAGATCCACCTCGCGTGCATCTGGATGGTCGCGATCGGCACCGCGCTGTCCGCGTACTTCATCCTGGCCGCCAACTCCTGGATGCAGCACCCGGTCGGCTACCGGATCGACCCCGTCACCGGCAAGGCCCAGCTCACCGACATCGTCCGGGTGCTGACCCAGAACACCACCCTGGTGCAGGTCTTCCACACCCTCACCGCCGCCTTCCTCACCGGCGCCGCCTTCGTGGTCGGCATCGCCAGCTACCACCTGTGGCGCGCCAAGCGGGGCAAGGAGACGGACCGCCGCAAGACCGCCGCGATGCGCACCTCGCTGCGCTTCGGCCTGGCCATCGCCGTGGTCGCCGGCCTCGGCACCGCGATCAGCGGCGACACCCTCGGCAAGGTGATGTTCGAGCAGCAGCCGATGAAGATGGCCGCCGCCGAGGCGCTCTGGGACACCCAGGCCCCCGCCCCGTTCTCGGTGTTCGCCGTCGGCGACGTCTCCAAGGGCCACAACTCGGTCGCCCTGGAGATCCCCGGAATACTCTCCTTCCTCGCGCACAACGACTTCTCGTCCGAAGTCCCCGGCATCAACGACATCGCCGCCGCCGAGGCCGCCCAGCACGGCGGACAGCCCACCGACTACATCCCCAACATCTTCGTCACCTACTGGGGATTCCGGCTGATGATCGGCTTCGGCATGACGTCCTTCGTCGCCGCGCTGATCGGCCTGTGGACCACCCGCCGCAAGTTCTGGCTGGCCCCCGAGCACCGCACCGGCGAGGACGAGCCGCCGAAGCTGATGCTCACCAGGAACCGTGAGATGAACGTCTTCTTCACCCGGTGGAGCTGGCGGATCGGCATCCTCACCATGGGCTTCCCGCTGGTCGCCAACAGCTTCGGCTGGATCTTCACCGAGATGGGCCGCCAGCCCTGGGTGGTGTTCGGCCTGATGCGCACCCGCGACGCGGTCTCCCCCAACGTCAGCGTCGGCACCCAGGTGCTCGGCCTGGCCACGCTGACCGCCCTGTACGCGATCCTCGCCGTGATCGAGGTCAAGCTGCTCGCCAAGTACGCCGCCGCCGGGCCGAACACGGACGAGAAGCCGCCCGCCAAGGACCCGACCCTGCGCGGCCCCTCGGACGAGGACTCCGACCAGCCGCTCGCCTTCGCGTACTGAGGACGGATCACATGCACCTGCAAGACTTCTGGTTCATCCTGATCGCCGTCCTGTGGATCGGCTACTTCTTCCTGGAGGGCTTCGACTTCGGCGTCGGCATCCTCACCCGGCTGCTGGCCCGCAACACCGCCGAACGCCGCGTCCTGATCAACACCATCGGCCCGGTCTGGGACGGCAACGAGGTGTGGCTACTCACCGCCGGCGGCGCCACCTTCGCGGCCTTCCCCGACTGGTACGCCACCCTGTTCAGCGGCTTCTTCGTCCCGCTGCTGATCATCCTGGTCTGCCTGATCGTCCGCGGCGTCTCCTTCGAGTACCGGCACCAGCGCGACGGCGAGCGCTGGCAGCGCAACTGGGAACTCGCCATCTTCTGGACCTCCCTGCTGCCCGCCTTCCTGTGGGGCGTCGCCTTCGGCAACATCGTCCGCGGCGTCGCCATCGACCAGGACAAGAACTACGTCGGCACCTTCTGGGACCTGCTCAACCCGTACGCGCTGCTCGGCGGCCTCACCACCCTGGCGCTGTTCACCTTCCACGGCGCGGTGTTCACCGCGCTGAAGACCACCGGCGACATCCGGCACCGGGCCCGGGTCCAGGCCACCGCCCTCGGCCTGGTCACCGCGGCCCTCGCGGCGGCCTTCCTGATCTGGACCCAGGTCCACACCGGCAACGGCTGGAGCCTGGCCGCGCTGATCGTCGCGGTGCTCGCCCTGGTCGCCGCGCTCGGCGCCAACCAGGTGGGCCGCGAAGGCTGGGCGTTCGGCTTCAGCGGCGTGACCATCGCCGCCGCCGTCGGCATGCTGTTCCTGTCGCTGTTCCCCGACGTGATGCCCTCCACCCTGAACGAGGCCTGGTCGCTGACCGTCAGCAACTCCTCGTCCTCGCCCTACACGCTCAAGGTGATGACGATCGTCGCGGTGATCTTCACCCCGCTGGTGCTGCTCTACCAGGGCTGGACGTACTGGGTCTTCCGCCGCCGGATCGGCGTCCAGCACATCCCCGCCGCCCACCACTGACCCGCCGTCGCAGGAGCACACCTGATGGAACGCCAGCAGCGGATGCGTCCGATCGACCCCCGGCTGCTGGCGTACGCCCGCACCACCCGCGCCTTCCTCGCCGGCTCCGTGCTGCTCGGCGGGGTGGGCGCGGCCCTGCTGGTCGCCCAGGCCGCGCTGATCGCCGACCTGGTGGTGCGGTCCTTCCAGCGCGGCCAGTCCCCGCTGTGGGGGCCGCTGCTCGGCCTCGCCGCCGTCACCGTCGGCCGGGCGCTGGTCGCCTGGCTGACCGAACTCACCGCCCACCGCTCGGTCGCCACCGTCAAGTCCACCCTGCGCCGCCGCCTGCTCGACCACGCCACCGCGCTCGGCCCCGGCTACCTGACCGGCCGCCGCTCCGGCGAGCTGGCCACCCTCGCCACCCGCGGCGTCGACGCCCTCGACGACTACTTCGCCCGCTACCTGCCGCAACTGGCGCTCGCCGTGGTCGTCCCGCTGGTGGTGCTGGCCCGGATCCTCGGCGCCGACTGGGAGTCCGCCGCGATCATCTGCGTGACGCTGCCGCTGATCCCGCTGTTCATGATCCTGATCGGCTACGCCACCCAGGCCCGCACCGACCGCCAGTTCGCCGGCCTGTCCCGGCTCTCCCACCACTTCCTCGACGTGGTGGCCGGCCTGCCCACCCTCAAGGTCTTCGGCCGGGCCAAGGCCCAGGCCGCCGCGATCGGCCGGATCACCGAGGACTACCGCCGCGCCACCCTGCGCACCCTGCGCCTGGCCTTCGTCTCGTCCTTCGCGCTGGAACTGCTCTCCACCCTCTCCGTCGCCCTGGTCGCCGTCTCCATCGGCTTCCGGCTGGTCAACGGCACCCTCGACCTGGAGACCGGACTGCTGGTGCTGGTCCTCGCCCCCGAGGTCTACCTGCCGCTGCGCCAGGTCGGCGCGCTCTACCACTCCAGCGCCGAGGGCCTGGCCGCCGCCGGGAAGATCTTCGAGGTGCTGGAGACCCCGCTGCCCGGGGCCGGCCGCCGCCCCGCCCCGCCGGTCGCCGGCGTCGACCTGCGGATCGAAGGGCTGACGGTCCGCCACCCCGGCCGCGCGCAGGACGCCCTGCACGAGGTCTCCCTGGTGGTGCCGGCCGGACGCACCACCGTGCTGACCGGGCCCAGCGGAGCCGGCAAGACCACCCTGGTGAACGCCGTGCTCGGCTTCGTCCGCCCGGACGCCGGCCGGGTGCTGATCGGCGACCAGCCGCTCGCCGACACCGACCTGGCGAGCTGGCACGCCCAACTCGCCTGGGTCCCGCAGCACCCCCACCTGTTCGCCGGCACCGTCGCCGAGAACGTCCGGCTGGCCCGCCCCGACGCCACCGACACCGAACTCGCCGCCGCCCTCGCCGCCGCCCGGGTCGACTTCGCCGACCCCGGCACCCGGCTCGCCGAGAACGGCCACGGCCTGTCCGCCGGCCAGCGCCAGCGCCTCGCGCTGGCCCGCGCGCTGCTCGCCGACCGCCCGCTGCTGGTGCTGGACGAACCCACCGCGCACCTCGACCCCGTCACCGAGGCCGCCCTGCTGGAGACCCTCGGCCGGCTCGACCGCACCGTGCTGCTGATCACCCACCGGCCCGCGCTGGTCGCCCTCGCCGACCACCACGTCCAGCTGCCCGGCACGCCCGCCGTCGCCGCCCCGGCGATTCCGGCCCCGTCCCCGGCCGCGCAGCCCGCCGCGCCCCGGCCCGCCGCGCCCCGGCCCGCGGGCGAGGAGGAACCGCCCGCCGAGCCGGCCGCGAAGCCCCGGCTGTGGCCCGCCGTGCTGCTGGGCTCGCTCGCCCTCGGCTGCGCCGTCGCGCTGATGGGCACCTCCGGCTGGCTGATCTCCCGCGCCTCGCAGATGCCGCCCGTGCTGTACCTGATGGTGGCCGTCACCTCGGTCCGGGCGTTCGGCATCGGCCGCAGCGTGTTCCGCTACACCGAGCGGCTGGTCTCGCACGACGCCGTGCTGAAGGCCCTCGGCGGGATCCGCACCGCCGTCTACCGCCGGCTGGAGCAGCTCGCCCCGGCCGGACTCCCGCAGTTCCGGCGCGGCGACCTGCTGTCCCGGCTGGTCGCCGACGTGGACGCCGTGCAGGACTTCCACCTGCGCTGGCGGCTGCCCGCCGCCGTCGCCGCCGTGGTGTCGCTGGCCGCCTCCGCCGCCCTCGCCGCCTTCCTGCCGCTCGCCGGACTGGTGCTCGCCGTCGGCCTGCTGCTCGCCGGGGCCGCCGTCCCCGCGCTGGAGCGCCGGATCTCCGGCCGCACCGAACGCCGGCACGCCCCCGCCAAGGGCGAACTGGCGACCGCCGTGCTGGACACCCTGACCGGCACCGCCGAACTGACCGTCGCCGGCGCCCTCCCCGCCCGGCTGCGCGCCACCCGCGGCGCCGACGCCGAACTGACCCGGCTGGCCGGGCGCTCCGCCGCGTCCGGCGCGCTCTCGGCGGGCCTGGTCGCCCTGGTCTCCGGCCTGACGGTGGTGGCCGCCGCCGCGGTCGGCGTCCGCGGCGTCGCCTCCGGCGCGCTGCCGGGCGTCTGCCTGGCGGTGGTGGTGCTGACGCCGCTCGCCGCGTTCGAGGCGGTCGCCGGGATGCCCACCGCGGTGCGGTTCCGCGAACGCGCCCGGGCCTCCCGGGAACGCCTCGCCGAGGTGCTGGCCTCGCCCCTCCCGGTGGTCGAGCCGGCCTCGCCGAAGACCCTGCCCGCCGAGCAACTGCCCATCAAGGTCAGCGACCTGACCGCCCGGTGGCCCGGCTCCGCGCGCGACGCGCTGCGCGGCGTCGACCTGGAGCTGCGGCCCGGCCGGCGGGTCGCCGTGGTCGGCCCGTCCGGCTCCGGCAAGACCACGCTCGCGCACGTGCTGCTGCGCTTCGTCGAACCGTCCGCCGGCTCGGTGCGGCTGGCCGACGGCGGCCCCGACGCCGTCGACACCCGCGAGCTGGCCGGCGAGGACGTCCGCCGGGTGATCGGCCTGTGCGCCCAGGACGCGCACGTCTTCGACAGCTCGGTGCGGGAGAACCTGCGTCTCGCCCGCCCCGACGCCGACGAGTCGCGGCTGCGCGCCGCGCTCGCCCGGGCCCGGCTGCTGGACTGGGTGGACGGCCTGCCCGAAGGCCTGGACACCATGGTCGGCGAGCACGGCGCCCGACTCTCCGGCGGCCAGCGCCAGCGCCTCGCCCTGGCCCGCGCGCTGCTCGCGGACTTCCCCGTGCTGATCCTCGACGAGCCCGCCGAACACCTCGACGTCGCCACCGCCGACGCGCTCACCGCCGACCTGCTGGCCGCCACCGAGGGCCGCACCACCCTGCTGATCACCCACCGGCTCGCAGGCCTGGACGACAGCACCGTGGACGAGGTGCTGGTGCTGGACGACGGCCGGGTGGTGGAGCGCGGCCGCTGGTCGCGGCTGGCGACCCGCCCCGGCGGCCGGCTCGCCGCGATGCTGGCCCGGGAACGGGAGGGCGAGGCCCACCGGGTCGCCGCCTGACGGGTGCCGCGCCCGGCGTTCCGGACGAACCGGGGCGCAACGACTCGAACATGCACACTGGTGGCATGGATCAGCCGGCCGCCGAGAACGGCCCACCGCGCATTCCCGAGATCTCCTCGCTCGGACTGGACACCCTGGTCACCGAGGTCTCCGAGCGCCTCCAGTCGGCCGCCGCGGTCGCCGACCGGATGCAGCGCCTGCTGGAGGCCGTCGTCTCGGTCGGCGCCGGCCTCGATCCGCACACCACCCTGCAGCGGATCGCCTCCGGCGCCGCCGAACTGGTCGACGCCCGGTACGCCGCGCTCGGCGTGGTCAACCCGCACGGCGGCGGCCTGTCCGACTTCGTCCACATCGGCGTCGACGACGCCACCGCCCACCGGATCGGCCGGCTGCCGGCCGGGCGCGGCATCCTCGGCGCGCTGATCGACGACCCGCGGTCGCTGCGGCTGACCGACCTGTCCACCGACCCGCGCGCGGTCGGCTTCCCGCCCGGACACCCGTCGATGGTGTCCTTCCTGGGCGTGCCGATCCGGGTCCGCGGCGAGGTGTTCGGCAACCTCTACCTGACCGAGAAACAGGGCGGCGGCTCCTTCACCCCCGAGGACGAGCAGGTGGTGCTGGCGCTGGCCGCCGCCGCGGGCGTCGCGATCGAGAACTCCCGGCTGTACGAGGAGGGACGCCGCCGCGAACGCTGGATCACCGGCGCGGCGGCCGTCACCACCTCGCTGCTCTCCACCGACGAGGCGCGGATCGCGCTGACCGTCGCCGCCGAACAGGTCCGCGAACTCGCCGAGGGCGCGCTCGGCATGGTCCTGCTGCCGGCCGGCGAGGACCGGATGCGGGTCGCGCACGCCTCCGGCGAACAGGCCGACTACCTGACCGGCGAACTGCTCCCCGAACACGGCCTCGCACCCCGGCTGCTGGCCGGCGAAACCGTCCGCCTGGACGACCTGGCGGCCGCCCCCGAGATTGCCTCGGACAGTCAGTTCGACCGCCTGGCACGGAGGTTCGGGCCGGCCATAGCGGTCCCGATGGTGTCCTCCGGGCGAGTCCTGGGCGCGCTCTGCGTCTGGCGCGAGGCCGGCGCCGCGCCGTTCACCGGCACCGAGCGGAAACTCGCCCAGACCTTCGCCGCACAGGCCGCGCTGGCCCTGCGGCTGGCCGAGTACCAGCTCAACCAGCAGCGCCTGGCGGTGTTCCAGGACCGCGACCGGATCGCCCGCGACCTGCACGACCTGGTCATCCAACGCCTGTTCGCCACCGGCATGATGCTGGAGTCGGCGGCCCGCCGGGCCGTCGTCCCCGAGGTCAAGGAACGCATCGGCCAGGCCGTGGACGAACTCGACGCCACCATCCAGGAAGTCCGCACCACCATCTACGCGCTCCAGCACGGCGACACCGACGACGAACCCGACACCCTGCGCACCCGGGTCCTGCGCGAGGGCAGCCAGGCGGCGGCGGCCCTCGGCTTCCGGCCCAGCATCACCTTCACCGGCCCGGTGGAGAGCCTGGTCGGCGAACAGGCCTCCCGCCAACTGCTCGCCGCACTGCGGGAGATGCTCTCCAACACCGCCCGCCACGCCCGCGCCTCCCACGTCGCGGTCGAACTCGACGCCACCGTCCACCTCGGCCCCGACGGCCGCCCCGTCCCGCCCGACCCCACCCATCCCGGCCTCCCCGGCGTCCTCCTCACCGTCACCGACGACGGCATCGGCATCCCCGCCGACGGCCGCCGCTCCGGCCTCCGCAACCTCACCCGCCGCGCCGAAGCCCTCGGCGGCGACGCCTGGCACGAACCCGGCCCCCACACCAGGGGCACCCGGGTCCGCTGGACGGCCCGGCTGTGACAGCCGGCTGACGGGAGGTCAGACGGGCAGGACCGCGATGCGCGGGTGGCACAGTCGCCGCAGACCGTCGGTGTCGCCGGTCACGACAGTCACCCGGCCGCGCTCCAGATGGGCCGTCGCGGCGAGCACGGCGTCGATCGCGTACTTGTGGCCGTGCAGGCCCTCGGCTGCCGGCAGCCTGCTTGCGTCCCGGGCGACCTCCTCGGTGACGGGGCGCACCTTGGTGAGCGAGACGGCGTGGTCGTAGGCCGCTTGCGGCGCTTTCGGGTCGCGGGCCGCGACCAGGGTGGCGGCGCCGGTGACCAGCAGCAGGTCCAGCGTGCGGGCGGCGTCCAGCCAGGTGGTCATCGAACGGTGCCGCCGGGAGAGCCTGGAGAGTGCCTCGCTGTCGAGCACCAGCGTCCCGCGCATGCGGCGTCCGAGGGAGCGTCTCCGGGGTGCGCGGCATGGTGGGCGCGGACGCTTTCGACCAGGGCCGCGACCTCGGCCGGGTCGACCGGGCCGTGCTCGTCCTCCGCGGCGGCGATGAACCCGTCGAGGGCCTCCCGCTGCAACTGCCGCTGGACGGCCTCCTCGATGCAGGAGGAGACGCCCTGCTTCCCGGCGCGCGCCCGGATCGCTTCGAGGGTCTCGGCGCGCAGCGAGACGCTTGTCACCCGGGTCCGGCCGGGGCGGGAGCTCCCCATGGCAAATGTGCAGTAACCCATGTGTGACAGGCCCAGGATGTCCCGGAAGTCAGAGGAGGGTCTCGATGATCGCCGCGACGCCGTCGTGTTCGTTGCTCACGGTGTGGCGGGTGACCGAGGAGAGGACCAGGGGGTGGGCGTTGGCGACGGCGTAGGACTGGCCGGCCCAGGCGAGCATCTCGAGGTCGTTGGGCATGTCGCCGAAGGCGATGACTTCGGTGGCGTCGATGCCGTGCTGGGCGCACCAGCGGGCCAGGCTGCTGGCCTTGGTGACGCCGGGGGCGCTGATCTCGACGAGCGGGATGGGGCTGGAGCGGGTGACCTCGGCGAGCGGGCCGACGGCGGCGCGGGCGCGGTCGAGGAACTCGTCGGGGGACAGGTCGGGGTGCTTGCCGAGGAGCTTGAACAGGCCGTCGACCTGGCCGGAGGCGAGCAGTTCGGTGGCCGGGCCGACCGGGTGGTCGTTCTCGGACTCGCCGAGGAAGACGGTGTACTCGGGCTCCCGGGCGAAGCCGTCCGGGAACTCGAACGCGAAGGCGGTGTCGGGCAGTTCGGCGCGCAGCCGGTCGACGACGGTGAGCGTGTCGGCGCGGTCCAGCGGGCTGGTCTCCAGCAGCTCGCCGCGCCGGACGTCGACCACCGCGCCGCCGTTGGAACAGATCGCCACCCCGTGGCCGCCGATGTGCGGGCCGAGGTGGCGCATCCAGCGCGGCGGGCGGCCGGTGACGAACACCACCTGCAGCCCGGCGGCCTCGGCGGCGGCCAGGGCGGCCGCCGTCCGGGCGGAGACCGTCCCGCCGGGGCACAGCAGGGTGCCGTCGAGGTCGGTGGCGATCAGGCGGGGGCGCGGGGAGGCGGTCATCCGTCCATCTTCGCGCACTCGTGCGAGAAGCGGACCCGCCCGGGAGGGGCGGGTCCGTCGTGATCAGGCGGCGACGTTCAGGGTGAGCGCCGCGGTGTGCAGGACGCCGCCGGTCTGGAACTGCAGGAACAGCCGCCAGTCGCCGGCCTTCGGCAGTTCGGCGTGGAAGGACAGGGTCGGCCCGCCGCCGCCGGTGGTGACCGCGGTCTCCGGGTGGAGGTGCGCGAACGCCTGGTCGCCGGCGTGGAAGGCGGTCAGGTGCGCGTACGTCTCCAGGTAGGGCTCCAGGTCGGTGACCGGCTGCCCGTCCTTGCTGACGGTGACGGTCAACTCCCCGGCCGCGCCTGCCTTCGGCGCACCGGCCACCGTCACGGTGTACCCGTCGACGGCGCCGGTCGTGGCGGCGGCCGGCAGCGGCACCGGGGTGGCCTGCCCGGCCACCGTGGCGGTGCGGCTGAGCACCAGCCCGGTGCCCTTGCCGCTGCCCGCGCCGGGGACGAACGAGGCGTACATCCGCCACTCACCGGGCTGCAGGGCGGCCAGGGGGGCCGTCCAGGCGCCGTCGGCGGACCGCACCGGGTGCAGGTGCTGGAAGCCGGACAGGTCGGAGCGGATCGCGTAGAAGTGCATCTCCTTGGTCTGCTCGGGCTGGTACGAGGTCAGCACCTTGCCGTCCGGGCCGGTCACGGTGAACCGGTACTCGGCGCCGGTGAGGGCGCCGTCCAGCCGGTAGCCGCCCTGCTCGGCGGCCAGCCCGTCGCTGCTGCCGGCCGGGCCGTGGCTCATGCCCGCCATGCCGTCGGGGCCGTGGCTCATCCCGGGCATGTCGTGCCCGGCGGCGGAGCCGGTGGCGGACGGCGCGGCGCCGTGGTCCATGCCGGACATCGCGTCGCTGCCGCAGGCGGCCAGGGTCAGTGCGAGCGCGGCGGCGGCCGCGGCGGTGAGCAGGGTGCGGCGGGTGGTCGTGGTGGTGCGGGTCATCGGAGTTCGCTCCAGGTGCTGCGCGCACCGGCGGTGCGCGGTCGCGGACAGGACGCGGCGCCCGGCGGCCCCCCGACGGGGACGGCCGGGTGGCGCCCTCACCTGCGGGCGACGCAGACCCGGATCAGCAACTCCCGCCCGCCGTCCGGCGGCGCTCGGCCGCTCTCGGCGCCGCCCGTGGGCAGCGGTCCGGTCGCGGACGACTGCGGGTGGGGCCACGGCACGCCGGCGGCCGGGCCGGCCGGCGGCAGGTGGTCGCGGGCCTGGGTGGAGACGCAGTCGACGGCCGACCCCTCGTGCGCGCCCGGCGCACGAACGGCCTCCCGGGCGCTCCCCTGCATGGTGTGCGCCCCGGCGTGGTGGGCCGACACCGCGGTCTCCGCCGTGCGATGGCAACCGGCGGCGCTCGCCGGGCTGCCGTGCATCAGGAACAGCCCGAGCAGCAGGGCGCACAGCACCGTCCACCGGGCGACCGTCCGCCCGGCGGGGTCCGTCGCCCGCCCGGTCCGCTCCACCCTCGCCACGATACCCCCTCCCCGTATCTGTGCAGGGTAAGTGCCGTCCGGGCGCCCGGGCTCCCCCCGGCCGGGTGCCAGGGCGTCAAAGCCGCCGGAGCACACCGGTGTTGCGGGTCCGAACGGCTGTTGCCGTTCGATGACGAATCGCCGATCGGGGCGGGACATCCGTTCGACAGGATTCTCTTACGGCGCTCGCCCGGCCAGCGGAAACGATCAGGGGCACACCGCCGCACCACCACTCACCGTCACCAGTTCCTGGGGGGAACTTCCGATGTCCGTCCGCCGCCGCACCCGCCTCGCCGTTCTCGCCGCCACCGCCGTCCTCGGCGCCACCGTCCCCGTCCTCGGCGGGGCCACCAGCGCCTGGGCCTGCGGCGACGACCAGCCGGCCGCCGCTGCCTCCGCCTCTGCGTCCGCGCCGGCCTCGGTCCCGGCCTCCTCGCCCGCCCCGGCGGCGGAGCCGAAGCCGAGCGTCGGGGTGTTCGACCAGGACGCCGGCACGATCACCGCGGGCGGCGCCCCGGTCGAGTTCGGCGTCGAGGTCTACAACGGCGGCACGGAGACCCTCAAGGGAATCCACCCGTTCCCCACCTTCTTCAACGAGTCCGGTGACCTGGACGGCACCCTGCACGCGGCCGACCTGGTCCTGGAGGTCGCGCACCAGGGCGTCTGGAAGACCATCGCGCTGAAGCCCGGCTGCGATCCGACGCTGCGCGGCGACTACTCCTTCCTCGACACCGACCTGGCGCCCGGCCGGGCCACCCGGTTCCGGTTCCGGCTCTCGGTCACCTCGCACTCCACCGCGGCGCAGAAGCAGGTCGACGTCCGGGTCGGTGTCCAGCAGCCCTACCAGAACCACGTGCAGGAGCACCCGCACTTCACCCTGCCGATCGTCCACCCGGGCGCCCCGACCACCCCGGCGCCCACCGCCACCACCAAGGCGCCGACCACCCCGGCCGCGACCCCCTCGGCGCCGAGCACCCCGGCGCAGACCCCGACCGCCCGGAACACCACCGCCCCGGTCGTCGTCCCGGCCGCCCTGACCAGCAGCACCACTCCGAGCCCGACCGCCGTTCCGGTCGGCGCCGGGAACCTCGCCTCCACCGGTGGCGGCTCCAGCAGCACCCCGATGCTGATCGGCGGCACCGCCCTGGTGCTGCTCGGCGCCGGTGCCGTGACGTTCGCCGCCCGTCGTCGGGCCGTCGGCCACCGCGGCTGACCGATCCCGGATCAACTCCCTCCGCCCCGACGCCGATTCCGGTGTTCGGGGCGGAGGGACGCCCGGCGTTCCGGTTCGCGTGTTCGAACGGGGCCGCCTAGAGTTCCGCCGACGAGCAAGCGGACGGATCGGGGAGAACGTGGCGGGCAGGCGGACGGCGGGCAGTGCGGGCGCGACCCGAGAGCCGGTGGTCGGGGCATCGGACGCGGCGTACTGGCGGGCGATGGCGGACGCGGACGAGCGGGAGGCCCGCCGCAAGCGGACTCTCGGCATCACCGCGCTCGCCACCGGCCTGGTGACGGTCGCCGGGATGGTCGCCGTCGCGGTGATGGTGCAGGACCGCGCCGACAGTCCGTCAACGCCCAAGGCCGCCGCGGCCGCCGCAGCCCCGAAGGCGGGTGGCGACCCGTCCCCGAAGGCCTCCGCGGGTCAGGCCGGCCAGACCGGTCAGGGCGGCTCCGGTGCGGAGGCCGGCGCCCCGGTGCCCGGGCTGAAGCTCGGCAGCGCCGCGAAGGTGGGCGCCGCCGACGGCCGCGACGGCAAGGCGCTGCAGCTGACCGGCAGCGGCGACGGCTACGCCGAGGCCGCCGACGCGTCCGTGGACACCACGAAGGACTTCACCGTCTCCGCGGTGGTCAGCAACGACGCCGCCAGTGCGTCGAAGGCCGCGCTCTCGCAGAACGGCGACCAGTTCTTCTCCTTCTACCTGGGCCGCGAGGACTCCGGGAGCAACAAGAACCGCTGGGTCTTCAAGGTGCAGACCGCCAACGAGGCCGGCAAGAGCGCGATGGCGGTGTCCGGCGCGGCCGCCGCCACCGGCCGCTGGACCACCCTGACCGGCGTGTACAACGCCAAGGCCAAGAGCATCTCGCTGTACGTGGACGGCATCCTCGCGCAGACCACCACCGCCCCGTCGATCGTGGCCGGCACCGGCCCGCTGGAGCTCGGCCGGGCCCGCTACAAGGGGCAGTGGTCGGACGCCTGGAAGGGCTCGATCGCCGGGGTCCAGGTCTGGAAGAAGGCGCTGACGGCCGATCAGGTCTCCAAGGCCGTGAGCGGCGCCGCCGCCGATCCGGCCCCGGCGGCGACCCTGCTCGGTTCCTGACCTTTCGGACGCGTCGAGGGGGCCGGCGGATCTCCGCCGGCCCCCTCGTCGTCGGTCTCAGCCCAGGCCGTTGACCTTCTTGTACTCCAGCGCGTACGCCAGCTTGCCCGGCTTGGCGTCCGAGTAGGGCTTGCTCAGCTTGTCGAACTCGCCCTTGTTGGCGGCCTTTCCGGCGTTCCACTGGTCCAGCGCGCCCAGGTCGGAGGCGGTGAAGCCGCTGCCGATCACGGTGTTCTTCGGCAGCGCGACCATCGTCTGGGTGGTGCCCTTGACGGCGGCCAGGTAGCTGGTCAGGTCCGAGCGGTTCCACCCGGACAGGTCGACCGGCGCGGTGTCCCGGATCCAGCTGCCCCAGTAGAACTCCTGGAACGGCACCGAGTTCTGGGTGTAGCCGATGTCGCGGCCGAAGTAGAGCAGGCTGCGGTACGTGTCGTCCTGGAAGTTGGCCAGCCCGACCGAGGTCGGCAGCTTGTTGATCTCCACCGGGTGACCCTGCGGGTCGCTCAGGTACACCCACTTGTTGGCCTGCATCTGCGCCCAGAAGTCCTTCTGGGTCAGCGTGCTCAGGTTGGCCAGCACCCGCAGCCGCACGTGCAGGTTCGCGCCGCCGTCCGGGGTCTCGTAGAACGAGGTCAGGGTGTGGTGACCGTCCGTCAGGAACGGCTCGCCGCCGGGACCGATCACCACCGTCTTCATCGCGGCCTCGCTGTCGGCGGTCTCCGCGCCGACCGGCAGCGTGCAGGTGAACGAGGACGGGTCGTCCAGCCGGGCGTTCGGCTGCACGGCGACCGCCTCGATCCGGCCGTCCGCCTCGCACCAGTCGCTGAACTTCTTGTTGATCGCGTCCTTGCCGAGCGTGTACCGGCCGAGCTTGTAGTACACCTCGTCGTAGCCGAGCGACGGCTGGGTCGGGTGGACGTCCCCGATCCGCACGTCCAGCAGTTCCCCGGGCTTGGCGCACAGGTACCCGGCGAACGGCGTGTGCCGGTTGTCGTGCCCGCAGAACGACGGGCGCTGCCCCGGCGCCCCGGGCGCGGCCAGCGCGCTCGGCGCCGTCGTGACAACAGTGGCCAGGGCCGCACCGACCGCCAACAGCGGTACCGCGGACGGGACTCGGAATCGCATGACACTCCCTGCGAGCATGGCTGGATGTGCCCGTGAGCGTCCCAGCGCCGAGCCAACGCCCGGCATCCCCGCCGTGGCCTCCCGGAAAACGCGGATGAACGATCCCCGCCGCCGCACGCCTCCGGCCGGGTCCGGACCCGCCAGGCGGACCGGGGGACGGTCCGGTACCGAGGGCGACGGCAGTACGGGGCCGCTGGAGGGCGGCCTGGCACTGCCGTCGACGCCCGGGTCAGCGGTGCGAAGCCCGGCGGCGGTGGAGGGCCACCAGGGCGAGGGCGCCGCCGGCGATCAGGGCGAGGCCGCCGCCGACTGCCGGGGCCAGGTCGTCCGTGCCGGTGCTGGCCAGGGTGCCGCCGGTGTTGCTGGGGCGGGGGGCGACCGGGGCGGCCGTGCCGGCCGGGGAGCCGGCCGAGGTCGAGGCCGGGGTCGAGGGCTGCGACGTGGTCGTGACGGGGGCCGGGGTGGTCGCCGGGTCGGTGGGCGTCTGCGTCGGCGAAGCGGTGGGGGAGGCGGTCGGGGAGCCGGACGGTTCGGGGGCGGTGCCCTGGAGGGCGAAGGTGCTGTTCGCGACCGGGTTGCCGGCGCCCCAGGTGAGGACCTGGTACTCGGCCCGGACGTCCACCTTCCAACTCGCCGTCTCCGGCTGGGCGGCCAGGGTGTAGGAGATGGTGCTGTCGCCGGCCGGAAGGTCGCACCAGACGATCGTGGTCGGTGAGTTGAGGTCACTCGTCACGTGGTTGCAGGTACCCGCGGGGGTCGCCGTCGAGTCGGTGACCTTCACCCCGACCGGCGTCGGGAAGGTGGGCCAACTCGGCTGGCCCGCCGCGCTGTTGAAGTGGAGCTGGAGCTTGCCCGGGTCGACCGCGTGGACCGTCACCTGCTGGGTGACGGACTTGCCGGCCGCCAGGTCCGGAGTGGTCAGCCGAACCGTGTTCCTGGCCACGTGCTCGGACGTCTCCACGGTGACCTTCGCGGCCTGCTCGCTCGTCGGGCCGTTGGCCGGGCTGCTGCCCACCGTCTTCACCCTGGTCACGGCGTCCGCGACGTTCCCGCCCCTCGGCACGAAGACCGCACCGTAGTAGGCGACGGTCCCGTCGTGCGCCGCGTCGGACGCGCCGATCACCGGCGAGGCGAACGGGCTGGACGAAGGAACGACGTCGCAGGTGTACACGCCGGCCGTCCCCGTCGCCGCCGCGCAGCTCGAACTCGGCCCCGGGACACCCACCTTGACGCTCACCCCGTCCGGAAGCCCGAGCGAGGCGCCGGCGTCGGTCAGCGGCTTCGAGCTCACCGCGTAGACCCAGGTGCCGTCCGCGCGCCCGTAGATCCCGTCGGGAGACAGCGCACGGTCGGACTCGCCCGGCAGGATCACGATGTCCTTGAGCTGGAACGTCACGGGCTGCGAGTTAGCCTGGGCCGCCCCGCCGAGGACGAGCGTCCCGGCGCCGAGGGCGGCAACCGCGATCCCGGCGCTCAGAATGCGACGTGGAGCACTCCTGGATATGCGCATCTCTGTCTTCCTCGAAGTCGAACGGCCACGGCTCGACCGCGGCGGCGCCAGGTCCCCCCTGCGCGCGGCTGTAGCGTAGTGGAAGCCCACCACGGACCGTGACCGAAATTCCCGCCCGAAGCACGGCCGGCGTCCTGCCCCTGTCCCCCCGCACCCCGGCGTGCTGCCGACCACCGCCCGGCCCTGCGCGCGTAGGGTCGGCAGCATGCGACTGAGTACGGTGATCCTCCCCATCCACCGGTGGGCCGAGGGACAGAAGATCTGGCGGCAGGCCGAGGAGCTCGGCTTTCACGCGGCCTACACGTACGACCACCTGAGCTGGCGGAGCTTCCGGGAGTCGCCCTGGTTCGGGTCGGTGCCGACGTTGACGGCGGCGGCGTGCGTGACCGAGCGGATTCGGCTCGGGACGCTGGTGACCTCGCCGAACTTCCGGCACCCGGTGACGCTGGCGAAGGAACTGATCACGCTGGACGACGTGTCCGGTGGGCGGGTGACGCTCGGGATCGGGGCCGGCGGGACGGGGTTCGACGCGACGGCGCTCGGGCAGGAGGCCTGGTCGCCGAAGGAGCGGGCCGACCGGTTCGGCGAATTCCTGCCGTTGCTGGACGAGTTGCTGCGGGAGGACGCGACGACGCGCGACGGCGCGTACTACTCGGCGGTGGAGGCGCGGAACATCCCCGGCTGCGTGCAGACGCCCCGGGTGCCGTTCTACGTCGCGGCGGCCGGGCCGCGCGGGATGAGGCTGGCCGCCGAGTACGGCCGGGGCTGGGTGACGTACGGCGACCCGAAGGGGCCCGCCGAGGTGCCGGTGGAGCAGGCGCCCGCGGTGATCGCCGGGCAGTTGGCGAAGCTGGCCGCGGCCTGCGAGCAACGGGGCAGGGACGTCGGCGAGTTGGAGAAGGTGCTGCTGCAGGGGTCGACCGCCGAGCGGCCGCTGCAGTCCGTGGACGCCTTCGTGGACTGGGCGGGGACGTACCAGGAACTGGGTATCACCGAACTGGTGGTGCACTGGCCCGTGCCGGACTCGATCTTCGCGAACGACCTCGCGGTCTTCGAGCGGATCGCCACGGAGGGCCTGTCGCAACTGAGTTGATGGAGCATCAAGTGCACTGGTGGGCCCGGCAAGGGGTCGGGGCGGGTGCGGCCGGAGGGGAGTCCTAGGCTCGTCGCAACCCGGCACCTGCCGGGGCGAGGGTCTCTGAAGGGGGTACCGATGAGCGGGGAAAGCGGCGGCTACGGGCAGCAGCCCGGCGGGCAGTGGGGGAACGGGCAGCCCCCCGGGCCGGGCTACTGGCCGGGGTACGGGCAGCCCGGTGCGGGTGGGCCCGGCGGATGGGGGCAGGGGCCTTGGGGGGCCGTGCCGCTCGCACCGAAGCCCGGCGTGATCCCGCTGCGCCCGCTGTCGTTCGGCGAGATGTTCAACGCCGTGTTCGACACCATCCGCCGCTACCCCAAGGCGCTGTACCTGCCGCTGCTCGCGGTGGCGGGCATCGGCGTGGTGCCGGTGGTGCTGGTCATGGTGCTCTGCGTGGGCAGCCTGCGCGACGCGCTCGACCGGCTGCCGGACGGGGACGAGGCGGCCACCGCGCAGCAGCTGTGGGACGTGATGGGTCCGATGCTGCTGGTGTTCCTGGTGTGCGGACTGGCGCTGCTCGCCGTGTACCTGGTCGCCGCCCCGCTGTCGATCGTGGTGCTGCGGGCGGCGGCGCTCGGCCGTCCGATGACGACCGGTCAGGCGTGGAAGGAGGCGGCGCCCCGGCTGTGGCCGGCCGTGCAGTCCGAGGCCATGGTGATCGGGCCGATGATCCTGGCGTACGTCCTGTCGCTCGCCGTCCCGTTCGGCCTGGCGGTGTGGACCAGCAACCCGCTGCCGATGCTGTTCGCGTTCCTGCTGGTTCCGGCCGTCGGCATCACCATCATGTTCGTTGCCATCCGGCTGACGCTGCAGGTGCCGGTGCTGGTGCTGGAGGAGGCCAGGCCGGTCGCCGCGGTCCGCCGGGCCTGGCGGCTCAACGAGGGCAACTGGTGGCGCAGCCTGCTGCTGAGCATCGTGGTGTCGATGGCCGGCCGACTCGCGGCCAACATCGTGCTGGTCCCGTTCTGGGTCGTCATCACCAGCCTGATGCCGGCGCTGGTGATCGACGACGTCGACGCGCAGCGGCCGAGCGAGGTGATCAGCACCGGCGGGCTGACCGTCGTGATGGTGCTCGGCGCGCTGCTGATGCTGCTGTTCGCCGTGGTGACGGCGCCGCTCTCGCCGATCGCCAACGGCGTGATGTACATCGACCGCCGGATCCGCAAGGAGCGCCTCGACATCGCCCTGGCCGAGGCCGCCGGCATCCGGCTGTCCGACCCCACCGCGCAGCCGACGCCTCCGGCTCCTCCGACGCCGCCCGCGCCTCCGACGCAGCCGACGCCGCCCGCGCCGCCCGCGCCGCCCACTCCGGCCGCACCGGTGGAACCGGTCGCGCAGCCCGCGCAGCCGACGCCGGAGGAGCCGTCCGCCGCGCCCGCCGATGCCCCTTCGGAGCCGCCTGCTCCGTCCACGAAGGATGGCTCGGGCACGAGCTGATCCGGGCGGGGTTGCGTTTCGGTCACGGCCTGTCCGATTGGCCGGTAATTGCGGCAAATCGGTGGCCCAATCGTGTTGTTGACGACTGCACAGGGCTCTCATAATTCGTGCACCGCATGGTGACACCGGTGCCCGAGAGCCGACCGGGGGGACGGCTCGTGCCGTGCCGTGCGGTCGTCCACGCGCACTCTGGGGGGAGACCCTTGTCCGTTTCCGAACCGACCCCTGGTCAGGAGCCGGCCGCCGAGCCCGCCGACCGGCCGGCGGCCACCGAACCCACCCCGGCCGCCCCGGCCCCGGCCGGTCCCGAGCAGACCGTCGTCGAGCAGCCGGCCGCCGACCGCGGGCTGCCCCGGGCGGCGGGCGTGGCGCTGTCGGTGGCCGTGCTGCTCGCGGTGACGGCGACCAGTGCCGCCGTCACCGTCGCGGTGGGCAAGCCCGACCGGGCCGCGCACGTGGCTGCCGCCCCGGCGCCCGCCACCAGCGCCTCGGCAAGTGCGAGCGCCTCGCCCAGCCCGTCGCCCACCCCGACCCCGACCCCGACGCCGCCCGCGCCGCCGCGTCCGGCCAGCACGCTGCAGGGCAGCGTCTCCGGCGGCAAGCACAGCGGCGACCTGCGCTACTTCCTGCTGCCGGTGCCGGACAACGCCGACCCGTACGGCTCGCCGGACGGCGCGATGCTGAGCACGGACGACCTCCAGGCGCAGTACAACGACAGCGTCGACATCAAGGAGGTGCTGGACTCCTGGGGCTTCAAGGACGCCGCCGGCCGCACCTACCGCCTGCGGGACGGCAAGACCGAGGTGCGTTCGGAACTCAAGCGTTTCGGCCGCACCGACCGCGCGCAGGGCTTCGCCGACCACTCCAGCTACAGCAGCGACTCGTTCGACATCGACGGGGTGTCCAACGCCAAGGGCTACATCTTCAAGCCCAAGCAGCAGGCGTACACCGGTGCACTGATCGGTATCGGCGTGGTCGGCGACGTGGTCTACGAGATCACCGTCGAGGTGCAGGGCGACCCCGACAAGGCGCTGCTCTTCGACGCCATGAAGCGCGAGCGCGACCGCCTCACCAACGGCTGACGGCCATCCCGAACTCTTCTTCCAGGAGAACCAGTTGAGCACCGAGTCCACGGGCGCCGCGGAGCCCGGGGCGGCCGCCGCCGTGCCGTCCGAACCCCCGACGGCCATCCCGCCGGCACCCACCGAGGCGCCCGCGTCCGCGACTGCTGACGCACCGTCCGACGCACTGTCCAAGACGCCGACGACCGAGCCGACCGAGCCGACCGAGCAGACTTCGTCGACCGAGCAGACCGAGCCGGGCGAAGGCTTCGAGCAGGTCGAGACGCTCGCCGCGGGCGAGGAGCCCGCCCGCAGGAAGCGGAAGCTCGGGGTCGGCGCCATGCTGCTGATCGCCGTGGTGGCCGGTCCGGTGATCGGTGGGGCCATCGGCTACGGCATCCAGGCCGCCCGTCCGGCGACGCCGCTGCCCGAGCTGGTCGCACCGAAGCTCACGTACTCGGCCGAGCGGGTCGACCCCAAAGCGCTGGCCGCGGCCGGCCCGCAGCCGCTGAACATCGACGGCGACCTGCGCGAGCTGCTGATCAAGCGTCCGGACGGCAGCAAGGACCTGCTCCTGGGCGACGGCGACGGCTGGATGACCGCCGACGACCAGGCGGAGACCTTCGGCGACAGCGCCGAGGCGTTCAACAACCTGCTGAGCAGCGGCTTCCGTCGACAGGCGGCGGTCGGCTGGTCGGTCGACGACACCCAGTACCGGGTGAACCTGATGCAGTACAAGCCGGAGAGCGCGGCCGGGGCGATCTCGGCCATGGTCTCGCGCACGTCCGGCATGGATCTGTCGAAGATCCCGGGCAACGACGACAGCATGATCATGGTCGCCCAGGAGGCCACGACCTACGCCCGCAGCACCGAGAAGTACTACTGGGCCGAGGCCCTGGCCCGGAAGGGCACCGTGCTGATGTTCGTGTCGGTCCACTCCAAGAACCCGGTGGACCGGTCCCAGCTGGAGGACATCGCCAAGCGACAGTGGGAGCGTCTCGCGTGACCGACATCGAATCCCCCGAGCCGGCCGCGCCCGCGCAGCCGCCCGCCGTCACCCCGGCCGCGCCAGTGCAGCCGCCCGCCGTCACCCCGGCCGCCGAGGCCACGACGGTCGACGCCACGACGGTCGACGCCACGACGGTCGACGCCGCGGTCGTCGAACCGGACACCGTCGCGCCGGAGTTCATCACCGCCGAGGCCGCGCAGGGTGCCGCCCCGGCCGTGAAGCCGCGCCGCACCGTGCAGAAGGCCGTCGCCGCGGTGATCGCGGCGGCGCTGGTCGGCGTCGGCATCGGCGAGGTGATCATCAAGGTCCACTACAAGGACTCCCCGGCTCCGGTGGCCGCGGCGCCCGCGCCCTCGGCGAGCCCGAGCCAGGCGTGGGGCGCGAAGTCCAACGGCAACCACTTCGGCAGCCTGCGCGACCTGCTGCTGCCGGTGCCGTCCGCCTATGAGCTGGGCCCGGACTACAAGTCGATCGGCAACGACAACGAGATCCGCGACGCGGACCTGGACAAGGTCCTCAAGGAGACCCTCGCCGACGTCCCGGAGAAGTACCGCAAGGACGCCGAGAGCGCGCTGTCCTCGCTGCACATCCAGGCCATCGGCGCCCGCAGCCTGACCTACATCGACAACCGCACCACGGTGACGCTGGTGCTGAGCCAGTTCAACCAGCAGGCGGTGGCCGCGGAGAACAACTCGTACGGCAAGTGGTACACCGACAACGAGCTGTACCGGGCGGGCCCGGGCGTCGCCGGACACGCGGAGGCGCACTGCGCCCTGCCGACGCTGAAGGCCGGTGACCAGCTGGACTACCTGCAGTGCTACGCCGGCGTGGGCGACCTGCTGGTGCAGATGGACGTCGCCGGGGTCGCGCCCCTCGACCAGAACAGGGTCGTCGACCTGTTCCGTCAGCAACTCGACCGACTGGCCACCCCGGGAGCCACCGCATGAGCACCGACATCACCCCGAACCCCGGGCCGGTCGAGCCGGGCGAGCCGACCTCCTCGACGACGGCCGACACCAAGCAGGCCGACACCAAGCAGGCCGACGCGACGCAGGCAGACGCGGTGCAGCCCGACGCCTGGACCGCTCCCGACCGGCCGGCGGGGGCCGACGCCGCGCCGGGTGACGCGCCGGCGGACGACCCGTGGGCCGTCCCCGGCGAGTCCGGTGACGAGGCGTCGGTCGAGGCGCGCAAGCGCGACCACAAGCGGTTCTGGCAGGTCGGCGCGGCGGTGCTGACGACGGTGGTGCTCGGCGCGGCCACCGCCGTCGCGGTGACCCTGCCGGACCGCACCGACCTGCCCGGCCTGGCCACGCCGAACGACGGCCGGTACGTCTTCCCCGAGCTGACGCTGCCTCCGCTGCCGGCGGGTGCCTCGGCCCCGGCCGACTACAAGTTCAAGAAGCACACCGCGGACCTGCGCGGCCTGCTGCTGCCGCTGCCCAAGGGCGCCGTCGGCACCGGTCCGTCCGCCGCCCCGAGCGCGAGCCCGAGCGGGGCCGCGTCCCCGAGCGCGAGCGCGTCCCCGAGCGCCTCCGCGAGCGCCTCCGCGACCCTGCCGCCGGTGGTGGGCCGCTGGGTGCCGTGCGACCGGGACGCGATGCTGGCCAAGGACGACAAGTACACGAAGTTCCTGATCAGCGACGCCTGCCGGGGTGCGGCCGCCCAGGGCTGGACCGCCAAGGACGGCACCCGCGCCGAGCTGCGGCTGTTCCGGTTCGGCTCGCAGGACGAGGCGAGCAACTTCTACTCGGGCGTCAACCTGATGACCGCGACCAAGGACATCGAGGCCTCCCACGTGGACATCGCCGCCTTCGGCTACCCGGTGGCGGTCGGCCAGGTGAACGTCCGGGACTCGGACGCGAAGTCCGGCGACCGGCCCACCGGCCGGATCGGCTGGCTGCAGTACGGCGACCTGGTCGGGCTGGTCCAGCTGACCAACCCGCAGGGCGTCCCGGACCAGGCGTTCCGCCAGGTGGTGCTGCTGCAGAGCGCCATGCTCGCCTGAACCTGGCTGCCACGCACCGGAGTTGACGCATCATCGGTGTACCGGTGAACCGGCCCCGCCCCCGGTACCCCTAGGGGGCGGGGCCGGAGCGTCATCCCGTGGGCGGACGAAAGGTCAGCTTCTCAGCGCATTCCGCAGCGCGGGTGACCGGCGTTACGTTGATGACCGTGTCCACAGTCATCAAGACGGACGGCCTCACCAAGAGGTTCCCCCGGGTCACCGCCCTCGACCGGCTCACCGTGGAAGTGCAGCCCGGCGTGGTCGGACTGGTCGGAGCGAACGGCGCGGGCAAGTCCACCCTCATCAAGATCCTCCTCGGCCTGTCCCCCGCCACCGAAGGCACCGGCCGGGTGCTCGGCCTGGACATCGCCACCCAGGGCGCGGAGATCCGCGAACGGGTCGGCTACATGCCCGAGCACGACTGCCTGCCGCCGGACGTGTCCGCCACCGAGTTCGTGGTGCACATGGCCCGGATGTCCGGCCTGCCGGCGGCCGCGGCCCGCGAGCGGACCGCCGACACGCTGCGCCACGTCGGCCTGTACGAGGAGCGCTACCGCCCGATGGGCGGCTACTCGACCGGCATGAAGCAGCGTGTGAAACTCGCTCAGGCCCTCGTCCACGACCCGCAGTTGGTGCTGCTGGACGAGCCGACCAACGGCCTCGACCCGGTCGGCCGGGACGAGATGCTCGGCCTGATCCGCCGCGTCCACACCGACTTCGGCATCTCGGTGCTGGTCACCACTCACCTGCTGGGCGAGCTGGAGCGCACCTGCGACCACCTGGTGGTGATCGACGGCGGCAAGCTGCTGCGGTCCTCCTCCACCGCCTCGTTCACCGAGGCCACCCAACTGCTCGCCGTCGAGGTCACCGACCACCCCACCGACCGCGCCTTCGACTCCGAGGCGGTGCTGCGCGAGCGGCTGACCGCCGCCGGGCTGACGGTGCGCGCCGACGGCGGCCGCATCCTGCTGGTGGAACTCACCGGCGACGAGACCTACGACACCGTCCGCGACACCGTGGACGACCTCGGCCTCGGCCTGATCCGGCTGGAGCAGCGCCGCCACCGGGTCGCCGAGATCTTCAGCACCGACTCCGAGGCAGCAGAACAGCACGAGGCGCACCACGAGCAGGCCGCGGCCGTGCCGGCAGGAGGCGAGCAGGCATGACCACCCCCGCCCAGACCCACCGCGGTGTCATCCACGACATCGGCTACCGCCCGTACACCGGGCCCCGGTTGGGCCGTCGCTACGCGACCCGCTCGCTGTACGTGCAGAGCCTGCGCGCCGCGTTCGGCCTCGGCCGCTCCGGCAAGTCCAAGGTGCTGCCGTTCCTGCTGTTCGGCGCACTGGTCGCCCCGACGCTGGCGATCATCGCCATCGTCGCGTTCGCGAACCTGAAGCAGATGCCGATCGACTACAGCGTCTACCTGTCGAGGTTCGGGGTGCTGGCGCAGATCTTCCTCGCCGCGCAGGCCCCCGTGCTGATGTCCCGCGACCTGCGCCACCACGTCGTCCCGCTGTACTTCTCCCGGCCGGCCAGCCGCAGCGACTACGTGGCCGCCAAGTTCGCGGCCATGGTCAGCGCCCTGCTGATCATCATGACGCTGCCGCTGCTGGTGCTGTTCGTCGGCGCGATGCTCAACAGCTTCCCGGTCGGCGACAACCTGGCCCACCTGATGTACGGCCTGATCGCCGCCGTCCTGTACGCGCTGCTGTACTCCGCGATCGGCCTGCTGATCGCCGCCGCCACCCCGCGCCGCGGCTTCGGCGTCGCCGCCATCATGGGCGGCCTGATGATCACCAGCGGCGTCTCGCAGATCGTCCGAGCCCTGACCGGCGGCTTCGACCCGGTCCCGAGGGAGTCCGCGCACTGGGCCGAGCTGATGTCGCCCACCCGCACCGTCGAGGGCCTGGTCAACACGCTGTTCGACACCGGCGGCGAAGGCTTCGACCGGATGGCCGCCCCCGGCACCGCCGGCGTGCTGGTGTTCGGCGCGGTGATCGTCCTCCTCACGGCCGGCAGCTACGCGTTGATGCTGCGCCGCTACCGGAACGTCTGAGAGGCAGCCATGGCCGTCATCACCATCGACAAGGTCTCCCGCTGGTTCGGCAACGTGGTCGCCGTCAACGACGTCACCATGACCATCGGACCGGGCATCACCGGCCTCCTGGGCCCCAACGGCGCCGGAAAGTCCACCCTCATCCACATGATGAGCGGCTTCCTCGCCCCCTCCTCCGGCGCGGTCACCCTGGACGGCGTCCCGATCTGGCGCAACCAGCAGGTCTACCGGCAGATCGGCCTGGTCCCCGAGAAGGAGTCGATGTACGACTACCTGACGGGCTGGGAGTTCGTCCTCGCCAACGCCGAACTGCACGGCCTCGCCGACCCCGGCGCCGCCGCCCGGCGGGCCCTCGCGCTGGTCGAGATGGAGTACGCCCAGGAGCGGCAGACCGGCACCTACTCCAAGGGCATGAAGCAGCGCGTCAAGATGGCCTCCGCCCTGGTCCACGACCCGGCGGTGCTGCTGCTGGACGAGCCGTTCAACGGCATGGACCCCCGCCAGCGCCTCCAACTCATGGAACTGCTGCGCCGGTTCGGCGCCGACGGGCGCACCGTGCTGTTCTCCTCGCACATCCTCGAAGAGGTCGAGCAACTCGCCCGCCACATCGAGGTGGTGGTGGCCGGACGGCACGCCGCCTCCGGCGACTTCCGCGAGATCCGCCGCCTGATGACCGACCGCCCGCACCGCTACCTGGTGCGCTCCAGCGACGACCGGCGGCTCGCCTCCGCGCTGATCGCGGACGGCTCCACGGCGGGCATCGAGCTCGACGCCAAGGCCCTGCCCGAGGGCGGCTCCGCCGCGGGGGCGCTGCGCATCGAGGCGATCGACTTCCAGCGTTTCACCACCCTGCTGCCCAAGGTCGCCCGCGAGGCCGGCATCCGGCTGTACACCGTCTCCCCGGCCGACGAGTCGCTGGAAAGCGTCTTCTCGTACCTGGTCTCGTCCTGAAGGGCCCACGATGAACACCACCGTCGCCAGGCTCACCGCGCGCGGCCTGTTCGGCCGCCGGCGCGTCCTGATCCTGCTGGCCGTCCCGGTCCTGCTGCTGGTCATCTCGGTGATCGCCCGCAACAGCACCCTCGACAAGCTGGAACTCGCGCACAGCATCCTCGGCAACCTCGCCCTGGGCACGCTGGTCCCGATCACCGGCCTGATCGTCGGCACCGGCGTGATCGCCACCGAGATCGAGGACGGCTCGATCGTCTACCTGCTGGCCAAGCCGCTGCCGCGCTGGCAGATCGTCACCACCAAACTGGCCGTCGCGATCGGCGCCACCTGGCTGCTGGCCGCCCTGCCGACCTACGTGGCCGGCCTGATCGTCTACGGGACGGCGGACAACCTGGCGCTCGGCTACGCGCTCGGCACCGTGGTCGCCGGCACCGCCTACAGCGCGCTGTTCCTGCTGCTCGGCGTGGTCACCCGGCACGCGGTGATCGCCGGTCTCGCGTACGCGCTGATCTGGGAGAGCCTGATCGGCAACTACGTCGAGGGCGCCCGCACCCTGTCCGTCCAGCAGTGGGGCCTGTCGGTGACCCAGGCGATCGCCGCCGACGGCACCGTCACCGCCCCGGTCGGACTGACCACCGCGGTGTGGCTGCTGATCGTCGCCGCCGTCGGCGCCACCGCGCTGGCCTCGGTCAAGCTGTCCGGCCTCACCCTCAACGGCGAGGAGTAGGCCCGCCCGGACGACGCGGAACGGCGGGGACGGCATTTGCAGCCGTCCCCGCCGTTC
The DNA here is from genome assembly GCF_002803145.1 of Kitasatospora sp. CB02891. NCBI lineage: Bacteria > Bacillati > Actinomycetota > Actinomycetes > Kitasatosporales > Streptomycetaceae > Kitasatospora > Kitasatospora sp. CB02891. The sequence goes on along the minus strand of NZ_NNBO01000019.1, from coordinate 2,620 downwards.
CGTCGTTCCCGACGGTGCCGTCAGACCGTCCGGTCGCGGCCCGCGCCCCAGCCGGCCACGGCCGCCACCGCGGCCAGCACCAGCATCACGATCAGCGTCGCGTCCCAGCTGCCGGTCAGCTGCTTCAGCGCGCCGCCGCCGACCGGGCCGGCCGCCGCCACCAGGTAGCCCACCGCCTGGCTCATCCCGCCGAGCCGCGCCGCACCCAGCACGCTGTCGGTGCGCAGCACGATGAACGCCAGGCCCAGGCCCAGCGAGCCGCCCTGCGCCAGACCCAGCACCGCCGCCGAGAACCAGGCGCCCGACACCGGGGCCAGCAGCAGCCAGGCGATGCCGGCCGCGTTCAGCCCGGCCATCGCCAGCGCCAGCCCGCGCTGCCGGGTCATCCGGCCGGCCGCCAGCGGCACCAGGAACGCGCCGACCACCTGCACCAGGTTGCTGAACGCGAACACCAGACCGGCCTCGCCGCGCGGCATCCCGTGGTCGGCCAGCACGGTCGGCATCCACGCCACCAGGGTGTACACCAGCAGCGAGGAGATGCCCATGAACGCGCTGATCTGCCACGCCAGCGGGGACTTCCACGGGCTGACGGCCGGCTTCTGCGGCGCCGCCGCCGGGGCCACCCGCAGCGGCACGGTGGCCTCCTGACGGGCCTTCAGCACCTGCGGCAGCCAGGCCACCGCGGCGACCAGCGCCAGCACCGACCAGGCGCCCAGCGAGGCCTGCCAGCCGCCGCCCAGGGCGTGCTCCAGCGGCACCGACAGCGCGGCCGCCATGGTCGCGCCGACCAGCATGGTGGTCGAGTAGACACCGGTCATCATGGCCGCCCGGTGCGGGAACTCCCGCTTCACCAGGCCCGGCATCGACACGTTCAGCACCGCGATCGCCACGCCGATCACCATGCAGCCCGCGTACAGCGTCCACACCGACGGCAGCACCCGCAGCAGCACGCCCGCGCCCAGCGCCAGCACCGCGCCCAGCACCACCCGCTCGGTGCCGAACCGGCGGGTCAGCCGCGGCGTCAGCGGCGCGCCCACGCCCTGGAACAGCACCGGCACCGTGGTGATCAGGCCGCTCGCCGCCGCGGACAGCCCGAAGGTGTGCTGGATCTCCGCCACCATCGGCGAGACCGCCGCCAGGCAGGCCCGCATGTTCAGGGCCACCAGCACGATCCCCACCAACAGCAGGGCGGGGTGCGCGAACTTGGCGGTTCGGGTACCGACCTTCGGATCGAGGACGGGCTGCACGGCACGGGTGACCGACATGGCAGGGCTGACTCTCTGTGCGGGTGGAAGAAGAAGGAGGACCGGGCGGCGGGCGGGGCGTTACTTGCGCGCGGCGATCTCGGCGAGCAGCTGCTCCACCGCCGCCGTCGGCTCCGCCAGCAGCGCCCGACAGGCTGCCTCGGCCCGCTCCGGGTCACCGCTCTCGATCGCGTCGACCAGCGCCGCGTGGGTGCCGATCGCCACCTCCGGCATCTCGTGGTCGCCGAACGCCGCGCGCATCGACTCCCGCACCGAGGCCCCGAAGTACCGGTACACCTCGGTCAGCGCCGGATTGTGCGCCGCCTCGACCATCGCCGTGTGGAACTCCAGGTCGTGCTCGACGGTGGCCTCCCGGCCGGCCCGCTCGGGGTGCGCGGCCATCACTTCGGCCTCCCGGGCCAGCGCCGCCCGCATCCGGGCCAGGTCGTCCGGGGTGTGCCGCTCGGCGGCCAGCCGGGCCGCCTCGGTCTCCAGCGCGGCGCGCACCTCCAGCACGTCCCGCACCCCCGAGCGCTGCACCCCGCGCAGCACCGACGCCGGGTCGCTGGTCGAGCGGACGAACGTCCCCTCGCCCTGCCGGGAGACCAGCATCCCCGCGTGCACCAGCACCCGGATCGCCTCCCGCACGGTGTTGCGCCCCACCCGCAGCCGCTCGGCGAGCTCGTGCTCGGTCGGGATCCGCGACCCCACCGGCCACGCCCCGGCCGCCAGCTGCTCACGCAGCTGCTCGATCGCCTCGTCCACCAGCGAACGCCGCCCGGCCGCCTGCAGTCCCTCCACGCCGGGCTCCTTTCACGTCCACGGTTCGATGTAGGTCATCCTACAACTCCTTGCCCGGTCATCCTACAACCGCCCTGGCGTGCGGAAACGCGGGAGAAATCCGGGGACGGTCGCAGTGCGGGGAGGATCGCGCGGAACCGGTCGGCGCGCCGAAGTCGCCTGTCTCACACGGGAGAACGGGAACCGGCGGTCCGCACACGTCGTTCGAGTGCTCGGAGCGGTGCCCCGGGCCGTGACTCGGCAATGATCCCTTTATATGCTCCGCTCTCATAGCTTCATCCGTCCGCCCAGCAGACGGAGCGATTGCTGAGGCGCCCGAAGGCCGCCTCCGGTGAAGGGTGTTGTGTATGGCAGGCCAGAGGGCGGGGGCGTCGGACGGGGGCGCCGGCTGGTGGGAGAACGAGCCGCCGCAGGGCGACGCCTACCGGCAGGACGCTCCCTATCGCGACGACGCGCCGTCCCAGGGCGTCCCGCGCCGCCGGGCGGGCAGCCACGACGACGCACCGGCGCCCGGCGGCCGCGCCGAGTCCCGCCGCGCCCAGGCGCGCGGCTCGGCGGCCACTCCGCCGCGCGGC
>NZ_NNBO01000018.1:0-170021 GCF_002803145.1 Kitasatospora sp. CB02891 | reverse complement strand
TGTCGTTGACTTTTGGCACGCTGTTGAGTTCTCAAGGAACGGACACTTCCTTCGAGCCGCATTCCTGCAGGCCCTCCGGGCGCTTCGTTCTTTCGTGTTTCCAGCTTATCAGATGTTTTCCGCTCCGTTTTCCGGAGTTTCATTCATTCCGACTCGCTTTTGCCTTTCGGCGCTCCCGAACTCTAGCAGAGTTATTCGTTCCGCATTTCCGCTCGAAGTTTCGAAACGGTGCGCGACTGATCACTCAGCAGGGTTTGGGGGGTGCCCACCGGTCACGTCCGGTTCAGGCGACTCGGACTACGTTAGGACACCGGGGCGGGCGAGTCAAACATCGAGGGGCCGGATCTGGCTGGATCCGGCCCCTCGATCTGGCTGCCGCAGGTCAACTGCAGTGTGTTTCAAGCCATCCGGCCGCTGGTGGCGGCCGGCGAAAACCTGTTGCGCAGCGCTCAGGCGCCGGCGAGTTCGACCGCGGCCAGGTTGCGCTTTCCGCGGCGGAGGACCAGCCAGCGGCCGTGCAGCAGGTCGTCGGAGGTGGCGACGGCCTCCTCGTCGGTGACCTTGGCGTTGTTGAGGTAGGCGCCGCCTTCCTTGATGGTGCGGCGGGCGCCGGAGCGGCTGGGGGCCAGGCCGGATTCGACCAGGAGGTCGACGAGCTGGCCGAGTTCGGCGACGGTGGCCTTGGGGACCTCGGCGAGGGCCGCGGCCAGGGTGTCGGGTTCGAGGTCGGCGAGGTCGCCCTGGCCGAACAGGGCCTTGGAGGCGGCGACGGCGCGCTCGTACTGCTCGGCGCCGTGGACGAGGGTGGTGAGTTCCTCGGCGAGGGCGCGCTGGGCGAGGCGGGCGGCGGGGCGTTCGGCGGTGTCGCGCTCCAGCTGCTCGATCTCCTCACGGGTGCGGAAGGAGAAGATGCGCAGGAACTTGGCGACGTCCCGGTCGTCCGCGTTCAGCCAGAACTGGTAGAAGGCGTAGGGGGTGGTGAGTTCGGGGTCGAGCCAGACGGTGCCGGACTCGGTCTTGCCGAACTTGGTGCCGTCCGCCTTGGTGATCAGCGGGGTGGCGAGGGCGTGCACGGAGCGGCTCTCGGCCTTGCGGATCAGGTCGGTGCCGGCGGTGAGGTTGCCCCACTGGTCGCTGCCGCCGGTCTGCAGGGTGCAGCCGTAGCGGCGGTTCAGCTCCAGGTAGTCCATGCCCTGCAGGATCTGGTAGCTGAACTCGGTGTAGCTGATGCCCGCGTCGGAGTTGAGCCGACGGGCCACCGCCTCCTTGGCGATCATGTTGTTGACCCGGAAGTACTTGCCGACGTCACGCAGCAGGCTGATCGCCGACATGCCGGACGTCCAGTCCAGGTTGTTGACCATGCGGGCCGCGTAGGGGCCCTCGAAGTCGAGGAAGCGGGCCACCTGGCCGCGCAGGCGCTCGACCCAGGCGGCCACCGTCTCGGGGGCGTTCAGGACGCGCTCGGCGGTGGGCTTGGGGTCGCCGATCAGGCCGGTGGCTCCGCCGACCAGGCCGAGCGGGAGATTTCCGGCCTGCTGGATGCGGCGCATGGTCAGGATCTGGACCAGGTTGCCGAGGTGCAGGCTGGGCGCGGTCGGGTCGAAGCCGCAATAGAACGTGACCGGGCCGTCCGCGAACGCCTTGCGCAGTGCGTCCTCGTCAGTGGACAGGGCGATCAGCCCGCGCCACTGGAGCTCGTCGACGATGTCGGTCACGGTCCCGCGTCTCCTTCGGTCGTGGGTCCGGCGCGGTCGGGCCCGGTGGGCTCGCGCCGGACGGTTCCAGCGGGGTAGAGCCTACGCGGTCGCGGCCTGCGGGTTCGGGGACAGGTCGGTGGGTGGGACGGAAATTCCGTTGTTCGAGGCGGGACGGACCTTCACAGTGGGTGCCACCGCCGACCGGCGGAGCGAGCACCGGAGGTGGCCCGTCATGCGCAACACCCTTGTCCTGAACGCGAGCTACGAACCACTGACCACGGTGCCGCTGCGCCGTGCGGTGGTGCTGGTCCTGCAGGACAAGGCGGTGGTCGAGCAGGCGCATCCGCTGCGGGTGGTGCGCGGTTCGGGGGTGCAGGTGCCGGTGCCGCGGGTGATCAGGCTGACCAGGTACGTGCGGGTGCCGTTCCGACAACGGGCTCCGTGGTCGCGGCGGGGTGTGCTGGCGCGGGACCAGCACCGGTGCGCGTACTGCGGTCGGCGGGCCACCACCGTGGACCACCTGGTGCCGCGGTCGCGCGGTGGTGCGGACAGCTGGCTGAACACCGTGGCGGCCTGCGCGGAGGACAACCAGTACAAGGCGGACCGGACGCCGGAGCAGGCCGGGATGCGGCTGCTGCGGCGTCCGTTCGAACCGACGCCGGAGGCGACGTTGATGCTCGCGCTCGGGCTGCGGGCGGGTGAGCTCGGAGAGCTCGCCGCCTGGCTGCCTGCGGGCGCGTGAAAGGCCGACGGGCCCGACCTGATCAGGGGACAGGTCGGGCCCGTCGTCGTACGGGCGGGGCCGGCGGGTCAGCTCTTGCTGGTGAACCCGGTGGCGATGCCGAAGTTGGTGGCGACCTCGGGGACGGCGACCACGTGTCCGGCGGTGGTGAAGACCCGGCCGGCGGAGAGCAGCGAGCCGGTGCCCTGCGGGAAGGCGCCGCCCTGGGTCTCCTGCCCGCCGGCCAGCGCGAAGCGGCTGAGGTGGGCGGGCTGGTCGGCGCGTTCGTCGACGACGACCAGCAGGCCGCTGCTGTCGACGCCGGCGGGGCGCGCCCGGCCCTTCTCGGCGATGGGGGTGCGCCACTGCGGCTTGCCGGTGCCCAGGTCGTAGGCGGCGATCGCGGTGGGGCTGCCGCCGCCGTCGGGGACGACCGCGGCGAGCATGGTGGTGCCCTGGAAGTGGACGCCGGGGACGGCGGCGAAGCTGCCGCGGGCGACGTCCAGGCGGCCACCGCCCTCGACGGCGAGCGGGATCTCGACGCCGGGGTCGCCGTTGGCGCCCCAGGCGAAGACCCGGTCGTCGGTGGGCTTGCTGCCGGTGGTGAGGACGACGGCGGGCTCGGCGGACAGCACCGTGACGGTCGTCGGCTGGTTGTTGAGGCCGCGCCAGTACTTGACCTTGCCGTCGGACACGTTCAGCGCGACGGCCTGCGGGCCCGGGGTGGAGTCGGCGCAGTTGCTGTGCAACAGGACGGTGGTGGGGCCGGAGCTGCCGGAGAGGGTGCAGTACTTGCCCTGGCCGGTGTACTGCCAGGCCTCGGCGCCGTCGTTGGCGGCCCAGGCGGCGGCCTTGTCGTCGCCGACCGCGATCACCTTGTCGTCGGTGACGGCGACGTGGGCGGCGTACTTCCCCTTGGTGTCGGACAGCGTCTTCGACCAGGTGATCTTTCCGGCCTTGGTGTCGACCGCGACGGCGGTGCTGCACGGGCCGTTCGGGTCGGCGGCGGGCCGGTAGACCACGGCGCCGATGCCGCCGGAGCTGACGCTCGGGGACAGTCCGCAGGGGACGGCGCCGTCGGCGGGCGGGGCGAGCGTCCAGCCGGGCTTGCCGTCGGCGAGGCTGTAGGCGTGCACGCCGGTGGCGTCGGCGCGGACCACCGCGTCGGCGAGCAGCCAGCTGCCGACCAGGGTGTCGTCGGCGCCCTGGGCTCCGGCGGCGGCCGGGTCGGCGGCGGCGGTCCAGGCCTTGGTGTGGGCGACCGCGATGTTCTGGGGGGCGCCCTGGGCGCCCTTGTCGGCGGCCGGCTTTCCGCTGTCGCTGTCGGAGGTGGCCAGCACGGCGGCGGTGCCCAGCACGGCGAGTGCGGCGACGCCGGCGCCTATCCGGATGGCGAGGCCGCGCTTGCTGGGCGCGCCGGGCCCGGAGGTGACGGCGGCTCGGGCCCGGGCGGCGAGGCCGCCGGCCGCCGGCCGGCCGTCCGTCGACGTGTCGTCATCGACGGTGTGGGCAGCGAGAGTTGAGGTGCCGTCGGCACCGGGCGCGAACGGGTCGGCGGCGCTGGTCTGCGGGTAGCCGGTCGCGGTGACCGGGCTCGCCCCGGCGGCGGGCTGCTCGAACGCGCCCGGCGTCGGCGGCGTCTCCGGCTGCGCGAACGGGTCGGTGGGCGCGTACAGCTGCTGGGCGGCGGGGTCGGCGTACGCGTCGGGCTGCGGGTAGCCGCCGTAGGCCTGCTGCTGCTCGGCGTAAGCCTGCTGCTGGTCGGCGTAGAGCTGCTGCTGACCGTAGGTCTGCTGGTCGACCCAGCCCTCCGGGTAGCCCTGCTGCTGACCGTACGCCTGGGCGTAGTCCTGCTGCTGGTAGGGCTGGTCGGGGCGGCCGTAGAGCTGCTGCTGGGCGGCCGGGTCCACCTGCCCCCCGGGCTGCGGGTAGCCGCCGTAGGCCTGCTGCTGCTCGGCGTAGGCCTGCTGCTCGGCGTAGGCCTGCTGCTCGCCGTGGACCGGCTGCTGCCCGTACGCCTGCTGCTCGCCGTAGGTCGGCTGCGGCTGGGGGTACCAGGGCTGCTGCTGGTCGTACCCGGGGGTCGTGGAGGGTTCCTGAGCCATGCGTTCCGTCCGTCCCGACTGCGGTCTGGCAAGCAGAAAGCATCTCACGCTTCGTGGGCGGGTTTTGGCCGGGGCGCGGGGGGTGGGTCAGGAGGCGGTGTCGAGGGCCTGGTCGATCAGGTGGGCAAGGGTGAAGTCGAGGCCGGTCAGGCCGCCCGCGCTGTGGGTGCTGAGGACGAAGGTGAGGGTGCGCCAGCGGATGTCGATGTCGGGGTGGTGGTCGAGGGCTTCGGCCTGTTCGGCGACGGCGTCGACGACCTTGATCGCGGTGGGGAAGCTCGCGGTCTCGGCGGTGCGGGTGAGCGCCTCGCCGGTGCGGGTCCAGTGCGGGAGGTCGGCGAGGGCGGCGGTGATCTGGTCCTCGGTGAGGCGGGTGCGGCTCATGGCGTTCTCCGTCCGGGTGGTGCGGCGGCTGTCGGGCCGAGCCTACGACGGGTCAGAGGAACAGCAGCTTGGTGACGGCGGCGAGTCCGACCACGACGATCAGGGTGCGCAGGGCGATCGGCGGGAGGCGGCGGCCGACCTTGGCGCCGAGCAGGCCGCCGAGGGTGGAGCCGACGGCGATCAGGGCGGCGGCGGTCCAGTCGACGGTGGAGGTGAAGACGAAGAAGACCGCGGCGACGCCGTTGACGATCAGCGCGAGGACGTTCTTGATGCCGTTGATCGTCTGCAGGCTGTCGGGGAGCAGCATGCCCATCAGGGCGAGCAGCAGGACGCCCTGGGCGGCGCCGAAGTAGCCGCCGTAGACGCCGGTGAGGGCGATCAGCAGGAGCAGCAGCGGGCCGCCGTCGGTGGCGGGCGGCAGGGTGCCGGCGGCGCGGCGGGCGGCCATCGCGCGGGCGACCCGGGGTTGCAGGACGACCAGGACCAGCGCGGTGAGGATGAGGACGGGGACCACGGCGTCGAACGCGCCGGGGAGCACGATCAGCAGGGCGGCGCCGACGAGTCCGCCGGTCAGTGAGGCGGCGCCGTAGCGGAGCAGTCGGCGGCTCTGGCCGGCGAGTTCGGCGCGGTAGCCGATCGCGCCGGCGAGTGAGCCGGGGGCCAGGCCGAGGGTGTTGGAGACGTTGGCGGTGACGGGGGGCAGGCCGATGGCGAGCAGCACGGGGAAGGTGATCAGGGTGCCGGAGCCGACGATGGCGTTGATGGTGCCGGCGGCGGTTCCGGCGAGCAGGACGGCGAGCGCCTCCCACATCGTCATCTGCGTTCCCCTCGTTGGCTGCTGTCGGGCCGGTCGATCATGCCGGAGGGCGCGGCGTTTGGCCAGGGGCGGTCCGGGATGCGATCAGGCCCTCAACATGCCCGCAGGCCCCGTCCGTCGGTTCGGGCAGGGCCTGCGGGGGTGGGGCCGGCTACTCGTCGATCTTCGGGTACTCGCGGGTGGGCTCGACCCGGGGGCGGAGGGTCTTGTCGGTGTCCACCGGGCGCGGGGCGTTGGCGGGGTCGACCGGGACGCGGGCGGCGGTCGGCGGGACGACCGGGGCCGCGGGGGCCGCGCCGTTGCCGCCGCCGGTCGCGCCCTGGAACGCGCCGCCGAGGCCCTTGAGCGCGTCGCCGACCTCGCTGGGGATGATCCACAGCTTGTTGGCGTCGCCCTTGGCGAGCTCCGGCAGGGTCTGCAGGTACTGGTAGGCGAGCAGCTTCTGGTCGGCGTCGCCCTCGTGGATGGCCTCGAAGACGGTGCGGATCGCGGCGGCCTCACCGTCGGCCTTCAGCACCGCGGCCTGGGCCTCACCCTCGGCCTGGAGGACGGCGGCCTGCTTCTCACCCTCGGCGCGCAGGATCTGGGCCTGCCGGGCGCCTTCGGCAGTGAGGATGGCGGCGCGCTTGTCACGGTCGGCGCGCATCTGCTTCTCCATCGAGTCCTGAATGGAGGTCGGCGGCTCGATCGCCTTGAGCTCGACCCGGTTGACCCGGATGCCCCAGCGGCCGGTGGCCTCGTCGAGGACGCCGCGCAGGCCGGCGTTGATGACCTCGCGGGAGGTCAGGGTGGACTCCAGGTCCATGGAGCCGATGATGTTGCGCAGCGTGGTGACGGTGAGCTGCTCGATGGCCTGGATGTAGCTGGCCACCTCGTAGGTCGCGGCCCGCGGGTCGGTCACCTGGTAGTAGATGACGGTGTCGATGTTGACGACCAGGTTGTCCGAGGTGATGACCGGCTGCGGCGGGAACGGGACGACCTGCTCGCGCAGGTCGATCCGGTTGCGGATGGTGTCGATGAACGGCACCACGATGTTCAGGCCGGCGCTGAGAGTGCGGGTGTAGCGGCCGAAGCGCTCCACGATCGCGGCGCTGGCCTGCGGAATCACCTGGATCGTCTTGATCAGGGCGATGAAGGCCACCACGACCAGGACGATCAGCACGATGAGGACGGGTTCCAACGCTTCTCCCCTAGACGACCAGGGCGGTCGCGCCCTGGATTTCGACGACGTCGACCTGCTGGCCGGGCTCGAAGACCGAGCCCGGGTGGAGCGCCCGGGCGGACCAGATCTCGCCGTTGAGCTTGATCCGGCCGCCCACCCCTCCGTCGACGGTTTCCTGTACCACTGCGGTGGCGCCGGTCAGCGCCTCCACGCCCGTGCGGTACCCCGGGCCCTGCTTCAACTGGCGGTAGGCGATCGGTCGGACGAACACCAGGAGTGCCGCCGACACTCCGACGAACACCAGGAACTGCGGAACCACGCCGCCGCCCAGGCCGGCCGTCAGGGCGGCCGCGCCGGCGCCGACCGCGAACATCGCGAATTCGGGCATCGCGGTCGCCACCAGCGGAATGCCCAGGCCGACTGCGAGCAGCAGCCACCAGATCCAGCCGTCCACGCGTCCATCCTAGGGAAGTCTGAGCTCTTCAGGCGTAGCTTCCCGCAGCTGGGGGTGCGGAAACCGGCCAGGTGTGCGACCGGTCCGGTCTGCGTATCGGATCCGGCCGTCAGCCGAGCGGCAGGCCGTGCGCGGTCCAGCGGTCGCCGCGCTGCTCAAGGGTCAGCGGCAGGCCGAAGCAGTGCGAGAGGTTGCGGGCGGTGAGGGTGCTCTCGATCGGCCCGGCGGTCATGACCTTGCCCTGGCGGATCATCAGGACGTGGGTCATGCCGGGGACGATCTCCTCCACGTGGTGGGTGACCATCACCATGGACGGCGCGTACTCGTCCTGGGCGAGCGCGGCGAGGCGGCGCACCAGGTCCTCGCGGCCGCCGAGGTCGAGGCCGGCGGCGGGCTCGTCCAGCAGCAGCAGTTCGGGGTCGGTCATCAGGGCGCGGGCGATCAGGGTGCGCTTGCGCTCGCCCTCGGAGAGGGTGCCGAACTTGCGCGTGGTGAAGGCGGCCATGCCGAGCCGGTCGAGCAGCGCCAGGGCGCGGGCCTCGTCGGGCTTCTCGTAGGTCTCCTTGCCGTGCACGGTCAGGCCCCAGGCGGCGGTCAGCACCGTCTCCAGCACGGTCTGGTTGCCCGGCAGCTTGTCGAACATGGCGGCGCTGGCGAGGCCGATCCGGGCCCGCTGCTCGAACACGTCGATCTCGTCGAGCTTCTCGCCGAGCACGACGGCCTGGCCCGAGCTCGGGAACAGGTACGCGCCGGCGATCTGGAGCAGCGTCGTCTTGCCCGCGCCGTTCGGTCCGAGCACCACCCAGCGCTCGCCCTCCTTGACCGTCCAGGACACGTGATCGACGAGCGCGCGTCCCTCCCGGACCACGGAAACGTCCACCAGCTCCAGAACGTCGCTCATGCCTACGCCTTCCCCAAATGCAAGAATCCGGCCGTCCGTGGAACCTGCGCGAAGGTCCTCGGGGTGCGGTCCAACCTGTGTCAGGCCAAACCTACGCCACCCGCCCCGCCCGGTTGTCCGTAGGCTGGTCCGATGCTCGCGACTCCTGCCGACAATCCGTACCAAGAGCCCCGTTCGGGGCGGCTCACCGCGTGGGGCAACGCGCTGCTGGCCGGCGCCTGCTCCCCCGACGACGCGGCGACGGCCGTCCAGGGCACGGACGACGCCCACCGGGTGACCGGCCTGCCCGGCGACGAGCCGGACGCGCTGCACGGCCTCACCTGGGCGCTGGGCAGGCTCCGCGTGCTGGGCGCGAAGGGCCTGCGGCTGGCGCTGCCGGTGGCCGGGCACCCGCTGGGGCTGACCGGGCCGCCGGCCTTCAACGCGCTGGCGATGGGCGCCGGGGAGGCGGTCCTCGCGGTGGGCGTCCCGTACGGGCTGGTGCCGGAGGTCGAGGTGTACGGCCCGGAGGGCGACCAGGGCGTGCGGGTGCTGTGGCAGTGCCTGCCGGTCAACGACGCGCTGCCCGCGGACGTGCCCTCGCTGGACGAGGCGGAGCGCGAACTCGCGGACGGGCTGCGGCAGGCCACCGTCCTGCTGACCCGGCTGGACGTGGCCGGCGCCGGGCCGGAGACGCTGCGCGCACTGGAGGGCTTCCGCCGCCGCGGCCACCACGAGCTGCTCGCGCCCGGCTACCCGCCGCGCGCGGTGCGGGTGCTGGAGTCGGCCCGGCAGGTGTCGGCGCTGCTCGGGATCGCCGCGGGCGGCCACGGCGCGGCGGTCTCCGCGTCCGAGATGGCGACCCGGCGGGAGATCCTCGCCCCGCTGGACCGCACGGCCCGCCGGGCCCAGGTGGCGGCGTACAACGCGATCGTGGACGAGCGCGACTGAAGGACCGTCAGGACTGGTTGCGGACCGCCCACAGCGCGGCCTGGGTGCGGTCCGCGACGTCCAGCTTCATCAGGATGTTCGACACGTGGGTTTTGACTGTCTTCTCACTGAGGTGCAGCGCACGGGCGATCTCCCGGTTGGAGCGGCCGTCGGCGAGGTGGGAGAGGACCTCGCGCTCGCGGTCGGTGAGGCTGCCGCCGCGGCCCTGCGAGGGGGCGGGGACGTCCTCGGCGAGGAGTGCGGCGGCCAGTTCGGGCTGCAGCAGGACGTGGCCGGCGTGCACCGAGCGGATCGCCCCGGCCAGCGCCTCCGGGTCGACGTCCTTGTACACGTAGCCGGCCGCGCCGGCCCGCAGGGCGGGGACCATGGTGCGGTGCTCGGTGAAGCTGGTGACGATCAGCACCTTGGCCGGATTGGCCTGTTCGCGCAGCAGGCGCAGGGCCTCGATGCCGTCCACCCGGGGCATCTTGAGGTCCATCAGCACCACGTCGGGGGCGAGCTCGCCGGCCCGTTCGACGGCTTCCGCGCCGTCGGCGGCCTCGCCGACCACCTCGATGTCGTCCTGCACCTCCAGGAAGGTGCGCAGGCCGCGCCGGACCACCTGGTGGTCGTCCACCAGCAGCACGCGGATCGGTGACGCGGTGTCAGGCACCGGGGACCTCCAGTTCGACCAGGGTGCCCCGGCCCGGGGCGGACTCCAGGGACAGTCGGCCGCCGACCGCGGCGGCCCGGTCGCGCATTGACACCAGGCCCAGGTGGCGGCCGGCCCGGCGGACCGATTCGGGGTCGAAGCCGCGGCCGTCGTCGGCGACGGTCAGCCGGACGCCGCGGCCGGGCGTGCCGGTGAGGGTGACGGTGACGGACGTCGCCCCGGCGTGCCGCAGCGCGTTGTGCAGGGCCTCCTGGGCGACCCGCAGCACCGCCGCCTCCTGGCCGGCGGGCAGCGCGCGCACACCGGTCGCGGTGAACCGCACGGCGGCGCTGTGCGCCCGGTCGAGGACCTGGGTCTGCGAGGCGAGGGTGGCGACCAGGCCGTCCTCCTCCAGCGCGGCGGGGCGCAGCTCGACCACCACGGCGCGCAGTTCGTCGGCGGCCTCGGCGGCCAGCCGGGCGACCTCGGCGAGGTTGTCGCGGGCCCGTGCGGGGTCGCGTTCGACCAGGGTGGCGGCGGCCCGGGCGGTGAGGCGCAGCGAGAAGAGCTTCTGCGAGACGGCGTCGTGCAGGTCGTGGGCGATCCGGGCGCGTTCGCCGGACAGCGTGAGTTCGCGGCTGCGTTCGTAGAGCCGGGCGTTGCCGAGGGCGAGCGCCGCGTGGGCGACCAGGATCCGCAGCAGGGCCTCGTCGTGCTCGGTGAAGCCGCCGGGCTTGTTGGCCAGGAACAGGGCGCCGGCGATCTCGTCCTCGTCCATGATCGGCATGCCGAGGAAGTCGGTCATGTCGGGGTGCGCCTCCGGCCAGCCGCCGAAGTCGGGCGCGGTGTGGACGTCCTTGAGCCGGGTGGGTTCGCGGTCGTGCAGCATCGAGGCGAGCACGCCGTGCTGGCGGGGCAGCGGGCCGATCGCCCGCCACTGCTCGTCGCTGACGCCGTCCACCACGAACTGCGCGAACCCGCCGTGGTCGTCGGGCAGGCCGAGGGCGGCGTACTCGGCGCCGAGCAGGGTGCGTGCGGAGGCGGTGATCCGACGCAGCACCTCGCGCACTTCGAGCGGTCTGCTCATCGCCAGTACGGCCGCGCTGACCGCCTCGATCCCCTTCAGTGAGGGATCGCACCCGGGACTGTCCATGCGGCCACGCTACCGCCGCGATCATGGCGGGCGCCTCGGGCGGCAGACCTACGTCGAAGGGCCGGGGAAGCGTGTGCTCCCCCGGCCCCGTCCGACCCTCGCGGGCGTCAGCCCTTCTGCATGACCTCGGGCTCGTGGCGCTTCTGGAAGCGCTGGATGGCGAACGCCAGGCCGACCGAGATGGCGATCATCATGGTCCAGTTGAGGAACATGATCCCGGCGGAGTGGTTCCACAGGGTGTCGTACGGGCCGGTCTCCGGGGGCTTGACCACCACGACCGGGGAGATGTGCGCCAGGTCGAGGGTGTTGCCGCTGGCGGCGACGCCCCAGCGGGCGGGCATCAGCCAGGCGAACTGCTCCAGGCCGGGCTTGTCGAAGAGCTGGAAGATCGCGCCGGTGAACACCATCTGCACGATGGCGAACATCACCAGCAGCGGCATGGTCTTCTCGGCGGTCTTCACTAGCGAGGAGATCGCCAGGCCGACCATCATCGAGGTGAAGCTGAGCAGGATCACGCCGATCGCCATCTCCGCGGCCGGCAGGTGCTTGAGCAGCAGGCCCTCGGCGGGCAGCGTGCGGACCTTGAACGCGATGGCGGAGATGATGCCGCCCTGCAGGAAGCTGATCGCGCCCAGCACGATGATCTTCGACATCAGGTACGCCGTCCGGGACAGGCCGGTGGCGCGTTCCCGTTCGTAGATCGCCCGTTCCTTGATCAGCTCGCGGACGGAGTTCGCCGAGCCGGACAGGCACGCGGAGAACGCGACCACCATCAGGATCAGCCGGGCCACGTCGTTGCGGCCGTTGCTGGCGCAGGGCGCCAGGCCGCACTTGTCGGGGATCACCGCGGAGACCGCGCCGAGCACCAGTGGCAGCAGCAGGGACAGCAGGATGAAGCCCCGGTCGGAGGCGATCACCGCCAGGTAGCGGCGGACCAGCGTCCACAGCTGGGAGCCCCAGCTCTGCGGCTTCGGCGGGCGCAGCTGGGTGAGCGCGTTGGGCTGGACGTGGGTGACGGCGGCGTCCACGTTCGCCGAGTACTGCTGGTGGTGCACCGAGTTGCGGTAGCGGCCGGCCCAGTCGTGGTCGGGGTAGTTCTCGAAGGCCTGGAAGACGTCCGCCCAGGTCTCGTAGCCGAAGAAGTGCAGGGCCTCCGCGGGCGGGCCGAAGTAGGCTACCGAGCCGCCCGGGGCCATCACCAACAGCCGGTCGCAGAGCGCGAGTTCGGCCACCGAGTGGGTGACCACCAGGACGGTGCGGCCGTCGTCGGCGAGACCGCGCAGGGTCTGCATGACCTCGCGGTCCATGCCCGGGTCGAGGCCCGAGGTCGGCTCGTCCAGGAAGATCAGCGACGGCTTGGTGAGCAGCTCCAGCGCCACCGAGACGCGCTTCTGCTGACCGCCGGAGAGCGCGGTGATCCGGTTGTCGGCGCGCTTGTCCAGGCGCAGCTCGTACAGCACCTCGTCGATCCGGCGCTGGCGCTCGGCGGCCTCGGTGTCGCCGGGGAAGCGCAGCCGGGCGGCGTACTTGAGGGCGGTGCGGACGGTGAGTTCCTTGTGCAGGATCTCGGACTGCGGCACCAGGCCGATCCGGGAGCGCAGTTCGGCGAACTGCCGGTACAGGTTGCGGCCGTCGTACAGCACGTCGCCGCGGTCGGCGGGCCGGTAGCCGGTGAGGGCGCGCAGCAGGGTGGACTTGCCGGAGCCGGACGGGCCGATCACCGCGACCAGCGACTTCTCCGGGACGGCGAACGAGACGTCGTCGAGCAGCGTCTTCTTGCCGCCCTTGAAGTCGACCTCGACGGTCAGGTGGTGGGCGGAGAAGGTGACGGCGCCGTTGTCGACGAACTCCTGCAGCTGGTCGCCGACCAGCACGAAGGAGGAGTGGCCGACGGTCAGCCGGTCCTGCGGGCCCATCAGCTGGCGGCGCGTCGGCTGGCCGTTCAGGAAGATCCCGTTGTGGCTGCCGAGGTCGACGATCTCCCACTGGTTGCCCGGCAGCTGGCGCAGTTCGGCGTGGTGCCGGGAGACCTGGAGGTCGGACACCACGATGTCGTTGTCCAGCGCGCGGCCGATCCGGATGGTCCGCCCGCCGCTCAGGCTGCGGATCATGGTCGGGCTGCCGAGCCCGCCGGCCGGCCCGGGCTGCTGCGGCGGCACCGGGTGGTGCTGCTGCGCGGGCGCGGGCGGCTGCTGGAACTGCTGCTGCACGGGCGGCTGCTGCTGGAACTGCGGCGGGACGGGCGCGCCGCCGCCCTGGGCGGGGAAGCCCTGCTGCTGTTGCTGCGGGAAACCCTGCTGCTGCGGGAAGCCGGGCCGCGGGGTGGGCGCGTCCCAGCTCTGCGGGATCGGCTGCTCGACCGGCGGCGGCCGGTGGCCGGGCCGGGCGGCCGGACCCGGCCCGAACGACGGCTGCTGGACGGGCGGCTGCTGGAACGGCGGCTGCTGCTGGAACGGCGGTTGGGCCTGCGGGCCGGGGGCTCGGCCGGTGACGGCCTCGTGCAGCGGGCCGGGCTGCACGGGCGCGGGCGCGGCGGCGGGCGCGGTGAAGGCCAGCCGGGGACCGTTCTGGCCGTTGCCGAGGTGCACCACGGTGCCGGGGTGCAGGGCGGTCCGCTCGACCCGGGCGCCGGCCACGAAGGTGCCGTTGGTGGAGCCGTGGTCGGTGAACAGCCACGCCGTGCCCTCGAAGCCGATGGTGGCGTGCCGCCAGGAGACCCTGGCGTCGTCGAACGGGAAGTCCGACGCCGGGTCACGGCCGATGGTGTAGGCGCGGCCGGGTTCCAGTACCCGCTGCCGGCCGTCGATTTCAAGTACGAGTTGCGGCAACTCTCCGCCCGCCCCGCTCTCCGGTCCCCCAGGATGTTGCATCTGACGGGGGGAATCATTCCAGCCGGGGCAGTGGGCCCGGAAGCCGGGACACGGTTCTGTGACCGCCCGGCTACCGCTCGCGGACCTGGCGAGGTGTCCGCCGGGCGTCCCACGAGCCGGACGCGGGCGGCTCGCGCGGGGAGGCTCCGGGTAGCGTGGGGGGCACCATGAACGCAACAGATCCGGCCGCTCAGGCCCTTTCCGCCGCGCCGCCCGTGAGCACCGACACCGAGCGAACGCTGCTGGTCAAGGTGTTCGGCAAGGACCGCCCCGGCATCACCGCGGGCCTGTTCACCCAGCTCGCCGGTTTCGGGGTCGAGGTGATCGACATCGAGCAGGTCGTCACCCGTGGCCGGATAACGCTGTGCGCACTGGTCACTCCCCCGCCCGCGCCGGGTGCCGAGGGCGCCCTGCGGGTGACGGTGCACCGCTGGGCGGAGGAGCACCGGCTGCAGGCCGAGATCATCTCCGGCACCGGCGACAACCGCCCGCGCCGGGAGGGCCGTTCGCACGTCACGGTGCTCGGCCACCCGCTGACCGCGTCCGCGGTGGCGGCGCTGTCCGCCCGGGTCTCGGAGGCCGGCGGCAACATCGACCGGGTGTTCCGCCTGGCCAAGTACCCCGTGACGGCGGTGGAGCTGACCATCTCCGGTGTGCCGACCGAGGAACTGCGCGCGGTGCTTGCGGCGGAGGCCGCCGTGCAGCGGGTGGACATCGCGGTGGTCCGTTCGGGGCTGCACCGGCGGGCCAAGCGCCTGGTGGTGATGGACGTCGACTCCACGCTGATCCAGGACGAGGTGATCGAGCTGTTCGCCGCCCACGCGGGCTGCGAGGCGGAGGTCGCCGAGGTCACGGCGCAGGCGATGCGCGGCGAACTGGACTTCGCCGAGTCGCTGCGCGCCCGGGTGGCGCTGCTGGCGGGCCTGGACGCGACGGTCACCGAGAAGGTCCGCTCGGAGGTCCGGCTCACCCCCGGCGCCCGGACCCTGATCCGCACCCTGAAGCGGCTCGGCTACCAGGTGGCGATCGTCTCCGGCGGTTTCACCCAGGTCACCGAGCACCTGGTGGAGCGACTGGGCCTGGACTTCGCGGCCGCCAACACCCTGGAGGTGGTGGACGGGAAGTTCACCGGCCGGGTCACCGGCGAGATCGTCGACCGGGCCGGCAAGGCCCGCTGGCTGGCCCGGTTCGCCGAGCGGGCCGGGGTGCCGCTGGAGCAGACGGTGGCGATCGGCGACGGCGCCAACGACCTGGACATGCTGAACGCGGCGGGCCTGGGCGTGGCGTTCAACGCCAAGCCGGTGGTCCGCGAGCAGGCCGACACCGCGGTGAACGTGCCCTTCCTGGACACCGTGCTGTACCTGCTGGGCGTCACCCGCGAGGAGGTCGAGGCGGCCGACGAGGTGGACGGCGCGCCCACCGGGGACTGATCCGGCACGCACGTCGAAGGGGCGGGGTCCGGTCGGACCCCGCCCCTTCTGCTGCCGTCAGTCCTGCGGCATGAAGTACGACTCCAGCCGGGCCACGCCGGGCTCGACCAGCTTCCACGGGCCGTTCAGGCTGAGCACCGCCACCGCGGCCGGCGGGAAGCCGTTCAGCCGCATCCGGTTGAGCTCCTCGGCGTCGCCCTCGTCGCCGGCCAGCACCTGGGTCAGGCCCAGCACGCCGGGGTTGTGGCCGACCAGCAGGAGGTCGGCGTGCTCCTCGGGGGTCTCCTGGATCACCTCGATCAGCCGGCCGGGCTGGGCCTCGTACACCCGGTCCTCGTAGACCGTCTTCCGGGGCCGCTTGGGCAGCTCGTGGGCGACCAGCTTCCAGGTCTCCCGGGTGCGCAGCGCGGTGGAGCAGAGCACGTGGTCCGGGTTGACGCCGGAGTCGGCGAGCCAGCGGCCCGCCTCGGTGGCCTGGCCGCGCCCGCGGTCCGCCAGCGGGCGGTCGTGGTCGTCGACCTGGTCGGGCCAGTCGGCCCGGGCATGGCGAAGAACGATGATCCTACGGGGAGTGTCGGCGCTCATACCCCTAGAGCTTCGCAGAAAACCGCCGCCCGGTCGCGTGGTCGGCGAAGCTGCCACCCCTGCGGGTGGCCGCTCCCCCGCTCGGCGCGGGCGGCGGCCGCGAGGCCGGATCAGCCCATGTTCTGGGCGACGGTCGCGACGATCGCGATCAGCACCACGATCCCGGCGATCACGCCGAGCATCTGCAGCAGCTTCTTCTGGCCGCCCTGGGGATTCGGTTCGAGAACTGGCATGTCGCCGAGCCTAACCGACGACCTCGTCCTCGATGTGCCGGGCCCGGGCGGCACGCACGCCGACCAGGATCTGCGGCACCAGCAGCAGCGCCAGCAGGCCCAGCGGCAGGTACCACTCGCCGGTGTTCTCGTAGAGCGCGCCCATCACGATCGGGCCCGGGATGCAGATCAGGTAGCCCAGGCTCTGCGCGAACGCCGACAGCTGGGCCACCCCGCCCGGGGTGCGGGCGCGCAGGCCGAGCATGGTCAGCGCCAGCGGGAACGCGCACATCGACAGGCCGACCAGGATCGCCCACAGCCACGGCACCGTCCCGGCGGCCAGCATCAGCCCCAGGTAGCCGGCGATGCCGCACAGGCCCAGCACCACCACGTACAGCCGCTGGTCGCCGCCCCGGGCGGCCAGGTTGGGCAGCGCGAACGAGACCGGCACGCTGATCGCCATCACCAGGGCCAGCAGCACCCCGGACGCGGACTCCGAGACACCGGCGTCGTGGTAGATCTTCGGCAGGAAGCCCATCGCGCTGTACGCGCTGGTGGACTGCAGGCCGAAGAACGCGCCCAGCGCCCACGCGGTGCGGCTGCGCAGGATCGGCAGCCGGACGTGGACCGGCGCGGGCTCGGCCGAGGCGCTGCCGCCCTTCTCGCGGCGGACGAACAGCACCGCCAGCCACAGCACCAGCGCGAGCACGGCGGGCAGCGCCCAGACGCCGAGGCCCAGCCGCCAGGAACCGCCGAGCGCGTCGGCCAGCGGGACGGTGGTGGCGGCGGCCAGCGAGGTGCCGACCGACAGCGCCATCGAGTACAGGCCGATCATCGGACCGACCCGGTCCGGGAAGTACCGCTTGATCACCACCGGCAGCAGCACGTTGGCCAGCGCCACTCCGGCCAGCGCCAGCGCGGTGAGCAGCAGGAACACCGCGGTGGAACCGGTGAAGGAGCGGGCCAGCACACCCGCCGTGATGGCGCCCATCGCGGCCGCCACCACGGTGATCGGACCCAGCCGGCGGGCCAGGCCCGGGGCGGCGACGCCCAGCGCCGCGAAACACAGCGGCGGCACCGCGGCGAGCAGGCCGGCCACCGTGGCGCTCATCCCGAGGTCCTTCTGGACCGGGTCGAGCAGCGCGCCGAGGCTGGTCACCACGGGACGCAGGTTGACCGCGGCGGCGGCCACGCCGACGGCCAGCAGGGCGGCGCCGGCATTGCGAACCGCCGGCGACGGGCCGGCGGCGGTGGAGGTGGTGGACGAAGGGGATGGTCGAAGGCTCTCGGTCTCGGTTGCTGAGGGGTCTGCTGCGGTAGACATGGCGCAATCATAGAATCATGGGATGACTTAAGTCGCCCCGGTATCCTGATGACGTAAACCACAGAAGGAGTCCGACCTTGGCGCTGTCGACCACTCGCCGCACCCCGCTCTCCGACCAGGTGATCGCCCAACTCCGGGCCCAGATCACCTCGGGCGAGTGGCCGGTGGGATCACGCATCCCGACCGAGGCGGAGCTGGTCGACCAGCTCGGCGTCGCCCGCAACACCATCCGCGAAGCCGTCCGCGCCCTCGCCCACAACGGGCTGGTCGACATCCGCCAGGGCTCCGGCACCTACGTCCTGGCCACCAGCGAACTCGCCGGCGTCATGCACCGCCGGTTCGCCGACGCCGACCAGAGCCAGGTCGCCGAACTCCGCGCCACCCTGGAGACCTCCGCCGCCGGCTTCGCCGCGACCCGCCGCACCGCGCGCGACCTCGAACTCCTCGACGCGGCGCTGGCCCGCCGCGACGCCGCCTGGCACGCCGGCGTCCCCGAGGACTTCATCCAGGCCGACGCCGCCTTCCACCACGCGGTGGTGGCCGCCGCCCACAACGACGTCCTCGCCGCGATCTACGCCGACCTCGGCGAGGTCCTGCTCGCCCACCTGCGCCACGACGTCGGCCCCGACCTCCTCCCCCACCGCTGGGTCTCGCACTCGGACATCCTCGACGCGATCAGGTCGGGCGACGCGGAGACGGCCGCGAAGGCCGCCGGCCAGGCGATCGGGGGGAACAGCGAGGGGCCCGGGGAACGGCGAGGCCAAGGCTGCTGGTGATCGACGGGGCGCGGACAGGTCCCGTTGTTCCGGGTCCCGTCCGTCACCGACAGCGGCCACGACCGACCGCCGTCCTCGACCACCAGCAGCTCGACCTCGCAGTTCTCCGAGCCCCTGGAAAAACTCGTTACGCGCCGATCGCGTGCAGACCGCCGTCGACGTGGATGATCTCGCCGGTGGTCTTCGGGAACCAGTCGCTGAGCAGCGCGACGACGCCGCGGCCGGCCGGCTCCGGGTCGGAGAGGTCCCACTTGAGCGGGGAGCGGGTGTCCCAGGTGGCGGCGAGGTCGGGGAAGCCGGGGATGGACTTCGCGGCCATCGAGCCGATCGGGCCCGCCGAGATCAGGTTGCAGCGGATGTCGCGCTCGCCGAGGTAACGGGCGAGGTAGCGGTTGGTGGACTCGAGGGCGGCCTTCGCCGGGCCCATCCAGTCGTACTGCGGCCAGGCGAACTGCGCGTCGAAGGTCAGGCCGACCACCGAGCCGCCGTCCTGCATGAGCGGGAGCAGCGCGGTGGTGAGGGACTTCAGCGAGTACGCGGAGACCTGCATCGCGGTGGCGACGGACTCCCACGGGGTGTCCAGGAAGTTGCCGCCGAGCGCGTCCTGCGGGGCGAAGCCGATGGAGTGGACGATGCCGTCCAGGGTCGGCAGGTGCTCGCGGACCTGGTCGGCGATGCCGGCCAGCTGCTCGGCGCTGGAGACGTCGAGCTCCAGGACCTTGACCGGCTTGGGCAGCTTCTTGGCGATGCGCTCGGTGAGGCTGGGCCGGGGGAAGGCGGTGAGGATGATCTCGGCGCCCTGCTCCTGCGCGAGCTTCGCGGTGTGGAAGGCGATGGAGGACTCCATCAGCACGCCGGTGATCAGGATGCGCTTGCCTTCGAGAATTCCAGTCATGGTCAGTGACCCATGCCCAATCCGCCGTCCACGGGAATGACGGCTCCGGTGATGTACGCGGCCTCGTCGGAGGCCAGGAACCGCGCGGCCGAGGCGATCTCGGCGGGGGCGGCGTAGCGGCCCAGGGGGACGCCGGAGACGATCTCCTTGCGGCGCTCCTCGCTGAGCACGGCGGTCATGTCGGTGTCGACGAAGCCGGGTGCGATCACGTTGACGGTGATGTTGCGGGAGCCGAGTTCGCGGGCCAGCGAGCGGGCGAAGCCGACCAGGCCGGCCTTGGAGGCGGCGTAGTTGGCCTGGCCGGCGGAGCCGCTGAGGCCCACCACGGAGGAGATCAGCACCACGCGGCCCTTGCGGGCGCGCAGCATCTTGGCGGCGGCGCGCTTCACGACCCGGAAGGTGCCAGTGAGGTTGGTCTCCAGGACGGACGTGAAGTCGTCCTCGGACATGCGCAGCAGCAGGGTGTCCTTGGTGATGCCGGCGTTGGCGACCAGGACCTCGACCGGGCCGTGGGCGGCCTCGATCTCGGCGAAGGCGGCGTCGACCTGCTCGGTGTCGGTGATGTCGGCGCGCACCGCGAGGACGTCGTACTTGGCGAGTTCCGCCGGAACCTCGCCGTTGCGGCTGGTGATGGCGACCTTGTCGCCCGCCTCGGCGAAGCTCTGGGCGATGGCGAGGCCGATGCCCCGGTTACCTCCGGTGACCAGTACCGAGCGGCTCAACGGTCCACCTCTTCCCTACTCGATGTGCGCGTGCCGACCGCACGCGTAGCCACCTGTGACGCTATCGGTAGGGTGCGAGCTCGGGCGAAGCTGCCTTCGACAGGCCTTGCCGGGTGAGTTCTGTTGCATCCCGACAATCCCGGTACCGGTCCCGTCCGGGTCCCTTCCGGGTCTCGTTCGGCTCCGGTCCGGGTCCTGTCCGGGTCCGGTCCGGGTCCGGTGCGGGGAACGCCGGGCCGGTGGCGGCCGTTGCCCCGGGGGTGCTCCGGAGAGTCCGGGCACCGGTTTCGAGCGAGCCGATCGGAGCGGACGCGATGAGTGGTGCACTCCCTGGCCGGGCAGGCCGCCGGGCGCTGGCGGCGGTGGCGGCCCTGACGGTGGTGGGTGCGGCGGCGTGGGCGCTGCGGGAACTGCCGGCCCAGTTCGGGCGACGGCCGGACCCGCTGGATCCGCGGGTGCGGGTGTCCCCGCAGTACCGGGACGGGGTGTTCCACAACGCGCCCTCGCAGGTGTCGGCCGGTGTGCCGGGCAGCCCGGACGCGGCGACGCTGCGCCGGATGCTGTTCGAGAAGGAGGGCCGGGTGCCGGCCGGTGCGGTGCCGCTGGCGGCGCCGGAGCCGTCGGCCGCGGCGTCCGAGGGCGTGGCGGTGACCTGGTACGGGCACGCGTCGGCGCTGCTGGAGCTGGACGGCTGCCGGGTGCTGGTGGATCCGATGTGGTCGGACCGCTGTTCGCCGTCCCACCTGGCGGGCCCGAAGCGGCTGCACCCGGTGCCGGTGGACCTGGCGTCGCTGCCGCAGGTGGACGCGGTGCTGATCTCGCACGACCACTACGACCACCTGGACATGGCGACGGTGCGCCGCCTGGTGGAGCTCCAGTCGGCGCCGTTCGCGGTGCCGCTGGGCATCGGCGGGCACCTGCGGCGCTGGGGCGTGCCGGAGCACCGGATCATCGAGCTGGACTGGGACGAGACGTGCACGCTCGGCGAGTTGACGCTGACGCTGACCGCCGCGCACCACTTCTCCGGCCGGGGTTTCACCCGCAACACCACGCTGTGGGGCTCGTGGGTGGTGGCGGGGCCGGAGCGCCGGGTGTTCTTCACCGGCGACTCGGGCTACTTCGAGGGTTTCGCCCGGATCGGCGAGCAGCACGGCCCGTTCGACGCCGCGCTGATGGCGATCGGCGCGTACGACGCCGCGTGGGCGGACATCCACCTGACTCCGGAGGACGCGGTCCGGGCGCATCTGGAGCTGCGCGGCGGCCTGCTGCTGCCGGTGCACTGGTGCACGTTCAACCTGGCGCCGCACCGCTGGGCGGAGCCGGTGGAGCGGCTGCTGGCGGAGGCGAAGGCACAGGGGGTCGCGCTGGCGGTGCCGCGTCCGGGGCAGCGGGTGGAGGTGTCCGATCCGCCGGAGCTGGACGGCTGGTGGGAGGCGCTGGCGTGACGCCGAACTGACGGGACGTCAGGGCGGCTCGGCCAATATTTGCTGGCCGAACGCCCTGCGGCCGGGGATGATGCGAGCGGGTGTGCCCTCGACCCGGGGGCGGCCCGCCGCACCCGATCCTCGACCCAGGGAGCCCGATGCCCCCCTCCGCGCTGGACCCTCAGTTCCTCTCGTACCCGTTGCGCCCGTTGGCGGACGCGGCCCTGTCCCGGGCTCGGCAGTTGGGCGTCTCGCACGCCGACTTCCGGCTGGAGCGGGTGCGGTCGGCGTCCTGGCGGCTGCGTGACGCCCGCCCGGCCGGCTCGTCGGACTCCGTGCAGTTGGGCTTCGCCGTCCGGGTGCTGCTGGACGGCGCCTGGGGCTTCGCGGCAGGCGTGGACCTGACGCCCGCCGCCGCTGCGGCCGTCGCCGAGCAGGCCGTGGCGGTGGCCCGGCTGGCCGGCGGGATCAGCCGCGCGGCCGGGTCCGGCGAGCGGGTGGAGCTGGCCCCGGAGCCGGTGTACCCGGAGGCCGAGTGGGTCTCCGCGTACGAGCTGAACCCGTTCGACGTGCCGGACGCGGAGAAGACCGGCCTGCTGGCCGAGTGGTCCTCCCGGCTGCTGGCCGCCGACGGCGTCTCGCACGTGACGGCGGCGGTGCTGACGGTGCAGGAGAACAAGTTCTACGCGGACACCGCGGGCACCGTGACGACCCAGCAGCGGGTGCGCCTGCACCCGTGGCTGGAGGCCACCAGCGTGGACGAGCGGACGGGCGCGTTCGACTCGATGCGCACCATCGCGCCGCCGGCCGGCCGCGGCTGGGAGTACCTCCGCGGCACGGGTTGGGACTGGGACGCCGAACTGGCCGAGCTGCCCGAGCTGTTGGCGCAGAAGATGGCCGCGCCGAGCGTCACCCCGGGCCGCTACGACCTGGTGATCGACCCGTCCAACCTGTGGCTGACCATCCACGAGTCGATCGGCCACGCCACCGAGCTGGACCGCGCGCTGGGCTACGAGGCCGCCTACGCGGGCACCTCGTTCGCCACCTTCGACCAGCTCGGCAGCCTGAAGTACGGCTCCGAGCTGATGCACGTCACGGGCGACCGGACGGCCGAGCACGGCCTGGCCAGCATCGGGTACGACGACGAGGGCGTCGCCACCCAGTCCTGGGACCTGATCCGCGACGGCGTCCTGGTCGGCTACCAACTCGACCGCCCGATGGCCGGGTTGAAGGGCTTCGAGCGCTCCAACGGCTGTGCCTACGCGGACTCCCCGGCGCATGTGCCGGTGCAGCGGATGGCCAACGTCTCGCTCCAGCCGGCCGCCGACGGCCCGGACACCTCCGGCCTGATCTCCCAGGTGGAGAACGGGCTGTACATCGTCGGCGACCGCTCCTGGTCGATCGACATGCAGCGGTACAACTTCCAGTTCACCGGCCAGCGCGCCTACGCCATTCGCGACGGCGAACTGGCGGGCCAGGTCAAGGACTTCGCCTACCAGGCCACCACCACCGACTTCTGGGGCTCGATGAGCGCCGTCGGCGGCCCGCAGACGTACGTGCTCGGCGGGGCCTTCAACTGCGGCAAGGCCCAGCCGGGCCAGGTCGCCGCGGTCAGCCACGGCTGCCCGTCCGCGCTGTTCCGTCAGGTCAACGTGCTCAACACCCAGCAGGAGGCGGGTCACTGATGTCCCTCACGCACCCCCACGAGCTGGTGGAACGCGCCCTCGAACTGTCCCGCGCCGACGGCTGCGTGGTGATCGTCGACGAGGAGTCCACCGCCAACCTGCGCTGGGCCGGCAACGCGCTGACCACCAACGGCGTCACCCGCGGCCGCCGGCTGACGGTGATCTCCACCGTGAACGGCACGCAGGGCACCGCCGCCGGCGTGGTCGCCCAGGAGGCCGTCACGCTCGACGACATCGAGCAGCTGGTGCGCGCCGCCGAGGCCGCCGCCCGGGCCGCCGAACCCGCCGAGGACGCCCAGCCGCTGATCACCGGTCGGCCCGCCGACCCGCGCTTCACCGAGGCCCCGCTGGTCACCGACATCGGCGTGTTCGACGCGTTCGCGCCCGCCCTCGGCGAGGCCTTCGCCCGCGCCCGGGCGGGCGGCGAGCTGCTGTACGGCTTCGCCCGGCACGAGATGACGTCCTCGTACCTGGGCAGCTCCACCGGCCTGCGGCTGCGCCACGACCAGCCCACCGGCGCCGTCGAGCTGAACCTCAAGACCGCCGACCTGTCCGGCTCCGCCTGGGTCGGCGCCGGCACCCGGGACTTCGCGGACGTCGACGTCACCGCCCTGCACGCCGACCTGACGCGCCGGCTCGGCTGGGGCCGCAAGCGGATCGACCTGCCGGCCGGCCGCTACGAGACCATCCTGTCGCCGTCCGCCGTCGCCGACCTGCTGGTCTACCTGAGCTGGTCGTCCGGCGCGCGGGACGCGGTCGAGGGCCGCTCGGTGTTCTCCAAGCCCGGCGGGGGCACGCGGATCGGCGAGCAGCTCAGCCCGCTGCCGCTGACGCTGCGCTCCGACCCGGCCGAGCCCGGCATCCAGGCCGCCCCGTTCGTGCTCACCCACGCCTCCGGCGAGAACGACTCGGTGTTCGACAACGGCGCGCCGCTGACCGCCACCGACTGGCTGCGCGACGGCAGGCTCACCCACCTGCTGACCACCCGCCACTCCGCGGGCCTGGCCGGGCTGCCGCTCAACCCGCCGATCGACAACCTGGTGCTGGAGACCTCCGCACCCGACGCGCCGACGCTGGAGGAGATGGTCGCCCGCACCGAGCGCGGCCTGCTGCTCACCTGCCTCTGGTACATCCGCGAGGTCGACCCGGCCACCCTGCTGCTCACCGGCCTCACCCGGGACGGCGTCTACCTGGTCGAGAACGGCGAAGTGGTCGGCGCGGTCAACAACTTCCGCTTCAACGAATCCCCGGTCGACCTGCTCGGCCGGATCACCGAGGCGGGCCGCACCGAACGCTGCCTGCCCCGCGAGTGGGGCGACTGGTTCACCCGGGCCGCGATGCCGCCGGTGCGCGTGCCCGACTTCAACATGAGCTCGGTCAGTCAGGCCTCCTGACCGGCCGACCGAACCCCTGGGGGGACTCCGATGGACGAGAAGCACACCGTCAAGACGTCGAAGATGCTCAGCCGCATCCTGCGGCACGACCCGGGCTCCGTCGGGGTCTCCCTGGACGAGGCGGGCTGGGTGGCGGTCGACACCCTGCTCGCCGCGCTGGCCCGGCACCGCCGGCCGCTCAGCCGCGCCCAGCTGGACCACGTGGTCGCCACCAACAACAAGCGCCGCTTCGCCTACTCCGAGGACGGCAGGTCCATCCGGGCCAGTCAGGGCCACACCGTCGAGGTCGACCTGGGCCTGCCCGCCACCACCCCGCCCGACGTGCTGTTCCACGGCACCGCCGAGCGCACCCTGCCGTACATCCTGGCCGAGGGCCTGCGCCCGATGACCCGGCAGGACGTCCACCTCTCGGCCGACACCGGGACGGCGGTCAAGGTCGGCTCCCGGCACGGCCGGCCGGTGGTGCTGGAGGTCGACGCGGCCGCGATGGCCGCCGACGGCCACGAATTCCGAGTGTCTGCGAACGGTGTCTGGCTCACCGACGCCGTGCCCGTCCAGTACCTCCGCCGCGCCGCCTGACCTCCGGACCGACCCCAGGTGGGTCGGTCCGGCGTCAGCGGGGTTACCGTGGTCGGTCGTAGGGAGCCGGAAAAGCCGACCGAGGATGGATGGACCATGCGCAAGAGCGCGGACGACGACCAGGTCTTCCGGATCACCGGTGCCCGCAGCAGCCTCAGCGAGGACGTCCGGGGCCGGCAGCGGCGGTACGTGATCTCCATGCTGATCCGCACGGTGTGCGTGCTGCTCGCCGTCATCCTGTGGGACGTCCAGCGCTGGCTCGCCTTCGCCGCGCTGGCCGGCGGCGTCCTGCTGCCCTACTTCGCGGTGCTGATCGCCAACGCGGGCCGCGAGCGCGCACCCGGACTGCCCTCGACCTTCGCCTTCTCCCCCGACACCCCGCTGATGCTCGGCCCCGGCGGGACGGGCGGCGGCGGGGCGGCGGCCGCCGCCCCGGCCGCCGAGAACCGGCCACAGGATTGAGAATCCCTCAATTCCCTTGTCCGATATGACCGTTCATCGACCGGTATGACCGCCGGAAAGCTCAGACGATCCTCAAATTAGTCACCGGACGGACGAGCTTCCGAGCCCTTGGCCGTGCCATACTTCCTTAGCGCTCCGCATCCCCCGTCGGAGCGACAGACCGACGCCGGGCAGCTCCCCCCGTGGCTGCCCGGCGTCGTCATGCCCGGGCATAGGATCGGATCCATGGACACCGCGCAC
This sequence comes from Kitasatospora sp. CB02891, assembly GCF_002803145.1. NCBI lineage: Bacteria > Bacillati > Actinomycetota > Actinomycetes > Kitasatosporales > Streptomycetaceae > Kitasatospora > Kitasatospora sp. CB02891. The sequence continues at coordinate 144,468 of NZ_NNBO01000018.1, read as the reverse complement.
CCCCTCTTCGGCACCCCCACCGGCCCCGACGGCCCGGCGGGCCCTCCGAAGTGCTCCGCCAAGGGCTGCCGCGAGCTCGCCACCTGGACCCTGCTGTGGAACAACCCCAAGCTCCACACCCCCGACCGCCGCAAGACCTGGCTGGCCTGCGACGAACACCGCGACTCCCTGGGCCAGTTCCTCGCCGTCCGCGGCTTCCTCAAGGACACCGAGCCCTTCTCGGCGTAGCACGGCGCCCGGAGCACCGACCGGCTGATCGCCTCCCCGGTCGCCGACCGTGCCGCCGTCGCGCTCGACCTGCTCGGGCAGCGGCGGCTGCGCGAATTCCCTGGCATCCGCCGCCGGGCGGCCGCCATGCTCTCCGCATGGGTGATCGAGCGAATTTCGTCGTGGTCCGCGAGAGCGGCGAGCACGAGCTGTACCTGTCCCGCTTCGGCGCCGTCGGCATCGACCTCGACCTGTTGGCCGGGCCGACCGCCGCGCTCGCGATGGTCGAGGCGCTGCCCGCGACCGACTGGTGGCTGGACGACGTGCACTGCCAGGGCGCGGCGCTGATCGATCTCGGCCGGAAGGTGCTGCTGCTGTTCGCCTGGGAGGGTTCGAGCACCGAACTCCGGCACCGCGCCGCCACGTTGGAGCTGCTGCGGGAGGCGTGGCCGGGCTGGGAGGTGCGCTGGCTGTACGACGGCAACGCGGAGGTACGGGCCTACCTGGGGCTGGACCCGGCATTCGTCCGGGACCGCGACGCTGCGACCTGCCACGTCATGCTGCTGGAGCCGGACGACGAGGAACTCGCGGAGCCGGAGCCGATGATCGCGGTGCTGACGGTCGGATCGGACCAGTGCTTCGTGGCCTCCAACGCCAACGACCACCCCGTCCTGGCAGGACCCGCCCTGCTCGACCGACTGGCGGACGCCCCGGAGCACGAAGTCTGCCGGGCTGCGGCCCAGGCCGGAGTGCACGTCGATCCGGTGCGGCGCCGGGTGGGCTGGTGGACGCTGGGGGCGACGGCGGAGGCGTACGAGATGGCGGAGCGGTGGCCGGGATGGACGGTCGAGTTCTGGCAGGACCGCTGGGAGGAGCACGTCCGGGTGGCCGCCGACCGGTTCCAACCACCCACCGTTGAGAGCGAGTTGGCGCGCGAGGAAGTCCGCGCGGCTGCCGAGCGCCACCGCCGCTGACAGCCGTCACCACGCACGGGACCGGCTCACGCCTGCTGCCAGGGGTTGCTCCGATAGCAGTCCAGCAGGAGCGCGGTGACCTCCGGATCGACGGTCAGCGCCTGCTCGTCGATGCCCGCGACCGGCACGACCGGCGCGATCGAGTTCGACAGGAACGCTCCGAGGGCCGGGGAGTCCGCCGCCCACCGTCCGAGGTCGCGGAGCCGGATCTCCCGCCGCTCGGACGGGATGCCCGCGGCCGCCAGACCCCGTTCCAGCAGTTGCCTCGTGATGCCGGGCAGTACGGCCGCCTCCGGCCAGACCACCCGCCCGCCGTCGAAGAACCCGATGTTCGCGATCGCCGCCTCGGCGATCCGGCCGTCTCGGTCGGTGAACAGCGTGTCGTCGTACCCGGCGAGCGCCGCCTGCCGACCGGCGAGCACCAGCCCGAACGTCCCGGCGTGCTTGACGTGCGGAAGATCCCGCTCGTACTCGATCGCCCGCAGGCGCACCGACGCCGCCCCGGCCCCGGCCGGCGCGCTCGTCATCACCGCCACGTCCGGCTCGACGTCCTCGCCGCGCAGCACCGCGTCCACCCGGCGGCTGAAGACCGTCACCCGGGCCGAGACCGCGTCGGGCGCGGCGCGCAGGGCCCGCCGGATCCAGCCCCGCACCCGGTCGGTGTCCAGGGCGGTCCCGAACAGCTCACGCGTGCCGGCGTCCAGCCGCGCGAGGTGCAGGTCGAGCCCGCGGACCGCGCCGCCCCGTGCCTGCATCGAGGTGAAGTGCGCGTAGGTCGCCCGCGCGAGCACCATCAGGTCCTCGCGCGCGGCCTCGCTGCCGTTGACGTCCACCCGGTCGATGACGACCCCTCCCTCGGCCTGGCCACAACCGGCCCAACCACGAAGGCCGTTCGGCCATTCCCGGCCGCCGGGCGGTGACGCCGCCCGACCGCCCGTCAGGTCGCCCGCCTACAGTGAGGTCCGTGAGCGATCTCCCCGCGCCCGGTCGGCACGCCGTCGAGAACCTGATCGCCCGGTACGCCGAGCTGGTGGACGACGGGGACTTCGCCGGCCTCGGCGCGCTGCTCGCGGACGCCGCCTTCACCGGCAGCGGCGAGCCGGTGAGCGGGCGGGAGGCGATCGAGCGGATGTTCCGGGACCTGCTGGTCGTGTACGCCGACGGCACCCCGCGGACCCAGCACATGACCACCAACCTCGCCGTCGAGGTCGACGAGGAGGCGGGCACGGCGGCCGCCCGCTCGTACGTCACGGTGTTCCAGTCGCTCCCGGGGCTGCCGCTGCAGCCCGTCGTCTGCGGGCGCTACCACGACCGCTTCGAACGGCGCGACGGACAGTGGCGTTTCACGGAACGACGCTTCCGCGCCACGCTGGTCGGCGACGTGAGCCGCCACCTGCGGAGCCGCGGCTAGCCGCCGATCGCCGACATCGGGCGCGCGGGCTGGAGGAACTCCGGGTCGTCGATGCCCGCGCCGGCCTTCTTGCCCCACATCGCCGCGCGCCACAGCTCCGCCAGCTCCGCGTCGCTCGCGCCCGAGCGCAGCGCGCCGCGCAGGTCCGTCTCGCCGGTCGCGAAGAGGCAGTTGCGGATCTGGCCGTCGGCGGTGAGGCGGGTGCGGTCGCAGGCGCGGCAGAACGGGCGGGTGACGGAGGCGATGACGCCGACCGCCGTGGGTCCGCCGTCGACCAGCCAGCGTTCGGCGGGGGCGGCGCCGCGCGCCGAGGACGGTTCGGGCGTGAGGGTGAAGCGGGTGCGCAGCAGCGCGAGGATCTCCTCGGCGGTGACCATCTGCGAGCGGTCCCAGCCGTGTTGGGCGTCCAGCGGCATCTGCTCGATGAACCGGAGCTGGTACCGGTGCTCGATCGCCCAGGCGAGCAGGTCGGCGGCCTCGTGGTCGTTGACGCCGCGCATCAGCACGGCGTTGAGCTTGACCGGTCGCAGCCCGGCGGCCTCGGCCGCCGCCAGGCCGTCCAGCACGTCCTGGTGCCGGCGGCGGCGGGTCAGGCGGGCGAAGGTGTCGGGGTTCAGGGTGTCGATCGAGACGTTGACCCGGTCGACTCCGGCGTCCCGCAGGGAGGTTGCCACCCGGGCCAGGCCGATGCCGTTGGTGGTGAGGGAGATCTCGGGGCGCGGGTCGAGGGCCGCGCAGGCGGCGATGATCGGGACGAGCCCCGGGCGCAGCAGCGGTTCGCCGCCGGTGAAGCGGACTTCGCGGACGCCGAGGTCGCGGACGGCCAGTCCGACCAGCCGGACGATCTCCGCGTCGGTGAGCAGGTCGTCCCGGCCGAGCCAGTTCAGGCCCTCTTCGGGCATGCAGTAGGTGCAGCGCAGGTTGCACCGGTCGGTGAGGGAGACCCGCAGGTCGACGGCCTGTCGTCCGTAGGTGTCGAGGAGCATCCCGGTCCCGCCCTTCCTCGGGGGCCGCGCCGGCCCGGCCGCCGGGTGGCGGCCGGGCCAGCTTAACCGGGCCGGGTACGGGGTCAGTCCGCGCCGAGGCCGGTGAGCGAACGGACTTCCAGTTCGGCGTACTTCGCGGGGTCGGCCTGCTCGCGGGCCAGCCAGGTGCCGATCGCGCCGGCCAGGAAGCCGACCGGGATGGAGATCAGGCCGGGGTTCTCCAGCGGGAACCAGTGGAAGTCGCTGTGCGGGAAGAGCGAGGTCCTGGGGTTGCCGGAGACCACTGGCGAGAAGATCACCAGGGTGACGGAGGTGATCAGGCCCGCGTAGGTGGCCGAGACCGCGCCGACGGTGTTGAACCGCTTCCAGAACAGCGAGTACAGCAGGGTGGGCAGGTTGGCGGAGGCGGCGACCGCGAAGGCCAGCGCGACCAGCGCCGCGGCGTTCAGCTTGTCGGCGAAGATCGACAGCACGATGGCGACGGCGCCGATCGCGACGGCGGCGAGCTTGGCGCTGGCCACCTCCTCCTTCTCGCTCGCCTTTCCGCGCCGGATCACGTTGGCCCAGAGGTCGTGGGCGAAGGACGAGGAGGAGGCCAGGGTGAGCCCGGCGACCACGGCGAGGATGGTGGCGAAGGCGACGGCGGAGATCACCGCGAGCAGCACCGCGCCGCCGGTGGAGCCGGCCCCGCCGCCGAGTTGTTCGGCGAGCAGCGGGGCGGCCGTGTTGCCGGCCGCGTTGGAGGCCTTGATGGTCTTGGAGCCGACCAGGGCGGCGGCGCCGAAGCCGAGGGCGAGCGTCATCAGGTAGAAGACGCCGATGATGCCGATCGCCCAGAGCACCGACTTCCGGGCGGCCCTGGCGGTGGGGACGGTGTAGAAGCGGACCAGGATGTGCGGCAGTCCGGCGGTGCCGAGGACGAGCGCGAGGCCGAGGCTGAGGAAGTCGAGCTTGGTGGTGCCGGTGAGGCCGTACTTGAGCCCGGGTTCGAGGAAGGCGCGGCCCTTGCCGCTGGCGTCGGAGGCGGCGCCGAGCAGGCTGGACAGGTTGAAGTGGTACTTGGCCAGCACCATGACGGTCATCAGCGCGGCGCCGGCGATCAGCAGCACCGCCTTGACGATCTGCACCCAGGTGGTGCCCTTCATGCCGCCGACGGTCACGTAGATCACCATCAGCGCCCCGACCGCCACGATGGTCCAGCGCTTGGCGCCGTCGCCGCTGACGCCGAGCAGCAGGGCGACCAGCGAGCCGGCGCCGACCATCTGGGCGAGCAGGTAGAAGATCGACACCACGATGGTGGAGATGCCGGCGGCGGTCCGCACCGGGCGCTGGCGCATCCGGAAGGCCAGTGCGTCGGCCATGGTGTAGCGGCCGGAGTTGCGCAGCGGTTCGGCGACCAGCAGCAGGGCGACCAGCCAGGCGACCAGGAAGCCGATGGAGTAGAGGAAGCCGTCGTAGCCGAACAGCGCGATGAGTCCGGCGATGCCGAGGAAGGACGCGGCGGACATGTAGTCGCCGGAGATCGCCAGGCCGTTCTGGAAACCGGTGAAGGCGCGGCCGCCGGCGTAGAAGTCGGCGGCGTCCTTGGTCTGCCGGCCGGCCCACAGGGTGATGCCGAGGGTGGCGATCACGAAGACCCCGAACAGCGACATGATCAGGGTCCGGTGCTCGCTCGCGGAGGTGGCCAGCTGGATCATTCGGCGCTCCCCTCCACGGCCGGGACGGCGGCGGCGCGCCCCCGGATGACGGCGGCGCGCGGGTCGAGCCGGCGGTCGGCGTGACGGGCGTACCAGGCGGCGATGGCGAAGGTGCTGGCGAACTGGAGCAGGCCGAGCACCAGGGCCAGGTTGACGTTGCCGACCACCTTGGTGCTCATCAGGTCCGGCGCGTAGCAGGACAGCAGGACGTACAGCAGGTACCAGAGGACGAACCCGGCCGTGACCGGGAAGGCGAAGTTCCGGAAGGAGCTGCGCAGTCGGCGGAACTCCGGTGATTCCTCGATGCGGGCGAACTGTTCCGGGGCGGGCTCGGGCGGGGGTGTCACGCGGTGCCTCCTGACGTCTTCGGTGCGACGGACGATCGGATGGGCGTGAGCGGCGTCACATTGAGTGCCGAGCATGGTAGATCGGGGGCGGGGCCGCGAGAAGGTTCCTGGCATGATCCGGCCGAAAACCGCCGGGAACGCGAGACCGGGGCGGCCCGTCTCGGCCGCCCCGGCATGACACTCCGTCAATTCCCGTTCGTCACAGGGCGATGCGCACCTTCAGCGCCGTCCGCTCGTCCATCGCCCGGTAGCCCTCGGGCACCCCGTCCAGGTCCACCGTGCGGTCGAACACGATGCCCGGGTCGATCGCCCCGGACAGCACGTCGGGCAGCAGCTCGGGGATGTACGCCCGGGCCGGGGCGACGCCGCCGCGCACCGAGACGTTCCGGTCGAACATCTGGCGGATGTCCACGCCCGCGCTGCCGCCGTGCGGCACGCCGACGTAGCCGACCGCGCCGCCGTCGCGGGCGATGGAGATCGCGGTGCGCATCGACTCCTCGGTGCCGACGGCCTCCAGCACGGCGTGCGCGCCCCGGCCGCCGGTCAGCTCGCGCACCGCCTCGATCGCGGCCTCGCCGCGCTCGGGCACCACGTCGGTGGCGCCGAAGGTGCGGGCGATCGCGGTGCGGCCCTCGTGCCGGCCGAGCGCGATGATCCGGCCGGCGCCCAGCCGGTGCGCGGCCAGCACGCCGCACAGGCCGACCGCGCCGTCGCCGACCACCGCGACGGTCGCGCCGGGCCGCACGCCGGCCGACACCGCCGCGTGGTGCCCGGTCGCCATCACGTCGGACAGCGCCAGCAGCGCGGGCAGCAGCTTCGCGTCGCCGGCGGCCTCCTTGGGCAGCTTCACCAGCGTGCCGTCCGCGAACGGCACCCGGACCGCCTCGCCCTGGCCGCCGTCCGAGCCGGGTATGCCCCAGAACCCGCCGTGCGGGCAGGAGGTCTGCAGGCCTTCGCGGCAGAACTCGCACACGCCGTCCGACCAGACGAACGGGGCCACCACCAGGTCGCCGACTGTGAGATCGCGCACCTCGGGGCCGACCTCCTCGACGAAGCCGAGGAACTCGTGGCCGATCCGCTGCCCGGCCTGCCGCTTGGCGATGCCGCGGTACGCCCACAGGTCGCTGCCGCAGATGCAGGCGTTCAGCACCCGCACCACGGCGTCGGTGGGCCGCTGGATCCGCGGGTCGGGCACCTCCTCGATCCGGATGTCCTGGGGGCCGTGGATCACTGTGGCACGCATGAGGGTTGCCCTTCGTTGCAGAGGTCGGATGCCGGGTTCGCACCCTCTTGTCACTCTAAAACGGCTGCCCGAGCAACCCGTTCCGGCCGGAGCCGTCCTCCGTTCCCCGTAAAGTGGTGCGCTATGTACGCGCCATTCCCCACCTCGCCGCTCCCGGCACAGCGCACCGGCCCCGGCGGGGACGCCGGGCGCGGCTTCGCGGTGGTCGACGTGGAGACCACCGGCCTCGGACGCACTGACCGGGTGATCTCGGCGGGCGTCTACCAGCTCGACCCGGACGGCGAGGTCACCGACCACTGGTACACCCTGGTCAATCCCGAGCGGGACCCGGGACCGATCTGGATCCACGGCCTGACCAGCGAGGTCCTGGCGGGCGCGCCGACCTTCCCGGAGGTCGCCGCCGAGTTCGCCGAGCGGCTGCGCGACCGGGTGATGGTCGCGCACAACGCGCTGTTCGACTGGAACATGATCTCCCGCGAGTTCTCCCGGGCCGGCCTGCGCGCCCCGGTCGAGCAGCGGCTGTGCACCATGGTGCTGGCCCGCGACCTGCGGCTGCCGCTGCCGAACGGCAAGCTCTCCTCGCTGGCCGCCCACTTCGGGGTGAGCCAGCGCCAGGCGCACCACGCGCTGGACGACGCCCGGGTGCTCGCCGAGGTGTTCCGGCCGTCCCTGGCGCTGGCCCGCAACGGCGGGGTGCCGCTGCCGCTGACCACCTGCGTGGCCGTCACCGACCTCGGCGAGAGCGCCCCGGCCGGCTCGTCCCGCGGCTCCTGGAGCAGCTCGTACCGGCCCGCCCGCAAGCGCCCGGCCTGCCCGTACCCGAACCCGGGCCGCTGGGTGGACGGCTCGCCGCTGATGCAGGGCATGCGGGTGGCGATCACCGGCGACACCGCCACCGACCGCCAGCTGCTGGAGGACCGGATGATCGAGGCGGGCCTGCACATCGCCTCCTCGGTGAGCCGGCTCACCAGCCTGCTGGTCACCAACGAGCCCACGTCGTGGAGCGGCAAGGCCCGCAAGGCCCGGGAGTACGGCACTCCGGTGGTCGGCGAGGACGCGTTCCTGCAGCTGCTGCGGGAGGTCGCGCCGCACCCCGGTGCGTGACGCGGCGGTAAGGAGGATTAGCGTGCCGGGTGTGTACCGATTCCTGCTGTCCGCGCGCTGGGCGGTCATCGTCCTGCTGGCGCTGGTGCTGATCCCGACCATGGTCCGGTTGGGGTTCTGGCAGTACCACCGTCACGAGGCGCGGGTGGCCCGCAACGACCTGGTGGCCCGGAACCTGGGCAGCCCGCCCGTCGCCTTCGACTCGCTCTCCTCCCCCGGCTGGTCGGTCCCCGGCGGCGAGGTGTGGCGCACCGTCACCGCGCAGGGGCACTACGACACCGCGCACGAGGTGGTCATCCGCGGCCGCACCGAGCCCGGCGGCAGCTCCATCGGCTACTTCGTGATCACCCCGCTGGTGCTGTCCGACGGCAAGGGCTCGGTCCTGGTCAACCGCGGCTGGGTGGACTCCGGCGCGGGCGCCGCCGACTTCCCCGCCGTGCCCGCCCCGCCGGCCGGCGAGGTGACGGTGACCGGGCGGCTGCGCGCCGACGAGACGTACGCCAAGGTCGGCGTGAAGAACCGCGGCGGCCTGCCGGACCGGATGTACAAGGTGATCAACACCGAGGAGCAGGCCAAGTACTCCGGCGCCACCGTGCTCGGCGGCTACCTGGAGCTCGCCTCCTCCCAGCCCGCCGCCGGCGCCACCCCCGTCCTGCTCGCCGAGCCCGGCCACTCCGACATCGGCCCGCACATGGCGTACGCCATCCAGTGGTGGCTGTTCACCACGCTGATCCCGGTCGGCGTCGTGGTGCTGGCCCGCCGCGAGGCCAAGCAGCACGCGGCGAAGCCGGTGGCGGCGGACGGGGAACTGGTCGGCGCTACCAGCTGAGCGGCGGCGGTTCGAGCAACTGCTCGGCCCAGATGGTCTTGCCGGTGCGGGTGTAGCGGCTGCCCCAGCGTTCGGTGAGCTGGGCGACCAGGTACAGGCCGCGACCGCCCTCGTCGGTGAGCCGGGCCCGGCGCATCCGCGGCTGGGTGGCGCTCGGGTCGGACACCTCGCAGGTCAGCACCGAGGAGCGGATCAGGCGCACCACCACCGGCCCGCCCGCGTACCGGATCGCGTTGGTGACCAGCTCGCTGAGCACCAGCTCGGTGGTGAACACCAGCTCGCCCAGCCCCCACTGCTCCAGCGTCCGACTGGCCGACTCCCGCACCCCGGCGACCGCCGCCGGGTCGGCCTCGATGGTCCAGGCGGCGGTGTCCTCCGGCAGGACGTGATGCAGCCGGGCCAGCAGCAGCGTCACGTCGTCGCTCTGGGCGGCGGTGGACATCTCCGCGACGATCGCCCGCCCGGCGGCAGCCAGGTCGCCGCGCAGATCGACCTCGCCGAGCTGCACGGCCAGCTGCGCCATGCCCTCGTCGACGTCGCCGCCGCCCCCGATCAGCCCGTCGGTGTACAGCGCCAGCACGCTGCCGGCCCGCGGCGCGCACTCGGCGGCCTCGAACGGCAGCCCGCCGATGCCCAGCGGCGGCCCCGGGTTGACCGCCAGGTACTCGACCCGCCCGTCGGGGTGCACCAGCGCGGGCGGCGGGTGCCCGGCGCTGGCGGTCTGGCAGATCCCGGTCACCGGGTCGTAGACGGCGTACACGCAGGTCGCCCCGGACGGGTCGGCGACGCCGCGTTCGCGTTCCTCCTCGCTGCCCTCGACCACCAGCTGGGAGACCAGGTCGTCCAGGTGCACCAGCAGCTCGTCGGGTTCCAGGTCCAGGTCCGCGAGGGTGCGCACGGCGGTGCGCAGCCGGCCCATGGTGGCGCTGGCCTGGAGTCCGTGGCCGACCACGTCGCCGGCCACCAGCGCGACCCGGGCCGAGGAGAGCGGGATGACGTCGAACCAGTCGCCGCCGACGCCGGTCGCGGTGTCGGTGGGCCGGTAGATGCTCGCGGTGGTCGCGGCGGGCACCGCCGTCTCGGCGGGCGGCAGCAGGCTGCGCTGGAGGCCGACGGCGGCCCGGTGCTCGCGGGTGTAGCGGCGGGCGTTGTCCAGGGCGAGCGAGGCCCGGGCGGCGATCTCCCGGAGCAGGTCGAGATCCTCGTGCCGGTACGGGCCCTCCGCCGGGTCCCGGCGCACGGTCACCCGGCCCAGCGGGCCACTGCGCGCCTTCAACGGGGCGCTCATCGACGGCGGATCCTCCGTCGAACCGGCCGACGTCCCGAGCGCCTCCCGCCCCAACGGACCGAGCGGGCGCCCGTCGGCCCGCGGCGGCCCCGCCGTCGCGGTACGGCGCACGGCGAGCCGACCGTCGGCGTCGGGCTGCGGATCGTCGCCGCTGAACACGGCCTCCGCGATGTCCACCTCGACGCGGTCCCCGAGCCCGGGGACCAGCACCCCGGCCAGGTCCTCGGCGTTGCCCGCCACCGACAGCGAACCGCCGACGGCGGCGGTGGCCCGGTGCAGCACATCGGCCCGCCGCCGGTACCGGTGCAACTCGGTGACGTCGCCGAACAGCGCGGTCACGCCGATCACCGCGCCGTCCAGCGCCTGCAGCCGGAACGCCTGGATCTCCATCACCGCCCCGCCCCGGGGATCGTCCAGCGGACGGATCCGCAGGGCGGTGCGCACCACCGGCTCCCCCGTGGTGATCACGTGCCGCAGGATCGCCTCCACGGCGTCGGCGTCCTCGGGCTGGAGGTAGTCGTGCAGCTTGGACCCGGCCAGGCCGTCGGGCAGGCCGGTGTACGGCAGCAGATGGGAGTTGGTGCGCAGCAGCCGCAGGTCGGAGTCGAACACGGCGAGGCCGAGCTGGTCCTGCAGGAACAGCTCCCGGGTGAACGCCTCGTCCTGCCGCCGCCGGGCCACCCTGTCGGCGGGAGTCGCCAGCACCAGCGCCCGCACCCCGCCGCCCTCCCCGGTCAGCGGCAGCACCTGGTACGCGACCTCCAGCGGAACCCCGCTGCCGGTCCGCAGCCGGACCTCGCCCGATCGACGGCCCAGCAGGTGCTCCTCGCCGTCGTCCGCCAGCAGCTCACGGGCGGGGCGGCCGGTGACCTGGGCGGCGTCCAGCGCGAGCAACTGCTCCGCGGCGGCGGTCCAGCCGACGACGAGGCCGTCGCGGTCGACCAACGCGGCCGCGACGCCGTCGATGTTCGGCAACCGCCTGCGTTCCATGGGCTGCACCTCGGGTGGGTGGTCCGGTCCCCCCATCTTCGAACGGTTCCCGGCCGCGCGCCATTGACACCCGGCCCGGCGCTCACCGTCGGTGACGAACCCCGGCGGCCCCGCATCCCGGTGGGCCTACCGTCGCCCGGCGACACCGACCGGCGAGAATGACCCGCATGGATCTCGGACTCAAGGACAAGGTGTACGTGGTCACCGGCTCGACCCGGGGACTCGGCCACGCCACCGCCGAACAACTGGTCGCCGAGGGCGCCCGCGTCGTCATCACCGGCCGCACCGAAACCTCGGTCGCCGCCGCGGCCCGCGCCCTCGGCCCCCACGCGTACGGCGTGGCCGCCGACAACGCCGACCCGGCCACCCCGCAACGCCTGATCGACGCCGCGACCAGCCGCTTCGGCGGCTTCGACGGCATGCTGATCAGCGTCGGCGGCCCCGCCGCCGGCCCGGTCGCCACCGCCAGTGACGAAGCCTGGGGCGCGGCCTTCGACTCCGTCTTCCTCGGCGCCGTCCGGCTGGCCCGCGCGGCCGCCGAGCGCCTCCCCTCCGGAGGCGTCATCGCCTTCGTCCTCTCGACCTCCGTCCGCCAGCCGATCCCCGGCCTCGGCATCTCCAACGGCCTGCGCCCCGGCCTCGCCATGGCCGCCAAGACCCTCGCCGACGAGCTCGGCCCGCGCGGCATCCGCGTCCTCGGCCTGCTCCCCGGCCGCATCGACACCGACCGCGTCCGCGAACTCGACGCCCTCGCCCCCGACCCCGCCGCCGCCCGCGAAGCCGCGACCGCCGGCATCCCCCTCCGCCGCTACGGCACCCCCGCCGAGTTCGGCCGCACCGCGGCCTTCCTGCTGTCCCCGGCCGCGTCGTACCTGACGGGAGTGATGGTGCCGGTCGACGGCGGAGCGACGCGAGGTCTGTGAGGGGAGCTGCACCACCGGGGGGCCGGGGGTACCCCCGGCCCCCTGAACTCGCGCCCGCCTGCTTCAGTGCACCCGCGGCGCCTTGTTCCGCTCCTTGCGCGGCCGCGCCACCCGGAGGCGGAGCTCGGCGGGAAGGGCCGCCAGGCCCAGGGAGTGCCGGGCGTGTTCCACCGGGCCGGTGTGGAAGGCGTCGATCAGGGCCGCGGTGTCCGCGCCGGGGGCGAGTCGCAGGACGGTGTGCACCTGGGGCCGGCGGGCCGCGCCGGTGACCCGGACGGTGACCCGGTCGACCTCCGGGAGGGCGATGGTCTCCGTCTCGATCGCGTCCTCGACGGCCCGGCTGCGCACGTGCAGGGCGAAGTGCTGCTGCCCCGGCGCGGCGGGCGACGGCAGGTCGACCCCGGCCGGGCCGCCGCGCCGCAGTTGCGAGAAGAGCCACCACAGTCCGCCGAGCACCACCAGCACGGGCACCGCGATCGCCACCGGCCACCACCAGTCGCGCTCGGTCCAGCGGGTACGACTCGCGGTGCTGAGCACCGGCTGGTCCGGCGAGGTGAGCGGCCACCAGTGCGGCGGGGTGATCCCCAGGTGCCGGTAGACGTCCAGTCCGCCGAGCAGCACCAGCGCCCCGCCGACCAGCAGCAGGAGCCCGACCACGGCCAGGACGGTGCGGTTGACGGCGCGTCGGCTCATCGGGGCGGCTCCAGCTCGGCGAGTTCGCGGCGGTGGTGACGCTCCCGCACCGACCGGGTGCGGACGTCCAGCCGGTGCGGGCCGGCCAGCGGGATCCGCTCCAGCTCGGCCCGCAGGTGGCGTTCCACCCCGGCCGGGTCGGTGGCGCCGGTGACCGTCACCCGGGTGCGCCACCGCCTCACCTTCACGTGCCAGGAGTGCAGGTCGGCGTGCTGCTGGGCCCGACGGGAGAGCAGCGCGGCGACGGCGCTGCGGTGGATCGCCGTGCCGCGCGGCTCCAGCGCGAGCCAGCCGCGCAGCCCGCGCCGGAACGCCAGCGTCAGCAGCACCAGTCCGAGCAGCACCGCGCCGGCGGCGAAGCCCAGCACCCACGGGTCGTCGAGGTGGCGGGTCGCCAACTGCTGCGCCAGGTCCCGTCGCCACGGCCGGGCCCGGCCGCCGGAGCGCACCGCGATCAGGTCGTACAGCAGCGTCCCGGCGGCCACCACCAGGACGGCCACCACCAGCGCCGTCACCACCCCGCGCTCGGACCGCAGCCAGCGGCCGGCCCGGCGCTTGCGCGGCTCCTCCACCATCGTGCTCATCGCAGCCCCGCCGGGTGCAGGCGGTCCACGATCACCTCGGCCGAGGCGACGGGAGTGCCGGTCAGCTCGGCGACCCGCGCGCACGCGGCGTCCCGCACCGTCCGGGCCAGCATCGCGACGTCGCACGGGAACGGCAGCTCGACGTGCAGGGTGAGCCGGACCCGGCCGTGCGTGTACAGCGCCGAGGCCTTCGGCTGCGGCACGGGCTCCGGGCGGGGGCGCCAGGCCGGGGCGAGCGCGTCGGCGGCGGCGCGGGCCGCGATCCGGCGGTACACCCGGTCGGCGATCTGCTCACTGCCGCGCTGTGCGGGCGGGGCCGCCACCACCCCCGGAACCGCCATCAGCGCCGCCGGTCCCGGCCGCGCAGCAGGTCACCGAGCTCGCCGAGCTCCAGGTCCCCCTCGATCACCCGGCCCACCACGAAGCCCACCGCGCCGAGCGCCGCGACCAGCAGGAACGCGGCGAACCCGCCGAAGTAGCCGGCGAAGCCGAGGGCCATGCCGGCGAGCAGGCCCACCAACGCCAGGTTCATCCGCTGCTCCTTCGCGGTCCGTCTGGAAAGGGTCCGTCCCCGTCAGGGGCGGCTCACTGCACCCGCGGTCGCCGTCCGGAGGACGAGGGCTCCTCTTCCTCCTCCTCGTCCGGCTCGTCCGGGAGGTGGACGTCGTTCACGGCGATGTTCACCTCGACCACCTCCAGTCCGGTCATCCGCTCGACCGCCTCGATGATGTTCGCCCGAACCTCCGTGGCCAGCCGCGGGATCACCACCCCGTACTCCACCACCAGCGCGATGTCGATGGCGGTCTGCTTCTCGCCGACCTCCGCCTTGATCCCGCGTCCGACACTCGACTTCGAGCCGGGCACCCGGTCCCGCATCGCACCGAACGTCCGCGAGAACCCCGACCCCAGCGCATGGATCCCGGACACCTCGCGGGCCGCCATCCCGGCGATCTTCTCCACCACCCCCACCGCGAGCGCCGTCCGCCCACGCTCACCGCTCGGCTGCGCCTCCGTCACGCTCTTCTGCAGATCCGCGGGCGTGGGGGTGTGGGGCTGCGCCATGTCGGGCCTCCTGACGTTCGAGTCCAGCTATATCGCAAATCACCCCAACCCTGACATTTCGCCACGCGACGCGCTCGCGGAGAGAGGCGGACGAACAGGGGCGCGTGGGGCCACCTCCCGGCCCGCACGCACCCCTGATCTCGCCTCCGCTACCTGCCGGCCAGGTCCCGGAGGCGGCGCGCCTGCGCCTCGCGTTCCGCCGCCCGCTGCTGGTCGTACGTCCGGTCGCCGGCGCCCTGGAGCAGGGCCTTGGTCTCGATGACGGCGTTGCGCGGCGCGGCCAACAGCGCGGCGGCGAGGTCGTTCGCGGCGGCCGCGAGATCCGTCACCGGGACGGCGACGTTGGCGAGGCCGGTGGCGACGGCCTCCTCGGCGCCCACGCGGCGACCGGTAGCGCAGATCTCCAGGGCGCGGGCGTAGCCGACCAGGTCGGTGAGGGGCTTGGTGCCGGTGAGGTCGGGGACCAGGCCGAGGGAGGTCTCCTTCATGGCGAACTGGACGTCGTCGGCGACCACCCGGAGGTCGCAGGCGAGGGCGAGCTGGAAGCCGGCGCCGACGGCGTGGCCCTGGACGGCGGCGACGGAGATCAGGTCGGTGCGGCGCCACCAGGTGAAGGCCTCCTGGTAGAAGGCGATGGTGGCGTCGAGTTCGGCGTCGGCGGAGGCGGCGAGCTGGAGGAAGCCGGTCTCGCCGGGGATGCCCTCGGGGGTGAACATGGCGCGGTCGAGGCCGGCCGAGAAGGAGGAGCCCTCGGCCTGGAGGAGGGCGACCCGGACGGTGCCGGGCAGGGCGCGGCCGATCGCGGCGAGGGCGCGCCACATGGCGGGGGTCTGGGCGTTGCGGCGCTTGGCGTCGCAGAGCGTGACGGTGGCGAGTTCGCCGTTCAGGTCGAGGCGGACGCCGGCCTGCTCCCACGCGGTGCGGTCGGTGTCGGGAATGTGGGTGGTCATGGCGGGGCTACCTCCAGCGACATGGCGGGGACGCCCGCCGACCCCGACGGGCTACTGGAGAGTAACAAAGCGCCGGATCGGCGTACAGGAATGCCGGCGGAATGCTCGCGAAATGGCCCGCGCAAGGACCCGGAAACGGCGGTCGGCGGCTCGGGAGAACCCGGCCGCCGATCCGTGTGGAACGTCTTGCATTGGCGAACAGCGTACTGGTGCAGCATGGGCAGTCGGGCTGCTCTGGCACCGCCCGCCGGAACTGATGGATCGTCAGGAACCGGCGGCCGCAGCGGTTTTGCCCTTGCCACGAGTGGCGCCGCCACGACCGCGGAGGTTGACCCCGGACTCACTGAGCATCCGGTGGACGAAGCCGTAGGAGCGGCCCGTCTCCTCCGCGAGGGCGCGAATGCTCGCGCCGGAGTCGTACTTCTTCTTGAGATCGGCCGCGAGCTTCTCACGCGCGGCACCTGTCACCCGGCTGCCCTTTTTCAGAGTCTCGGCCACCCGTGCCTCCTCGTAGAGGTGATCAGTCAGATTCCCATGATCACCCATTGCAAGGCTCCTGGCCACCCATTCGACAAGGTCCGTCGCCGGAAAGCGGGCTCGTCCGGTGGTGTTCGCTCCGCACCACGGCGCTCACGGAGGGTGTGCGCGCCCCTCCGCGATTCGCTCCGCCGAGCGAATCCGCTGCTCAGCCCGGCCGGGGCCGGGCCCCGGCGGCCCGGGCGTACAGAGTCAACGGGCGCGCCGGTCCGGGTGTTCCCGGGTTGGACGGATGACCAGTTCTTCTCGTACCGGTGGCCGACCCGGCGTCTACTCGCGGTTCAGGCGAGCGACACCAGGTCGTGATAGGCCGGGCTCCACAGGTCCTCGACGCCGTCGGGGAGCAGGATGATCCGCTCGGGCTGGAGCGCGTCCACCGCGCCCTCGTCGTGGGTGACCAGGACGACCGCGCCGGTGAAGGTGCGCAGCGCGCCGAGGATCTCCTCGCGGCTGGCCGGGTCCAGGTTGTTGGTGGGCTCGTCGAGCAGCAGCACGTTGGCGCTGGAGACCACCAGCGACGCCAGCGCGAGTCGGGTCTTCTCGCCGCCGGAGAGCACGCCGGCCGGCTTGTCGACGTCGTCGCCGGAGAACAGGAACGAGCCGAGGATCTTCCGGATCTGCACCAGGTCGGTGTCGGGCGCGGCGGACCGCATGTTCTCCAGCACGGTGCGCTCGGGGTCGAGCGTCTCGTGCTCCTGGGCGTAGTAGCCGATCTTCAGGCCGTGGCCCGGGATCACCTCGCCGGTGTCCGGCTTCTCCACGCCGGCCAGCATCCGCAGCAGGGTGGTCTTGCCCGCGCCGTTGAGGCCGAGGATGACGACCCGGGAGCCGCGGTCGATCGCCAGGCCCACGTCGGTGAAGATCTCCAGCGAGCCGTACGACTTCGACAGGCCCTCGGCCGTGAGCGGGGTCTTGCCGCACGGGGCCGGGTCCGGGAAGCGCAGCTTGGCGACCTTGTCGGACTGGCGGACCTGCTCCAGCCCGGAGAGCAGCTTCTCGGCGCGGCGGGCCATGTTCTGCGCGGCGACGGTCTTGGTGGCCTTGGCCCGCATCTTGTCGGCCTGCGAGTTGAGCGTCGCGGCCTTCTTCTCGGCGTTGGCGCGCTCGCGCTTGCGGCGCTTCTCGTCGTCCTCGCGCTGCTGCTGGTACTGCTTCCAGCCCATGTTGTAGACGTCGATCGCGGAGCGGTTGGCGTCCAGGTAGAAGACCTTGTTGACGACCGTCTCGACCAGCTCGACGTCGTGCGAGATGACGATGAAGCCGCCCTTGTAGGTCTTCAGGAAGTCCCGCAGCCAGGCGATCGAGTCCGCGTCGAGGTGGTTGGTGGGCTCGTCCAGCAGCAGGATGTCGGCGTCCGAGAACAGGATCCGGGCCAGCTCGACCCGGCGGCGCTGACCACCGGAGAGGGTGTGCAGCGGCTGGCCGAGGATGCGGTCGGGCAGGCCGAGCGCGGCGGCGATGGTGGCGGCCTCGGCCTCGGCGGCGTAGCCGCCCTTGGTGAGGAACTCGGTCTCCAGCCGGGCGTACTTCTTCATCGCGTTGTCGCGGGTGGCGCCCTTGCCGTTGGCCATCCGCTCCTCGTTCTCGCGCATCTTCTTGAGCACGGTGTCGAGGCCACGGGCGGACAGGATGCGGTCCCGGGCGAGCACGTCCAGGTCACCGGTGCGCGGGTCCTGCGGGAGGTAGCCGACCTCGCCGGAGCTGGTGACGGTGCCACCGGCCGGCAGGCCCTCGCCCGCGAGCACCTTGGTGAGCGTGGTCTTGCCCGCGCCGTTGCGGCCGACCAGACCGATCCGGTCGCCGGGGGCGATCCGGAAGCTGGCCGACTCGATCAGGATGCGGGCACCGGCACGAAGCTCCAGGGCGTTCGCGGAAATCATGGCTGGGGTCACTCCTAGACGTGGGTATGGCACTCAGCCATGCGCTCCAGTCTACGGGAGGGCGCGATCCGTTTTCCGGGCCGGTCGATCCGAGGGGTGCGAAGCCGGGGGGAGCGCGACCGGGGAGAGCGCCGCCGGGTGCAGCTCTCCGCGCTCGCCCCGCGCTACTTCTCGCAGGTGGGCGTCGTCGCCGCGAACGGCACCGAAGCCCCGCAGTTGCTCTCCCTCGCACCGCGGGTGGTGTCGTACACCCAGGTGCCGATGACCGGGCCGTCGTCGATCGCGATCCGGTGGTTGTCCAGCGGGTGCATCAGGACGTCGGGGCCGGTGTTGAGGAAGTTGCCGGGCGCCGTGAGGGAGAAGACCATGACGCCGCCGGGCAGTTGGCGGGCGCCGGGGCCGGTGGTGGGCGGGCAGACCCGGGGGATCAGGACCGCGTCGTCGCTCTGTGCGGTGCGGGCCGGGTCGAAGGTGCAGCCCGCCGGGGGGCGGGAGTTGAAGCGGAGGTCGCCGTCGCGGTCGCGGAAGCCCATCAGCAGGCCGGGGGTGACCACGGTGATGAACGCGTCGGCCTTCGGGTCCGCGGAGGGGTGCAGCGCGGCGGCAGCCCGCTTCGTCGCGAGCTGCTTGCGCTGTTCCTCGGTGCGGTCGGCCGCGCCGGGTTCGCCGTCGGCGCTCAGCCAGTCGGCCAGGCCGGGGACGCTGCGGTGCCAGCGCACCGAGTGGTCGGCCGGGTTGACGGACGTCACCATGCCGTCGTCCCAGACCACCGCGGCGTCCTCGCCGAGCATGGTGAGGTGGAGGGCGGTGCTGCCGTCCCGGCGGTAGGACCAGAGGTGCTCGCCGGTGGCGCGGGAGAAGGCCTCCACGCCGGGGCCGACCTTCAGCTCCAGGTCTCCGGCGCCGGTCGACTGGGCGCCGACCGGGCTGGCGTTCGCCGCGCCGGGCAGGACCTGGTCTCCGAACGGCTGCGGGCGGTTGGCGTGCGCCGCTGCACCGGCCGCGAGGACCAGCAGTGCGGCGGCGGCGGGCAGGACCGATCGGGGCGACAGACTGCGCAGCGGATTGAAGGACACGGCCGGAGCGTACCGTCCGGCCCCGACGGAAAGCAGCTGGATTCGAACGCGCCACGCCGTTGCCGCCCGCCTGATCCGGTTCCGGCGCAAACGGCTCCGACCTGCGTCGGCCAAGCCCTTCCCGCTCCGTGCGGCCCGCTAGGGTACGGCTTCGACCGGCCGACGGACTGTTACAGAGGTGAGACAGGATGCAATTCGACGACGACGCCCAGCTCGACGACTCGCAGGTGCAGGACCGCCGCGGCATTCCCGGCGGCGGGCTGGCGATCGGCGGTGGCGCGGTCGGCATCCTCGGCCTGGTGCTGGCACTGGTGTTCGGGTTCGACCCGGGCCTGCTGAACTCGGTGACCGGCTCCGGCGGCAGCAAGCCCGCGACGGGGCAGGCCGCCGGTTCCACCGACCAGCAGACCTCGACCTGCAAGACCGGCGCGGACGCCAACAAGCGGCAGGACTGCCGGATCCTGGCGGTGGTGAACAGCGTGCAGAACTACTGGCAGGGCGACTTCGCGAGCCGTGGCAAGCAGTACTCGCTCGCGCCGACCGTACTGTTCACCGACCGGGTTCAGACCGCCTGCGGCGCGGCGACCTCGGCGGTCGGGCCGTTCTACTGCCCGGGCGACCACAAGGCCTACTTCGATCTCGGCTTCTTCAACGACATGACCCGCCAACTGGGCGCCCAGGGCGGCCCGTTCGCGGAGGCGTACGTGGTGGCCCACGAGTACGGGCACCACGTGCAGACGCTGCTCGGCACCATGGCGAAGGTCGGCAACGACCGGCAGGGCGCGGACAGCGCCTCGGTGAAGCTGGAACTCCAGGCGGACTGCTACGCGGGCGTGTGGACGCACCACGCCACCACCACCCCGCAGGCCTCCACCGGCCGTCCGCTGATCACCAAGCTGACCGACGAGGACATCGCCCGGGCGCTGGACGCCGCCGAGTCGGTCGGCGACGACCGGATCCAGCAGCGCGCCACCGGAAAGACCAACCCGGAGACCTGGACGCACGGCTCCTCGGCGCAGCGCACCCAGTGGTTCACCACCGGCTACCGGACCGGCGACCTGACGAAGTGCAACACCTTCGGCTGACCGGCGGACTCGACGGGGTGATATGCAGCCTTTCTGACGGTCTGTCAGGTTAGGCTCCAGGGGCCGACGTTGTCCCCGATCTCGTTCGGAGTGAGCCCATGCGCCTCGGCCGACTGACCCTGGCCGCCGCCGCTCTGCTGCTGATGACGACCGCGAGCGTGCCCTCGGGCACGCCGCTCAGCCAGACCGAGCGGCACACGGCCCTCTCCTCGGACGCCGTCCGGCCCCGCGGCACGGCGCCCCGCCCTGCGGTGCAACGGGCCCTGCACGAGGTGCCGTTCGGCGCCTTCGTCGGCTCCTGGAACGACTACATCCCGAACATCGCCCGGATGGCGTCCTGGCTGAACAACGCCAACATGCAGGTCGGCCACACCTACCTGGCCGGCAACGGCTGGCAGGACGTCGAGGGCGAGCCGGTGGTGCTCGGCCTGTGGTCGCAGTGGCGGCAGGCCGACCCGGCCCGGCGGCTGGTGCTGGGCGTGCCGATGCTGGTCCCCAACGAGGCCGACGTGCCGGACGCCGAGGTGGCCGGCCTGCTGGCCCGCGGCAACAAGGGCGAGTTCGACCAGCACTTCCTGCGGCTGGCCCGCAGGTTGGTGGCGCTGGGGGGCGGCGACACCGTCCTCACCCTGGGCTGGGAGATGAACGGCACCACCTACACCTCGCGCTGCCGGCCCGACCCGAGCGCCTGGAAGACCTACTGGCGGCGGATCGTCGGCGTGATGCGCTCGGTGCCCGGGCAGCACTTCAGCTTCGACTTCACCCCCACCCGCGGGCTGGACGCGATCCCCTGGACGCGCTGCTACCCGGGTGACGACGTGGTCGACATCCTCGGGATGGACAGCTACGACATGCCCGCGGGCGCCACCTTCGACGACTACGTCAGGGAGCCCTACGGGCTCCAGGACCAGGTGGAGTTCGCAGCCAAGCGCGGCAAGCCGGTCTCCTACCCGGAGTGGGGGCTGTTCCACAACGGCGACAACCCGGAGTACGTGCGGCGGATGGTGGAGTGGATGCGCACCCACGACACCGCCTACCAGACCGTCACCGACTACTGCCCGCACGGCTTCTGGCAGTGCAAGGACAACCCGAAGTCGGCGGAGGTCTACCGGCAGTTGATGTCGGGCTCGACCGGGGCGGCGGGGTAGGCCGAGCCGTCACCGGAGCCGGGCCCGCACCAGCGCCTCCTTCAGCTTCGGCAGCCTGGTCCGCAGCAGCTGCACCGCGGCGATCCGGGCCCGCACCCGCAGGGCCCGGGCCGCGGCGGACGGGGCGAGCCGGCCGGGGCCGAACACCATTCGCTGGTTGGGGAGTTGATCCGGCCGCCAGCGCTGCTTGTACGGCTCCTGGCCGCGCAGCAGGCTCAACTGCGGGATCCCGGCGGCGCGCACCTCGTCCAGCGCGGCGCCGAACAGCAGGCCGGCGATGTCCAGCCGCTCGCGCAGCGCCGGGTGGGCGCCGTACATGTACAGGCCGCCGAACGGGGCGCAGAGCAGCACCAGGTCGACCGCCAGCACCTCCCCGTCGAGCTCGAAGCGCTGTATGGCCGCCCGGCGGGTGGCCACCAGTCCGGCGGTGGACTCGGCGAGGTGGTGTGCGAAACGCTCGCTGCGGTGCTCCGGGGTGACTCCGCGGGCCTGCCACTGGAGACGGTGCAGGCGGAGCAACTCGCGGACGGTGTCCGGGACTTCGTCGGCCGTGGCGGAGTGCACTCGGATCCCGGCCTCGGCGATCCTGCGCAGCTTGACCCGGCTGCGCTGCGCGGTCTTGCCGGGCAGCCGCTTGAGCAGCTCGTCCATCGGGACGGCGGGCAGGTACTGGCACATCGAGTCGGCGAACCGGTGCCGGCGGCCCGGCCAGTGCGCGAACACCCGCTGCACGGCCGCCTCGGGGCGCACCTCGCGCAGCTCCAGGCTGTGCCAGGGGCGGCGCAGCGGCAGTGCGGCGGCGAGTTCGGCCGCGGCCCGGTCGGCGCACTCGTCGTCCAGCAGCACGTCGGTGAAGTCGACCAGGCCCGCGCCCAGGTTGGTCAGGCCGCCGAACGGGCCGCGACGGCGCAGCGCGGCGGCGGCGACCAGCCGCCCGTCGCGGCGGACCAGCACCACGACCAGCCCGCCGGGCCGGCCGTAGCCGCGCCACCAGGACCGCAGCCATGGCGCGGCCTGGAACGCGGTGGCGGTGGAGCAGCGCCGGTACAGGTCGTCCCACTCGTCGGCGACCAGGTCCAACGCGTCGTCGGTGCGCAGCACTTCGGCGGCCCACCGGTCGCGGTCGGCGGCGGAACGGTCGCCCTGGGCGGGCACCCGGGCATCGGCGGAACGCTGTTGACGGAGCTTCACCGGTACACCCCCTCGGACCGCGAGGTCTCGGCCTGGACGGGCAGCACGGCCCCGACGGCTGGGACGGTCCTGCGGCGGGTCAGCATCGCCAGCGTGCCGAGCAGGACGCCGGCCGCGCCGCCGACCGCGGTGTCCAGCGCGGCGGACGGCGAGGTCGGGGTGTCGGGTTCGGCGGCGGCGGCCAGTTGGACCAGCTTGACGCCGGTCTCCCTGCTGCCCGCATTGCCGAACGCGATCAGCGACCTGGCGACCGCGCCGGCGTTCTGCACCGCGTCCTCGGGCCGAGGACCGGTGCCGGTGATCTCGATCACCGGGGCGTCCGGGGAGGTGGTGCCGCGCACCAGGGCGGCCAGCGCGGCCACCGAGTGGTGCGTCTCGGCGGCGGCGCCGAGCAGCACCTGCGGCTGGCCGGTGAGCCGGCCGTAAGCCTGCGCGAAATTGACGGCATTGGCGTTCTCGCCCTGAGCCTGCGGCACCACCACCACGTACGCGGACGAGGCGTAGGAGGGGTGCGCGACGACGGCATAACCGGCGCCGACCGCCGCACCGAGCGGAACGGCAACGGCCATCGGCCACCAACGGCGGGCCAACGCGCGAGCGCGGAGGCGTAGTTCGGGCATCGGGGTGACTCCAGAAGAACGAGAGGGGACGAGGTCAGTGGACGCGAGCCGCCGCACCTGGCGCGACGGCGACGGCCGCCGACCACCGGCGGCGCGCCAGCGCACAGACGCGGCGGCGGAGATCGGGCATCGGGAGGACTCCAGGAAAAGAGAGCGAGCGGGGTCAGTGCGCGACAGCGCGCGGCACCGGGCCGAGTCCGGGCAGCGAGGCGGACACGGCCGTCAACTCCCGGACGCGGTAGCCGGGTTCGAGCGACAGCGGTCGGGCGGGCCGGCGCCCCGGCGCGTCGGCAGGGCGAGGATCGGGCATCGAGAGGACTCCAGGAAAAGAGAGCGAGCGAGGTCAGTGCGCGACAGCGCGCGACACCGGGCCGAGTCCGGGCAGCGAAGCGGCCACGGCCGTCAACTCCCGGACACGACAACCGGGTTCGAGCGACAGCGGTCGGCCGGGCCGGCGCCCCGGCGCGTCGGCAGAGCGGGGGGATCGGGCATCGGGAGGACTCCAGGAAAAGAGAGCGAGCGAGGTCAGTGCGCGACAGCGCGCGGCACCGGGCCAGGTCCGGGCAGCGAGGCGGAGACGGCCGTCAACTCCCGGACGCAGTCGCCGGGTTCGAGCGACAGCGGTCGGCCGGGCCGGCGCCCCGGCGCATCGGCAGAGCGGGGGGATCGGGCATCGAGAGGACTCCAGGGAACAGAGGGAACGGGGTCAGTGCGCGCCGGCGCGGCGCCGGGCGGGGTGGCGGGGGCCCGGTAGGGTGCCTGCCGACTCGCGGTAGAGGGTGGCCAGTTCGGCTGCGATGCGGGTGATGTCGTAGTGGGCGACGGCGGGCGGTACCGGGACGGGGCCGGGTGGTGCGGCCGCAGCGGCCGTCAGTTCGCGGGCGTAGCGAGCGGGCTCGGAGGGCAGCAGTCGGGCGTGCGGGGCGGCGGCGGGCGGCAGTTCGGCCAGGGCCGGGCAGGCGGAGTGGAGGACCGGCAGACCGGCGGCCAGGGCCTCCAGCGCGGCGAGCCCGAAGGTCTCCGCGCGGGACGGCGAGACCAGGACGTCCATCGCGGTGAGCAGTTCGGGCACGTCGTCGCGTTCGCCGGTGAGCACCAGTCGGTCGCGGACGCCCAGCTGCTCGGCCCGGGCGGTGAGTTCGGCCCGTTCGGGGCCCTCGCCGACCAGCAGCAGCCGGGTGCCCGCCGGGAGCCCGGTGAGCGCCTCCAGCGGGACGTGGAAGCGCTTGCCGGGCGCCAGCCGGCCGAGCCCGCCGACCACGAACGCGTCGGCGGGCAGGCCGAGTTCGGCGCGCAGGCGGGTGCGGTGGGCGGCCCGTTCGGCGGGTGGGAAGCGGTAGCGGGCGGCGTCGATGCCGTTGGGCAGCCGCCGCACCCGGTGGGCGGGCACGCCCCAGGCGTCGAGCACGGCGGCGACCTGACCGGAGACCGCCAGGGTGGTGCTGCCGAGCCGTTCGGCGGCCAGGTACAGCGCCTTGACGCCGCGCGAGGTGGGCCGGCCCTCGATCACCCCGGCCTGCAGCGAGTGCTCGGTGGCGAGCACGCCCCGCACCCCGGCCAGCCGGGCGGCGAGGCGGCCGTACAGCATGGCCCGGTACAGGTGGGTGTGGACCAGGTCGTACCGGCCGGTGCGGATCAGCCGGGTGAGCCGGGGCAGTACGCCGAGGTCGCGGTTGCCGCGCATGGCGAGGTGGTGGACGGTGAAGCCGTCGGCGCGCAGTTCGCGGGCCACCGTGCCGGGGTTGGTGAGGGTGGCCACCTCGTGTCGCTGATCGGTCGGCAGGTGCCGGAGCAGCAGCGCGAGTTGGCGTTCCGCGCCGCCCGCGTGCAGGCCGGTGACCACGTGCAGGACCTTCACCGCCACTCCCCCGCGGTGGCCTTCGGCGGGGCCCAGCGCAGCCCGGTGACGGCCTCGCGCCAGCGGTGCCGGCCGTGCTTGGCGCGCAGCCGCCAGGCGCCGTCGCGGTCGCCGACGTAGCAGCGCGGCAGGGCGTGCCGGCCGGTCAGCGAGCAGTGGTCGATGGCGCAGGCGTAGTCGTAGCCGGCGTCCCGGACGGCCCGGGTGGCGGGCAGGTCGACGGCGCCGTACGGGTAGCAGAAGCCGGTGACGGGGCCGCCGACGACGTCCTCCAGCTTGTGCCGGCTCTCCTTGGTCTGGCGTTCCAGCGCGGCGGGCGGCAGCCCGGACAGCGCCTGGTGGCCGAGGCCGTGCGAGCCGATCTCCCAGCCGGACGCGGCCAGTTCGGTGACCTGTTCGACCGTCAGCAGCTTCTTCCGGGGCCCTTCGGCGTCCCAGTGGTTGGCGGCGCCCAGCAGGTCGGGCATCACGTACGCGGTGGCGGTGAAGCCGTATTCGCGCAGCACCGGGACGGCGTGCCGGGCGAAGTCGGCGTAGCCGTCGTCGAAGGTCAGGCCGACCAGCCGGGACTCCCGGCCGAGGGCCTGTGCGGCCAGCAGTTCCCGGACGCTGACGCCGCGTCGGCCGGAGCGGTGCAGCCAGTCCATCTGCTCGGCGAACCGTTCGGGGCTGACGGTGAGCTGGTAGGGATCCTCGTCCTCCTCGGCGACCGAGTGGTACATCAGGATCCAGGGTGCGAGCCGGGGCGCGAGCGACTGCGTCGGCAGACAGGTTTCAACGGCCATGCGGCTTCCCTTCGGCGGGTGCGGGGGCGTGCGGTCGGCGGGCCCGGGCCAGGAGTGCCAGGACCGGCCCGCGGACCTCGGGCACGCCGAACAGCGTGCCGAGGAGCGCGAAGACCAGCAGGACGGTGACGCCGCCGAGCAGGGCGGCGGACAGCGGCGTGGTGGCCGCGCGGATGGCGAGCGAGCCGGTCCCGGCGGCGGCGATCGCCGCGGCCAGCAGCCGGGCCTGCCCGCCGAGCACCAGCCCGAGCCGCAGCGCGACGCCGCGCAGCATCAGGCCGCGCATCAGCAGGGCCGCGGTGAAGGTGATCCCGACCGCGTTGCCGGCGGCCAGGCCGGGCGCCCCGAACCGCGGGGTCAGGGTGACGCCCAGGGTGAAGGTGACGACCAGCCCGAGCATCATCGCGCCGACCGGGTACCAGTCCAGCCAGGTGGTCCGGTCGCCCTCGGCGCGCGGGGCGTCGGCCCGCCGCACCACCGGCCGGACGCAGAAGTACGGCCGCACCATCACGCCGATCATCGCCTGGGCGGGCAGGCCGAAGCTGTACACCCGGATGACGGCCGCGGTGGCCTCGGTGTCGGCGGGCCCGAACGCGCCGCGCTGGAACAGCAGCGCGGCCACGGCGGGGGCGCAGGCCAGCAGGAAGGCGGTGCCGAGCAGCACCAGCGCGGCGGCCTGGCCGAGATCCTTCTCGACCCGGTCACGGGCGGCGGTGAGGTCGCCGGCGGCCATCGCCCGGGCCACCACCGGGAACGTCACGGTGACGATCAGGATCGCCGAGGTCATCGCCAACTGGCTGACTTTCGCGGCATAGTTGAGGTGCGAGATGGTGCCGGGCGGCAGCGCCGAGCCGAGGTAGCGCTCGATGAACACCTGGGACTGCCGGGTCAGCGAGAACGCGGCCACCGGCAGCAGCGCCAGCGGGATCAGCACCAGTCCGCGGCCGGCCCCGCGCCGCCGGGTCCGCCGCCGCTGCCGGGCGTGCAGCCGGCGGACGAACGGCACCACCAGCACGCCCGCCATCAGCAGGCTGCCGAGCGCCACGCCGAGCGCGGCGGAGCGCACTCCGAGCAGCCGGTGGCCGCTGAGCAGCAGCGCCAGGATGCCCAGGTTGTACATCACGTAGATGACGGCGGGCGCGGTGAAGGCGTGCAGCGCCCGCAGCGCGGAGGCCAGGTAGCCGGCCACCCCGAACGGCACCACGGTGACCGCGGTGATCCGGGTGCAGGTGACGGCGAGCCGCGGGTCGGCCAGGCCGGGGGCGAGCAGGTCGACCAGCTGCGGGGCGAACAGTGCGACCGTGCCGGACAGCGCGCACAGCGCGAGCAGCAGCCAGGGCAGCGTGGAGCGGGTCAACTGCCGCACCGGGTCCGGGCCCGGTCCGCGTTCCTCGCGCAGCACCAGGGCCAGGCTGAAGGCCGGGACCATCAGGAAGGCCATCGCGTCCTCGATCAGCAGCGGCGCGGCGGTCTCCGGCACCGTCCAGGCGACCAGGAACGCGTCGGTGCCCTGGTTGGCGCCGAAGTAGCGGGCCAGCAGCAGGTCCCGGAGCAGGCCGAGGCCGGAGCCGGCGGCGCTGAGCAGGGCCGTCACGCCGAAGGCCTTGGCCAGGAAGCCGCCCCGGGGCCCGGTGTCGTCGCCGTCGGTGCGCGGGCCCGGTACGGGGACGGTCGTGGTGACCGCGGCCACCGGCTGGTCGGTCGTCATGCGCCGTTCGCTCCACGGGAGTCGGGACCGGTGGCTGCCCGGGCGTCGGGACCCGGCAGCGCGGTGCGGGCGGCGAGCCCGAGCACCACGGAGGTCAGCACGGTGGTGGTGCCGCCGATGTCGGCGTACAGGAAGTCCCAGAGCACCCAGCAGAGCAGTGCGAGGGCGGCCAGGCCGGGGCCGGTGGCGCGGCGCAGGCAGCCCAGCAGCAGGGTCAGGAACAGCGCCAGGTAGGCGAGGACGCCGAGCAGGCCCTGTTCGCTGAGCACCAGGAAGTACATGTTGTGCGGGGAGAGCAGCGGTTCGCGCTGGAAGCCGATGGTGGAGTCGGCGGCGTCGCTGCCGGAGGAGAGCCGGAGCGGGGCGTGGCTGTCGCGCAGTTGCTGGAACGCCTTGGGTCCGGCGCCGGCCACCGGGTGGTCCTGCCAGATCCGGCCGGCGGTGGCCCACAGGTCGTAGCGGTCGGAGACGGACTGGTCGGGGGCGGCGGAGACCGAGCCGATCGAGCTGAGCCGCTCGGTGACGCCGGACGCGCCGAGGCCGAGCCCGCCGACCAGCACCACTGCGGCGGCCCCGCCGACCAGCACGCCCCGGACGGCCAGCCGGGCGTCGGCGCGCAGCAGCAGCACGGTGGCGGCGACCGCGGTGGCGATCCAGCTGCCCCGGCTGAACGACACCGCCAGCGGAAAGGCCAGGAACGCCGCGCTCGCCCACATCACGCGGCGCAGCGGGCGGCTGCCGCCCGGCCCGCGCTCGGCCAGGCCCAGCCCGAGGGCGGCCAGCAGCCCGAACGAGACCACGCCGGACATCGCCATGATGTCGAGCGCGCCGAAGGTGCCGACGGCGCGGATCGGCTGCCCGGTGTAGGAGGCGCCGGTCCGGGTCAGGTACTGGAACGCGCCGACCGCGCCCTCGATCAGCGCGGCCAGCACGAAGGAGCCGAGCACCAGCCGCTGGTCGGCCCGGTCGCGGACGGCGAGCACCACGGCGGCGGGCACCAGCACGAAGATCTGCACCAGCCGGACGAAGCCGGTGAGGCTGGTGGACGGGTCGACGGAGTGCACGGTGGCGACGGCGGCGGCCAGCACCACGGCGCCGAACAGCGCACCGGCGGCCGGGTCGAGCCGGGGCAGCCGGCCGCGCAGCAGGCCGACCGCGATCAGGGCGACCAGGGCCAGCGAGGCCAGGTCGGCCGGGGTGACGTGGACGGCGGCGGTGACGTCCTTCTCCCCGGTCGGGACGCAGACCAGCAGCACGGTGGCGGCCGCGAGCCGGCTCGGCCGGGGAGCGGCTATGCCGGTGAACCGGCCGGCGGAGAGCGGGAGTCGGAGGGTGACGGCCACGGTCCGGTTCAGCTCCCGTCCGGGCGGACCACCAGGGCGGCGGTGCGCAGCAGGATCTTGGCGTCCTGCCACAGCGTCCAGCCCTCGATGTAGCGGTTGTCGAAGCGGGCCCGGTCCTCGATGGAGGTGTCCCCGCGCAGGCCGTTGACCTGGGCCAGGCCGGTGAGCCCGACCGGGACGCGGTGCCGGTCGGCGTACTCGGGATAGGCCTGGCCGAACCGCAGGACGAAGTAGGGGCGTTCGGGGCGCGGGCCGACCAGGCTCATGTCGCCGCGGAGCACGTTCCACAGCTGCGGGAGCTCGTCCAGCGAGGCCTTGCGCAGGAACTTGCCGACGGTGCCCATCCGGTGGTCCTGCGCGATGTTCCAGCGGGTGGCCGACTCGTGCTCGTTGCTGGGGCGCAGGGTGCGGAACTTGAGGAGGGTGAACACCCGGCCGTCGAGCCCGGTGCGCTGCTGGCGGAACAGCACGCCCGGGCCGGTCTCCCAGCGCACCGCGAGGGCGCAGGCGGCCAGCACCGGGGAGAGCAGCAGCAGGCCGAGGCCGGCCGCCGCGATGTCGAAGCCGCGCTTGACCACCCAGCCGTGCCGGCGCATCGCGGGGGCGCCGAGCCGCAGGCAGGGGAAGCCCCACAGGTGGTCGCCGGCGCCCTGCACCGAGTCGAACTCGCGCAGGCCGGGCAGCAGCCAGACCTGGCAGCCGAGCCGGGCGGCCTGCCGCAGCGCGGCCAGCGTGTCCGCGTCGTCGGCGGAGCCGCCGGTGGCCAGCACGTGGTGGACGCGGTAGCGGCGCAGGACCCGGCCGAGCACCTCGCGGCCGCCGAGCACCGGCAGTGGGCTGCCGGGGGGCAGCAGCAGCGGGTCGGCGTCGAGGTAGCCGACCGGCCGCAGGCCGTACTCGGGGCGGGCGGCGAGCACCTCGGCGATCCGCTGGCCGAGTTCGCCGGCGCCGAGGATCAGCACCGGGCTGGGGCGGCGGCGGCGGGCCCGGCGGGTGCGGTGGTGGACGTAGGCGCGGCCGAGGGCGGCGAGCGGGAGCATCAGGAGCAGCAGGGCGAGCAGCCGCAGCGGGCCGGTCGCGCCGTGGTCGTTCCAGTGGCCGGTCAGGCAGGCGTCGGCGGTGACGGCGAAGGCCGTGGCGACGGCGGCGCGGGCGGCCAGGGCGGGGAACTCGTCGAGGACGGAGAGGCTGAGCCGGCTGCGGTAGAGGCCGCCGGCCAGGTTGAGCGGGAGCAGGGCGGGCAGCAGCAGGAGCGCGGTGACGGTGGGCCGGGCGGTGGCTGGGGCGGTGGCGGCGGCCGCCAGCGCGACGGCCAGGGTGTCGGCGCCGGCGAGCGCGAGCGGCAGGGCGGCCCGAGAGTGCAGCCGGCCGCGGTGGCGGCCGACCGCGGTCGAGGTCCGGGGTGGCAGCGCCCGCGTGCTCGGCCGGTCGAGCAGTCCCGCGCCGTGACGGTTGCCGTGGCGGCCGGAGGCCTCCAGCATGGAGGCCGGCCGCGACACACTCTCGTGGTCAATGCTCATCAGCGCACGAACTCCCCTGCTGTGAAGCCGTTCCAGGCAAGCACCTGCGGCCGAGAAGCGCGGTCGACCATTTCCCTGGAGAAAAATGGGACGAAGCAGGCAGAATCAGACATTACCGAACGCCTTTACCAGAACAGGCAGCTGACATGCCATTTCATTCCACCCGCCTAATAATCCGACCCTCAGGAGAGAAGGCCGCCCCGATGCGGGCGGCCGTTCACGGCCTGACAAACGATCAGAACCGCTGCGGGACACGGGATGTGCGGCCCACCGGGACCACCCGGCTCCGAACAATAGTCCGGTAAATTGCCGCCACCTGCGAGATTACTTGCCGGATATCGTGATGATCTGCCACGTGCGCCCGGGCCAGAACACCGCGCCGTTCGCATTCGATCCGATCCGAGAGGAATTCGACCAGCCGTTCGCCCATCGCACGGGGATTCTCCGGCGGCACCACCGAACGGCCCCGCTCGCCGGGCGGCAGGCACTCCCGCGCCCCCGCCACATCGGTCAGCAGCACCGGCCGCCCGCAGGCCATCGCCTCCAGCGGCGCCAGCGCCATTCCCTCCCAGCGCGAGGGCAGCACCGCCAGGTCGGCGGCCGCCAGCCACAGCCGCGGATCCGCCACGTCGCCCTCCAGTCGCACCCCGGACGGCACGGGCAGCGCCCGCACCCGGCGGGCCAGCGCCTCCGCGTCCGGGCCGCCGCCGACCAGCACCAGCCGGGCCGCCGGCAGCCGCCGCTGCGCCTGCTCCCAGGCGTCCAGCAGCACGTCCTGGCCCTTCTGCCGGCACAGCCGGCCGACGCACACCGCCAGCGGGGCGGACTGCTCCAGGCCCAGGGCCATCCGGGCGGACCGCCGGGACGCCGGGTCGGCGGGCGTGAAGTGCGCCAGGTCCACGCCGTTGGGCACCACCCGCCAGTCCGCGACCAGCCCGGCCGCCACGCCGTCCGCCCGCTCCTGCTCGCTGACGCACAGCAGGGTGCGGGACCACCGGGTGGCGTACTGCTCCCAGCGCAGACCGACCGTGGCGAGGACGCCCTCGACGGCGGCGAACGACCAGGCGTGCGGCTGGAACACGGTGGGCACGGCGCCGCGGGCGGCCAGCCGGCCGGCCAGCCCGGCCTTCGCGCTGTGCAGGTGCAGCACGTCCGGGCGGGCGGAGCGGAGGATCCGGCGCAGCCGCCAGGCCTCGCCGACGGCGCCCGGCCCGGGTGGGCGTTCGGCGGGCCAGTCCAGCACCCGGGCGCCGACGGCGGCGGCCTCGTGGGCGAGCCGGCCGCCGGGCGGGCAGGCCACCAGGACCCGGCAGCCGGCCGCGCGCTGACCGCGCACCAGGTCGACCACTACCCGGGCCACGCCGCCGTCGACCGGTTGGGAGACATGAAGGATCGTCATCTGCACGGCCCGGAGCCTAAGTTGGCAGCCACCGGCGGGCCGGGGTCGCTTCACCCTTCCCGGGGACGCAGAACACCCGCACGGCTGATCAGCCGTACGGGTGTCCGAATCGCCGGGCGGTTCAGCCGAGTTCGGCCGCCAGGTTGGCCAGCACCTGGTCGTGGATCCGGTTCAGGCCCTTGGGGGCGAAGGTGCGCTCGAAGAAGCCGCCGATGCCGGTCGCGCCGGTCCAGGTCGCATCCACGGTGACCTTGCTGCCGGTCTGGCCGTTGGCCGCGACCGTCCAGGTGATCACCATCGAGGAGTTGGCGTCGGTCTCCACCAGGGTGTCCGGGCTCGGCGCGGTCACCGTGAACAGGCAGTCCCGGACCCGCTTCTCGGTGGCC
Source organism: Kitasatospora sp. CB02891 (assembly GCF_002803145.1). Taxonomy (NCBI): domain Bacteria; kingdom Bacillati; phylum Actinomycetota; class Actinomycetes; order Kitasatosporales; family Streptomycetaceae; genus Kitasatospora; species Kitasatospora sp. CB02891. The sequence goes on along the minus strand of NZ_NNBO01000018.1, from coordinate 112,644 downwards.
TGGAGCTTCCAGTGCACCTGGGTGCCCGCGCCGGTGCCGCCGGCCCGCACCTCGTACTCGCTGTACTGCGCGGGCAGCAGCTTCGGCCGGGTCACCGTGTAGTCGGCCAGCGCCTCGTACACCCGGGCCGGGTCGGCCCCGTACGTCCGCTCAGTGGTGGCGTGCACCTTGCCCATCTGTTCACTTCTCCTCGGTCCGGTCATCTGCGCATCTGCACTCGACGTCGCGGCCAAGCCAACCATCGCCGTCGGCCCCCGCCAAACCGGGAAACGGGCGGGTCTCCGGCCAGGCGTTAGGGTGGGCGGATGCTCGATGAGGTGACGGCGCTGCGGTACGTCGATCCGCTGCGCGCGGGCGGCTCGGTGCCCGGGGTGGTGGAGACCGACGACCTGGGCACGTACGTGGTGAAGTTCACCGGTGCGGCGCAGGGCGTCAAGGCGCTGGTGGCCGAGGTGATCGTCGGCGAGCTGGCCCGGCGGCTCGGGCTGCGGGTGCCGCCGCTGGTGCTGGTGGACTTCGACCCGGCCGTGGCTGCGGACGAGCCCGACCAGGAGATCCAGGACCTGCTGAAGGCCAGCGCGGGCCGCAACCTGGGCATGGACCTGCTGCCGGGCGCCCGGGACTTCAAGCCCGGGATGATCGAGGTCTCCCCCGCCGAGGCTGGCCGGGTGGTCTGGCTGGACGCGCTGACCGGCAACGTCGACCGCAGCGTGCACAACCCGAACCTGATGGTCTGGCACGGCAGGCTCTGGCTGATCGACAATGGCGCCGGGCTGATCTTCCACCACCGCTGGTCCTCGGCGCACGCCTCGGTGCACAAGCGCTACGACCTCAGCGGCCACGCACTGGGCGGCTACGGCCCCGACCTGGCCGCCGCGGACGCCGAGCTGGCGCCCCTGGTGACACCCGAACTGCTCGCCGAGGTCGCCGCGTTGGTGCCGGACGCCTGGCTGGCCGACGAGCCGGGCTTCGACTCCCCGGCCGCCGTCCGGGCCGCGTACGTGCAGCACCTGGCCGCCCGAGTCACGAACTCCGCGGCCTGGCTGCCGGAGGGGTTCGCCACCCCGGAACAGATCCGAGCCGCCGAGGAGCGGGCCGCGGCAGCCCGCACGGCGGCCCGTCCGGCCTGGTTGAAGCAGGTGCCGAACCGGGCCGGCCTGGCCTCCGTAGAGTCCGACTGGTCCCGGCACGTCGGCAACGAGGACTGACCTGCGGTCGGCTACGCGACACCGCCGGGCACCGACAACCAGGAACCGCCGACACCCGGCCGATCAAGTGCGTGGCAACGACCGGTGGTTGCTGCCACGTTGAACCGATCCCGGAACACCGACGAAACCTGACCCACGACCAGCTGCACCACGATCCACACCACCGGCCCGCGGGCCCACCGAACCGACCTACGGCCGACTGCACGACACCGCCGGACAGACAGCCAGAACCCACCGACGCCCAGCCGATCAAGTGCGTGGCAACGACCAGTGGTTGCTGCCACGTTGAACCGATCCCGGAATACCGACAAAACCTGACCCACGACCGACTACGCCACGATCCACACCACCGGCCCGCGGCCCGCCGAGCAGCAGCAGTGAGCTTGACGGCCCGCCACCGGCCAGGCGGCAGCGAAATCGTCGGCCCACCAACAGCAGCAACGCACCCAACGACCGCCCAGCCGACCAAGCCATCTCTCAACTCCGCCAAACACCCACAGCCTTGGCAGCGACGAGGCCAACGGCCCGCCACCGGCAGGCAGCCGCGAAGCGGTCGGCCCACCAACGACCGCAATACGTCCGACGCTCGGCCAGCCGATCAGGTCGTCTCAGCTCCGCCAGGCGTCCGCAGCCTTAGCAGCGATGAGATCAACGGCCCGCCAACGGCCAGGCGGCCGCGAAACCGTCGGCCCACCAACGGCCGTACTGTGTCCGACGACCGCCCGGCCGACCAAGCCGTTCCCAACTCCGCCAGGCGTCCGCAGCCTTGACAGCGACGAGGCCAACGGCCCGCCACCGGCCAGGCGGCCGCGAAACCCTCGGCCCACCAACAGCCGCAACGCACCCAACGACCGCCCGGCCGACCAAGCCGTTCCCAACTCCGCCAGGCGTCCGCAGCCTTGACAGCGACGAGGCCAACGGCCCGCCACCGGCCAGGCAGCCGCGAAACCCTCGGCCCACCAACAGCCGCAACGCACCCAACGACCGCCCGGCCGACCAAGCCGTTCCCAACTCCGCCAAACACCCACAGCCTTGACAGCGACGAGATCAACGGCCCGCCACCGGCCAGGCGGCGGCGGAGCCGTCGGCCCATCATCGGCCGTACTGCGTCCGACGACCGCCCGGCCGGTCAGGTCGTGTCAGTTCCGCCAGGCGTCCGCGGCCTTGGCGGCGTTGACCACGCCCGCCCCGTAGAAGCCGTTGTTGGCCAGGGTGCCCTCGCAGGTGGCCTGGTAGGCGCCGGTGCCGCCGGGGTTGAACACGCCGGTCGGGCAGGCGTGCGGGTCGGCCTGCTTCACCAGCAGGCTGCGCAGCTGCTCGGCGTTGGCCCCCGGGTGGGTGGAGGCGAGCAGCGCGAGGACGCCGGCCACGTGCGGGGAGGCCATCGAGGTGCCCGACATGTAGCCGTACTTGTTGCCGGGGAGGGTGGAGAGGATCCCGCCACGGCGGTCGGGGGTGTCGGGCGCCTGGAAGGCGGTGGCGTCGCCGCCGGGGGCGGAGACCGCGACCTTGTTCAGGCCGTAGCTGGAGAAGTAGGACTTGTCGCCCTTGGCGCCGATCGCCGAGACCGCGATCACGCCCGGCAGCTCGGCGGGCAGGTCGAGGCAGCTGGCGTCGATCGGCCGGCCGCCGGGGGTGGTGTCGTCGGGGCTGCTGACGTCGACGGTCTTGTGCGCCAGGTCGATGTTCTCGTTGCCCGCGGCGGCGACGTTCAGCACCCCGCCCCGGCGGGAGTAGTCGACGGCCCGGCGGACGGCCTCGCTGACCGCGCCCTGGTCGGGGTCGCCCGCGCAGTTGAACATCCACGGGTCCACGTAGTAGCTGTTGTTGGTGAGGGTGAAGTGGTGCTCGGCGGCCCAGACGAAGCCGCAGATCGCGTACTCGGGGTAGATGAATCCGCCGTTGTCGACCACCTTCACGGCGGCCACCCGAACGCCGGGGGCGATGCCCTCGATGCCCTTGCCGTTCTTGGCGGCGGCGATGGTGCCGGCCACGTGGGTGCCGTGGCTGCTGCTGGTGGGCTGCCAGGACTGCCAGCTGGTGTCGGGGCGGCCGCTGAGGCAGGACGCGGAGAGCGCCGGGTCGACGGCGGCGGCCAGGTCCTCGTGGGTGGCGTCGATGCCGGAGTCGAGCACGCCGACCACCACGTCGCGGTTGCCGAGGGCGGACTTGTGCGCCTGGTCGACGCCGATCTGCCGCATGTCCCACTGGTTGGCCCAGAGCGGCTCGTTGCCGTCGGCGGCGGCGGTGGGCACCGCGGTCTCCTCGACGGTGGACTCGACGTCGGCGGCCTGGATCCCGGCGGTGCGGCTGGCGCCGACCGAGTCGATGGTCTTCGACTGGCGGAGCCGGGCAGCGAAGCCGGGGTCACCCGAGCGGGCGATCACCACGCCTATCTGCTCGTAGGAGGCGACCACGCTGCCGCCGGCCGCCTCGATCTCGCGCTCGGCCTTCTTGGTCTGCCCGTGGTTGGCCTTGGTGTTCACCACGTAGTTCATCGGCTGCCCGGTGGCGGCCGGGGTGGCCGCCACGGCCGCGCCTGCCGCGGGTCCGGCGAGGGCGCCGGCCGTGACCAGTGCGAGACCTGCGGCGAGGAGTGCGGAGCGGCGGATCCGGGGAACGCTCATAGGGGTTGACCCTTCCGGCTGGCGGCGGACGCGATCGAGGGTGATCGAAGGCGCGCGAATGGCCGGGAGACTATTCATCCCATATGACAAAAATCAAGAGGTAGTAAAACAATCGGCCTAGAGCGGACGAGTGCCCGGTCCGCTGTCGGTCGGACCGGGCACTCGGGCTGCGGGGCGGTGCCGCCGGCGTTCGGTCAGCCGCCGAACAGCTCGCCGTAGGCGGCCATCGCCGTGGCGATGTCGGCCTGCGCCCAGAACCGGTGGTACGTGAAGGTCGGCGCCGCACCGCCGTTCAGGTAGCTCTGCACCTTCGCGAACGACGGGTCGTTCCGGTACCAGGACCGGATCGACAGGAAGGTCGAACTCCCGTTGATCGCATCACCGTTGGGCATGGTGCCGGTCCAACCGCCGGGCACCGACACCGAGTCCTTGAACCGGCTGTAGTCGGTGCGGGTCTCCGGCACCGAGATGCCCAGCGTGTCCTGGTTGTTGGCCCACATGCCGTCCAGCAGCTTCTGCGCGGCGGTCTTCGCCGCCGCGTTGCCGGACTTGGCCGCGTAGTAGGACAGCAGCTTGGCGTACGAGCCGGCCACCCCGACGTCGTTGGTGAAGTCGACCACGCTCACGTGCAGACCGGTGTTGGCGCCCGGCGAGGTGGCGTTCCAGCTGTCCGGCTTGCCGCTCCAGGCCAGCGTGGACGGGATCCTGAAGCTGCCGTCGGCGTTGAAGGTGGTCTGGGACAGCGCCCAGGTCACCCACTTGTCCAGGATGGCCTTGGCCCTGGTGTCGCCGCTCGACCAGTAGTACTCGGCCATCCGCTCCAGGCCCCAGGCCTGGAAGCCGAACCACTGGTTGGACGGCGGGTCGTGGTAGACCGGCGCCTCGTCGTAGAACATCCCGTAGAAGGTCGGGGTGCCGGCCGGCGGGGTGTCGTAGCTGCCGTTCCAACTGTTGGTGGCACCGCCCGCGATGGCGCCCTCGCTGGACTGCAGCCACTGGGTGAACTCGACCTGGCGGGCCATCGAGGTGGTCCAGTCGGTCTTGCCGGTGCTCGACCTCGGCGCCATCGCCGGGTCGTTGACCAGCGCGTACGCGGCCATCGGGTTCTGGTAGCCGCCGTGCGCCGCGCTGTCGCCGATCCGCCAGGCCCAGCCGGCCGAGGTGTCGGTGGCGCCGCCCCAGGCGTAGTACCAGGACAGCAGGTAGTGCTCGGAGCTCTTGCCGCTGCCGGCCGCGCAGGCGGTCGGGCCGACGCAGTTGCCGATCTTCTTGAAGTACTTGTCGAAGAACGAGTACCGCAGGTAGTCGCCCATCTTGCCGGCCTTGGCCACCGTGGTCGCCACCTGCGCGGCGTTGCCCTGCGCCTTGGCCCAGGTGTCGGCCCAGTACGCGGCCTGGATGGCACGGGCGTCGGCGTCCGGCGCGTCGGTGTACTTCCACTGCTTGGCGTAGGAGCTGTCCTTGATGAACAGGTCCAGGTAGCCGTTCTTGCCGCCGTAGGCGAACTTGTCGCAGGTCGGCTGCGGGATCGTCTCCCACACCGACTCCTGCGCGCCGCGCTGGTAGGTGTTGATGAACGACGGTCCGGTGTCGGTCGGCCCGGCCTCGCACTTGCCGGGCGCGTTGCCGTAGCCGTACACGTTGTCGACGTCCTGCAGCCAGTGCATGCCGTAGACGTCGTCGGTGCCGTACGCGCTCTTCAGCTCCGCGGCGATCGGGTCGTTGCCCGGGGTGACGGCGGAGTCCATCGCCGACGGGTAGTCGCTCGGCAGCGGGTGCTCGGGCGCGTAGGTGGCCGGCTTGGACGCGTTGTACGCCGAGTTGGTGGGCTGGTCGGCGTGACCCGGGATCATGTACGTCTCCATGAGCGTCCACGCCGAGTTGAACTTCGACCAGTCCTTGGTCACCCGCCCGTACTGGGCCTCCAGCCACAGCAGGTACGAGTACGCCTCCGAGGTGGTCTCGTGCCCCTGGTCGGGGGCCTCCACCAGCAGGGTCTCCACCGAGTGGTACGGGATGCCCTCCGGCGAGAAGTACCCGTTCGCCGGGTCCTTGATCTTGTTGTACAGCTGCAGGAACCGGTCGTTGTACACCCCGGACGCGGCGGCCAGTTCGGTCACCGTCACCGCCGAGGAGGTGTAGCCGGTGGCGGCCGAGGTGAACGTCGCCGCACCGGTGGAGGAGGCGTCGGCGGTGAGCATGACGGTCTGCGCGGTGGACCAGTTGCTCGGCGTGAAGGTCAGCGTCCCGCCGGAACTGACGGACAGTCCGGTGTTGCCCGACGTCCGGGTGGTGGTGACGGTGACGTTCGCGCTCGGCTGGCTGCTCAGCTTCACCGTGAAGCTGCCGGTCTTCCCCTGGTTGACCGACAGCGTCACCGGAGTGGCGGTGACGGCCGGCCCCGCCGCCACCGTGATGCCCGCCGGGGTCGACTCGCTGCTCGCCCCGAGACTGTCGTACGCCTTCGCGTACACCGAGTGGCTGCCGCTCGCTGCGCCCGTCCAACTGAAGCCGTACGGGGCGGTGGTGGCGGTGCCGAGCAGCGTGGTGTTGTCGTAGAACTCGACCTTCGCGATGCTCGCGCCGTCCGCCGCGCCCGCCGTCGCGGAGAGCGGGATCACCGCGCCCGCCTGGTAGGTGGCGCCCGGGGCGGGGCTGGTCAGCGTGGTGGTCGGGGCCGCGTGGGCCCCCGTGCAGCTGGTCCCGTTGACCGCGAACGCGGTGGGGGCCGCGTTGCTGCCGCTGTACGAGAAGTTGGCGCCCGCACTGACCGAACCACCGGCCGGGATCGTCCCGTTCCAGTCGGCGTTCACCACCGTGACGTTCTTCCCGGACTGGCTCCAGGTGCCGCTCCAACCCGCCCCGGAGAGCGTCTGGTTGCCGGCGTACGAGTAGGTGAGCGTCCAGCCGTTGAGCGCGGCGGCGCCCTTGTTGTTGATCGCCAGGTTCGCGGTGAACCCGCTGCCCCAGTCGTTGACGGTGTAGTCCACCGAACACTGGACGGCGGCGGCCGACGCGGGCACCGCCACGGCGGTGGACAGGCCGGCCGTGAGCAGCAGCAGGGCGGCGCTCAGCGCCGTGGCCCGGTTGCGGGGTGGAGACATGACGGCTCCTCGGGTGGGGGGAGGTGGTGGGAGCGCTCCCAAATATCGGGAGGGGTGCGCGCGGTGTCAAGGGAGTGCGCAGCCAGGAGAGGTATCAACCCCCTTGCAGCAACGCAAAATTGGGCGTCAGCCGGTGGGAGCGCACCCGATCCGCCGATCCGCCGCTGCCACCGGCGACGTGAAACTTACGCCCGCCCGGCCAGCGCCCGCGCCACCCGCCCGCGCAACCGCGCCGAGGCCCCGGCCGACTCCCCCAGCGCCCGCACCCGCTCGACCGGCACCTCGGGCCGCCGCGCCAGCGCGACCGCGGCCGCGTACGGCCGCTCCCCCGCCGCGAGGAGTTCGGCCACCGCCGCGAGCACGGCGTGCAGCACCGGGTCGTCCGCACCGGGGTGCTCGGCCGGCAGCCACAGCAGCCGATTGTCGTTCCACGCCGAGTGCCGGACTCCGGCCAGCTGCGTCAGCGTGTCCGGCGGGGTGTGCGGGTTGGCGGCGAGCGCCTGGTCGATGAAGGGCAGGCCGGTGCTCGCGAGCGCGCGCAGCGCGGCCGGGTCGCTCGCGGCGCGGGCGGCGGCCAGGTGATCGGCGGGCGTGGGCACGGGTTCGGACTCCTCGGGGCGGTCGGACCCGCATGGTCTCAGCCCCCGCCGACCGGCCACCACGGCATTTCGCGCGCGGCGGCGCTCCCGGCTACGGGCGGGCGGCGACCTGGATCAGGGCGTGGCGGCCGTCGGTGCGCCAGGGGGTGGCGGTGTTGTCGAGGCGGGTGACGGTGGCGGCGGTGAGGCCGACGGCCACCTCCGACTTCAGGGTGCGCAGGGCGGCGACGGGGGACGGGAAGTGGCGGACGGTGTCGCCGAACGGCGTGGTCGGCGGCCGGAGTTGATCGCCGACCAGGCGGCGGTAGTTGAGGTCGCCCTTGAGGATCGTCATCGTCGCGGCGGCGAGCTCGGCGCGGAGGTCGGCCGGCATGGCGTGGAACGGCAGCGGCGCGCAGAAGAACGGGTGGGTGCGGACGACCAGTGCGCCGTCGTTCATGGCGCGCCACAGCCGGCCGCCGATCGCCTCGGCGGCCGGCGTGGGCGCGGTGCGCAGGCGGTCGAGGGCGGCGAGGACGTCGGCCGTCGTCGCGTCGGACACGTAGTACGGCTGCGGCTTCACGTACAGCACGACCTGCGCCGCGAGGCCGCCGGCCAGCAGGTGGTCGATCAGGACCAGGTCCGGCAGCAGCTCCCGGCCGGCGTTGTCCGCGATGACGCAGACCTGCCCGCCGCGGGCCCGTTCCAGCTCGGTCCAGAGCGTCGCACTGTCGTCGGCGACCAGGTCGGCGGCGGCCGTCCCGGTGGCGTCGGCGGTGATCCCGAAGCTGAGGTCCGCGCGGTTGCCCCACAGCGCGGACGACAGCAGCGCCGCCGCCCGGCGGGTCTCCGGCAGGCCGTCGAGCCTGCTCAGCGCGGCCAGTTCGTCGTCCACCGCCGACCCGGCCAACTCGGCGTCCTTGAACGGCGCGAACGGGTCGATGCCCTGCCACGCGCCGGGCCGGAAGTACCCGATGGCCTCCAGCAGCCGCCGGTAGAAGTAGCTCTCCGCCCACAGGAACGGCGCCTCGCTCCAGGGCCGCCCCCACAGGCCCGCTCCCCACTCCCGCCACTGCGCGACGTCCGCGGCCTCCTCCTGCAGCGGCTCCAGCACGCCGCCGGTGCTCTCCTCCAGCAGCCGCTCGACCGCCGCCCGCTCGGCGGGGCCGTACGGCAGCGCGCCGAGGACCTGCCGAACGAGCTCGGGGTGACGCTCGTGGAAGACGCCCCAGGAGAAGGACCCGGGGACGTCGCTGCGGATCACGGGGGCGTTCGACACGGTGGGGCTCGTCTCTTTCGTCGACAGCGGGCGCCGGGCCTGTCCGACAGTACTGCCGACCGGGGCTCAGCCCTGGTGCGCCACCGGTTGACCGGTGACGGCGTCGACGAACTCCACGGTGCCCGACGCCCGGGTCTCGCCGGGCTTGACGAGCTCGACCGCCCAGCAGGGCCGCCACTGCCCGTCGATCTGCTTGGCCACCAGCGACGCGGTGTCCGCGCGGGAGCCGATCAGGGTGGCGACGGCCCGCTGCTCGGCCGCCTCGGCGGTGACGGTGGGGTGCGGGAGCTGGGGATCGGCGTCCCGGCGGGCGGACGACGCCGTGACCCGGCCGGAGGCGGCGACGGTGATGTCGAGCCGCATGGGCATCAGGACGTTGTCGCTGTTGTGGCGGCGGTAGCTGAGCAGGTAGGCGCCGTCGGTCGGGGTGAGGGTGGGGCTCGCGGTCGGCGTCAGGTCGGAGAACCAGGTGGCCGCGAAGTCGGCGCCGGCCTTGAGGATCCGGTCCTGAGTGACGGGCTCCGCCTCGGCCTGGCGGGCGGTCGAGGCGCTGACGAGCAGGCGTCCGCCGGGCCACTCGGCCTGGAACCTGCCGCGATCGGTGACGGCGGCGAGGACCGGCTGGGGCGACACCTTGGGATCGGTGGCCAGACCGACGGACGTGACCCAGGTGCCCGGGCCGAACAGCTGCGTGGCGATCCGCTCCGCCGTCTCGTACCGATCGTGCGAGGAGGGGTCCGAGACGAAGCCCGCCGGGTCGTTGTGCAGCGGCACGTACAGCCAGACGACGACCGCGACGGCCGCGAAACCGGTGCCGGCCGTGCCGAGGGAGTGCAGGGCGTCCCGCCGCCCGGACAACGGCCTGCGGCGGCGCAGCCAGAGCCAGCCGACCGCGACGACCGTGCCGACGACCGCGCCGAGGACGTTGTCGACCAGGTCCGCGGCGTCGCACGAGCGCCCGGTCCCCAGCAGGGTCTGGCAGGTCTCGGTCACGGCGGAGAGCACCGCGCACCCCGCGAGGACGGTCAGCGGTCGGCGCAGGGTCAGCACGCCGAAGAACGCGACCGGCACGTACATGGCGAGGTTCATCAGCCCCTGCTGGGTGACGGCGGTGTCCCACACCCCGGAGCCGATCGAACAGGTCGCCGATCCCCAGCTCCCGCTGTTGGTCGGCGTCAGCGTCGCCGCGGTCTCCCCGGCCAGGGACAGGCCGAGGAGCACCGCCGCGACCGGCGGCCACTGCCGGCGCCGGGCGAGCCGTAAGGCCGTGAACCCGAGGATCAGACCCAGCACGGCGAAGGCGGGGAACAGGGCGGGGGCTGCGGAGAGGGAGGCTTCGATCATCGGTCTTCCAGGAGGTGACGGGGTGGCAGGGGTTCAGTGCGGCGCGGAGGCGCCGTGGCGGGCGGTGAAGTCCTCGGCGAACAGGGCGAGCAGCACCACGTCGGCGGGCCGGCCCCAGAGGAAGGCGTGGCCGCGCAGGCGGCCCTCCTCGGTGAAGCCGAGGTGGCGGTGGAGTTCCAGGGAGGGGTGGTTGTGGGCGAAGACCCGGGCGGTGGCCTTGCGGTAGCGCCGTTCCTCGAACTGGTGGCGGACCACCAGGCGGACGGCCTCGCCGGCGTAGCCGCGGCGGCGGTGCTCGGCGGCGACGGTGATGCCGTACTCGAACCAGCCGTTGCGCGGGTCGGCGCGGTGGACGGCGACCGAGCCCACGGGGGTGCCGTCGGCGCGCGACTCGACGATCAGGGTGTAGGTGTCGCCGGACGGGTCGGCGGTGGCGTGCTCGCGTGCGAAGGTCTGCCAACCCTCGGTGGAGCGCGGCGGGTTGAGCAGGTCGCCGAGGCGCTCCTCCTGCTCGGACAGTCGGGCCAGCAGCGGCCCGTCCCCGGTCTCGACCGCTCGCAGGCGTACTCGTTCGCCCAGCCAGTAACTTGTCATCCGATCTTCGTACCATTCGGGCGAGGGGTACGTCCGGCCGTTCGCGAACCGTCCCGGGTCGGCAAAACGGCCCCCGGGCCGGCACCGGGTGCCTAGAATCGGCGAGCCCGGCGCGCACCGAGCAACATCCGGACGCCTCCGGCCAGTTGACGGCACTTCGAAGCGAGGGGCGGACGATGGCGGCCGAGGAGATACCCGGGGCGCGGGAGGAGCTGCGGCGGCGCGGCGAGCGGCTGTACGCGGAGTTCGCGGCGCTGCTGGAGGCGGTGGCGCCCGGGATGGCGCCGCCGGCGGTGCTGCCGGAGCATCCGGACATCACCGCGTTCGGCAATCCGCTGAGCTTCGGCCACCACCGCCAGGTCGCCTTCGACCGCACCCCGACCGACCCCGACCCGCTGGCCCTGGCCGAGTCCCGACTGGCCGACTGGCAGCGGACGGTGGAGCGCACCGAGACCGGTTCGAAGGTCCTGCACGCGTGGCGGGACGGGATGACGATCCGGCTGCACTTCCACCCGGTGCGCGGCCTGACGCTGGGCCGGGCCGACCTGGAGCCGATGGCGCTGCACCTGCCGGAGGTGTTCGTCCGCCCCGAGCCGCTGCTCGCGCCGGAGGACGTCCGACCGGGCTACGAACTGTGCCCGGAGTGCGAGGGCCTGGGCTGGTGCGATCGCTGCTGGGGCCGCGGTTGGACGATGGGCGGCGTCACCTGGGGCGGCCGGACCGAGGGCCGGGCCCGCTGCGGCGACTGCCACGGCAGCCGGGCCTGCCCGTTCTGCCGCGGCGCGGGCGAGCGCCCGGCCCGCTGAGGTCCGGGCGCTCCGCGTCCGACCGGCAGAAGTCCGACCGCCAGAAGTCCGGTCCGCGGAAGTCCGGCGGCGTCCGGCAGAAATTTCCGCGTCGGCCCCGTGACGCCCCCGGCGGTCCGTTCCGTCTGAAGGGTGACAAGGCACGGAGCCGGGGGAGAACAGCAGACGTGGCAGGAGCAGCAGGGCGCAGCGGCGACCTGGAGTACGCGGAGTTCGCCGCCAACCGGTCCGGCGCGCTGTACCGTTCGGCCTGTCTGCTGACGGGTGGTGACACCCATCTCGCCGAGGACCTGGTGCAGGAGACGCTGAGCCGGATGTACGTGGTGTGGCGTCGACCTGGGCGGTTGTTCGGCGGACGGGCGATCGAGAATCCGGCGGGCTACGCGCAGGGCGTGTTGTACCGGCAGTTCATCGACCATCACCGGCGGCGCAGTTCGACCGAGCGCCCGGTCGCCGAACTGCCGGACCTGCCGGGTCCGCAGGACGACAGCACGCTGCGGATGACGCTGCTCCAGGCGCTGGCCCAGCTGGCGCCGCGGGACCGTGCGGTGCTGGTGCTGCGGTACTGGGAGGACGTCAGTGTCGAGGAGACGGCGGAGATCCTGCGCTGCCGTCCGGGCGCGGTCCGTTCCCAGGCCTCCCGGGCGCTGGCCCGGCTGCGGACCCTGCTGGGCGAGGGCCTGGCCGACCTCGCCCAGCGCTGACGCCCGGTCAGTGCCCGTCCTGTCCTTCCCCTGTTGCCCCCGGAGACGGTGATCACGCATGCCCGCACTGCCCGAGCACGACTTCGAGGACCAGCTCTGCCAGGTCTTCCACGAGACCGGGGAGAGCTTCGTCCCGGACACCCCGCGACTGGCCATGGGCGGCGCGACCCGGGGCCGGCGCCGTCAGCGCCGCCGGCTGGCGCTGGGCGCGGCCGCGGCCGTGCTGGCGGTGAGCGGGCTGGGCGCCGCCGTCCTGCCGTCCGCCCTGCAGACGAACGGCACGGGGCCGGCGGCCTCGCCCGTCCCGTCCCCGCCCGTCAGCGACCCGCCGGACGCCGCCCGGATCCCGCAGGAGGCGCACCTGGCCTCGGCGGTGGCGGAGCGGCTGCCGAAGGGGCTGAGGATCGTCCGCTCGGACGGCTCGACGCAGGGCTCGGCGGCGTTCCCGACGAACCGGGCGTGGGCGGAACTGGTGCTGGACGACGGCCAGGGACAGAGCCTGCTGTCGGTGGGCGTCTTCAATCCCCACCGGGGGGCGATCCAGCCGTGCGACCAGTCCCCGTTCACCGGGCTGGAGTGCCGGCAGACGCCCCAGCCGGACGGCGGCACGGTGGCCGTCATGCGGTACGCCGGGGAAGACGCGAATCCGTGGCGGTTCACCGCCGTCGAGTGGGTCACCGCGGACGGGATGACGATCACCGCCACCTCGCACAACGCGGCCCGCCGGGGGGGCGCCCCGAACCGGCCGGAGCCGCTGCTGAGCGCCGCCGCGCTGTCCTCGCTGGCCACCGATCCCGGCTGGCGCACCATCGCGTCGCAGCTGCTGGCGGTGATGCCGAACTCCACGTCCACCGACGCCTCCGTCCAGCGGCCCGACCTGCTGCCGCCGGGCTTGAAGGTGCTGTCCAGCACCGCCGGCGCCGAGCAGACGGCGACGCTGGCCGACGGGGACCGGACGGTCGTCCTGCGGCTCCAGGAGGAGGCGGCCGACCGGTCGGTGCTGGACTGGTTCGCCGACGCCCCGACGCTGCCGGACGACACCCGCATCCGCAGCGTCGCCAACCGTCCGGTCCCCGGCACTCAGGGCTCCACCGAGACGGTCGTCGACGTGCTGCGCCCCGACGGCCGACGGGTCCGGGTCACGGCGGTCAACCCGGCGGGCGCGGGCAGCCCCGACGCCGGCCGGGCGCCGCTGCTGACCCTCGACCAGTTGACGGCGATCGCCCGCTGCCCGGGCTGGACGGTGCCCGCGCCGGACTGACCCGGCCCGGGTCCGGGGTGGAGCAACGGGACGACAACACGGCCGACCGCGCACGGGCCCGTCCGCACCCCGACGACGACTCCTTCGACGCTGCATGGCACACCGGGCAGCGGATCGGCATGAGGGGCCGACCGCCCCGAGGCCTGTTCCGACCTGGCCCCGCGCGTCCGCGAGGCGCCGGCCCCGCTCGCGCTGCCGGACCGCTCACTCGGCTGACGGGGCGTCAGTACCGGTAGCGGACCGCCTCGATGATCTCCGCCGGGCGGCGGTCCGCGAACCGGGCGATCTCCGCCTCCCGGACGTCGATCACCGCTTGCCACAGCGACTCCCCCATCGCGGCGCGCAGCACCTGGGACTTGCGCAGCGCTTCCACCGCCTGGCCGAGCGTGGCGGGCAGCCGTTCGGCGACGCCGTCGGGGTCGCCGGTGGTCTCGGCGGGCAGTCGCAGCGCGTCGCCGAGGCCGGCCAGGCCGGCGGCCAGCACGCCGCCGACCGCCAGGTAGGGGTTGGCGGCGGCGTCGAAGCACTTGACCTCGGCGTTGGCCTGCTCGGGGGCCGAGCCGGTGATCAGCCGCAGCGCGGCCTCCCGGTTCTCCAGCCCCCAGCAGCGGTGCGGGCCGGACCAGTGGCCGGGCACCAGCCGCAGGTAGCTGGCCACCGACGGGGCGCCGAGCGCGAGCAGTGCGGGCAGTTCGGCCAGCACCCCGGCGAGGAACGCCTCCATCTCCCGGGTGAGGCCGTGCGGGCCGCTGCCGCCGTGGCCCAGGTTCTGGCCGTCGCGCCACAGGCTCAGGTGCAGGTGGCCGCCGTTGCCGACGCCGTCGGCGGCGACCAGCGGCGCGAAGCTCGCGCGCAGCCCGTGCCGCAGCGAGACGGCCTGCACGGTGTGCCGGACCAGCAGGGCGGTGTCGGCGGCCTCGACCGGCCCGCCGGGGGCGACCGACAGTTCGAACTGGCCGTCGCTGTACTCGGGGTGCAGCTGGAGCACCGTCACCTTCTGCTCGCGCAGCGTGCGCAGCAGGTCGCGCAGGTAGTCACTGTTCCCGATCAGGCGGCGCATGCCGTACGCGGGGCCGGCCTCGCCGCCCTCGACGATCCACTCGACCTCGATGCCGGCCTGCACCGTCAGCCCGCGCTCGGCGAGTGCCTCGGCGGTGCGGCGGGCGAACCGGCGCTGGCAGCCCGGGTGCGGCTCGCCCTGCTGGGTCCAGCGGTCGCCGGGGGCCCAGGCCCAGCCGGGCTGGGCGGCGAGCCGGTGCAGGGCGGCCAGGTCGGGCACCAGCCGCAGGTCGCCGACCGGGCTGCCGGACGGGGCGAGCGAGTCGTCGACCAGGAACGCGTCGAAGCAGGGCGCGGCGCCGACGCCCCACCGGGCGGCGCTCTCCAGGCCGCGGACGGGCACGGACTTGACCCGGGTGACGCCGGAGTTGTCGACCCAGCCGACGATCACCCCGTCGACGCCCTCGGCCTCGATCCTGGTGGCGGCCAACCGGGCCTCGGCGGCGCGCTCGGCGCGCGGCTTCACGGTGCTCATGCGCCCATGCTGGCCTGCGGCGATGCGGCGCGCGGGCGACCCCGCCGAGACGTCACTCGTCCGTGCAAACCTGAATGTGACGCAGCTCACATAAAAAGATGAAATTCCGGGGACCGAGTCCCCGTTTGAACCTCTGTCCAAGCAGAACCGGGGAATACCTCCCCACTCTCCGCCGCCCGCCGGTCGAAGGGAGCACCGCACTCATGACCACCGTCGCCGCTCCCCGCCGGCGCGCGGACGCCACCCGCAACCGCGCACTGATCGTCGCCGCGGCCCGCGAGGCCTTCGTCGAGTACGGGGCGATGGCCCCGCTCGACGAGATCGCCCGCCGGGCCGGCGTCGGCAACGCCACGCTCTACCGGAACTTCGCCGACCGCCGCGCCCTGATCCACCAGGTGTCGCTCGCCGTCATCGACCGGATCGTGGCGCACGCGCACGCGGCCACCGCCGAGGAGCCCGACTCCTTCGCCGCGCTGAGCCGCTTCGTGCACGCCGCCGCCGACGAACGGATCGGCGCGCTGTGCTCCCTGCTGTCCGGCACCATCGACCCGAACGACCCCGAACTCGCCGACGCCCGCGCCGAGATTAAGCAGGCCACCGACGACCTGGTGCTCCGCGCGCAGGCCGACGGGCTGCTCCGCGCCGACATCGGGGCCGGCGACATCGTGGTCGCCGTCTCCCAGCTCACCCGACCGCTCCCCGGCACCGCCTGCCTCGACCTGGACCGACTGGTCCACCGGCACCTCCAGCTCCTGCTGGACGGGCTGCGCACCGCCGCCGCCTCGTCCGCGCTGCCCGGCTGTGCCGTGACCCTGGAGGACCTCACGCAGCGCGCCTGACCTTCCTCGCGCTCGACTTCCGCTCCGCACGCACGACTTGCGGCAGACCGCCCGACCGGGCCGGCTGCCGACCGCACGCTTTCGCACGTCTCGTACGCTCTCGCACACACAGGTGGGTACCTCCATGTCCGAAACCCTCCAGCCGGATCCACGTCGCTGGAAGGCCCTGCTCTTCATCGCGCTGGCCCAGCTGATGGTCGTCCTCGACGCCACCGTGGTGAACATCGCCCTCCCGCGCGCCAAGGAAGACCTCGGCTTCGCCGACAGCACCACCCAGTGGGTCATCACGGCCTACGCGCTGGCCTTCGGCGGACTGCTGCTGTTCGGCGGCCGGATCGCCGACCTGTGGGGCCGCCGCCGGACCTTCATGGTCGGCCTGGTCGGCTTCGCCGCGGCCTCCGCGCTCGGCGGCGCGGCCGTCAACACCTCCATGCTGCTCGGCGCCCGCGCCCTGCAGGGCGTGTTCGGCGCGATGCTCGCCCCCGCCGCGCTGTCGCTGCTCGCGGTCATGTTCACCGACGGCAAGGAGCGCGCCAAGGCGTTCGGCATCTTCGGCGCCGTCGCCGGCGGTGGCGGTGCGATCGGCCTGATCCTGGGCGGCGCCCTCACCGAGTACCTGAACTGGCGCTGGACGTTCTTCGTCAACATCCCGTTCGCCGCGGTCGCCCTCGCCGGCGCGATCCTGGTGATCCGCGAGCCCGCCGTCGGCCTCAACCGCAACCGCCTCGACATCCCCGGCGTGCTGCTGGTCACCACCGGCCTGGTCTCCCTGGTCTACGGCTTCACCCGCGCCGAGAGCGAGGGCTGGGGCGACAGCAGCACCATCGGCCTGTTCGTCGCCGCCGCCGTGCTGCTCACCGCGTTCGCGTTCGTCGAGAGCCGGGTCAAGGCCCCGCTGCTGCCGCTGCGCGTCCTCACCGACCGCAACCGCGGCGGTGTCTACCTCTCGCTCGGCATGGCCGTGATCGGCATGTTCGGCCTGTTCCTGTTCCTCACCCTCTACATGCAGGGCGTGCTGGGCTACAAGCCGCTGGTCAACGGTTTCGCCTTCCTCCCGATGGTGGCCGGCATGATCACCGGCTCCACCCAGATCGGCGCCCGCCTGATGACCCGGGTCCCGGCCCGCTACCTGATGGCGCCCGGCTTCCTGGTCGCCTCGCTCGGCCTGCTGATCCTCACCCGGATCGACGTCGGCACCTCGTACTGGCAGATCCTGCCCGGCCTGATCCTGATGGGCCTCGGCATGGGCACCGCCTTCATGCCCGCCATGAGCCTGGCCACCTACGGCGTCCAGCCCCGCGACGCGGGCGTCGCCTCCGCGATGGTCAACACCTCCCAGCAGGTCGGCGGCGCGATCGGCACCGCCCTGCTCAGCACCGTCGCCCACAGCGCCGGCACCGAGTGGGCCAAGTCCCACGCGGCCGCCGCCACCGACCCGAAGCTGTTCGCGCTCCAGGCCCAGGTCCACTCCTACTCCACCGCGATCTGGTGGGCCGTCGGCATCCTGGCCCTGGCCTCCCTCACCGCCTTCACCCTGATCAACGCCGGCAAGCCCGAGCACCACGACTCCGCCGCCGAGATCGAGGACGCCGTCCCGGTCATGGCGCACTGACACCGCAGCACGAACGAACGGCCCCGCCCGGAACCCTCCGGGCGGGGCCGTTCCGCATGCGGAGTCAGCGGCTGAAATCCTTGAGTTCCTCGGTCTCCAGCGTGACGTTCACCGGCTCCGGCAGCTGCACCACGTGCCCGTAGGCCAGCGTCACGACGCTCTCGTAGCGGCCGTGCGAGGGCTCGCTGTGCACCGTCACCGAGCCTTCGTCCCGGTCGACCAGCAGGAACACCGGGATTCCGGTCTCCGCGTACGCCCGCGGCTTCTCCAGGCGGTCGCGACGATTGGCGTCGGCATCGTACGACGTCACCTCGACCACCATCAGCACCCCGGCCGGGTCCGCCCACTCCCCCTGCCCCGCGAAGGTGCGCCGGGGCGCGAGCGAACCGTCCGGCTTGGCCAATCCGTTTCGGTAGCTCGCCACTTGCAGCCCCTGCTCCGGATAGAGCCGCAGGTCCGGGCGCTGGGCCATGCAGCGCTCCAGCAGCCACATGATGATTTCGCCGTGGTCGCCGTCGGGCACCGGCTTGACTCCGATCCTGCCGTTGATGAACTCGAGCACCACCTCTTCCCGCTCCGCCGTTATGGCGATCTCTCTGAACTGGGCGAGTTCCATCTGAGGGCGTTCGGTCGTCATGACAGCCATGGTGTCCTCCTTGGAGAGCTGCGGCCACAGTATGGGCACCTCGACACCCGGCCTGCCGCCAACTCCCCCTTCCTACCCGCCAGTAGCTGGGCTACAGTGTCCGCACGCGCCAGCGCCGGGCTTCGGGAGCCGCACCGGTGGGCTGCGTCTCTTCTCTCGTGTGCGCGTCGGCGTCGCTTCATGATCCTGTCGGAGCGCCTGAGCACCACGGCACTGCCCCTCGACGGAACCGGAGCGGACCGGTCCGTACCGCGGGGTCGCCGCTGTTCTTCTTCCGTTCCCCCTCATTTCTCCCGTGCCGTCGGCACACCCTCCCCTGTCACGCCCGCTGCCCGGGCGGTGGCGGGGGCCGTCGGCGCGGGCCCATGACAAGGAGTCTGGACAATGGAGCGTCCCTTCCCCACTGTTGCCGTGGTCGGCCTGGGCACCATGGGTGCCGGGGTGGCCGTGGCGGTGGCCCGCAGCGGCCGCCGGGTGATCGGCGTGGAGGCCGGTCCGACCCGGGCGGTGCGCGCGCTGGCCCGGATCGAGGCGTCCACCGCCCGGGCGGTGGCCCGCGGGCGGCTGACGGCCGAGGAGCGCACCGCGCTGCTCGCACTGATCGAGGTCGGTGACGACCTGGCCGCGGCCGCGCAGGCGGACCTGGTGATCGAGGAGGTCCCGGAGGACCTGGAGCTCAAGCGTGGCCTGTTCGCCGAGCTGGACCGGATCTGCCCGCCGGAGACGCTGCTGGCGACCGGCACCACCGCGCTGAGCGTGACCCGGATCGCGGCGGCCACCGCCCGCCCGGAGCGGGTGCTGGGGGTGCACTTCTTCAACCCGGTGCACTCGATGAAGCTGGTCGAGGTGGTCCGCACCGTGCTGACGTCCCCCCAGGCGGCCGAGCAGGTCGCCGAGTTGGCCCGGGACCTGGGCAAGGAGCCGGTCGCCGCGGGCGACCGGGCGGGGTTCATCGCCAACGGCCTGCTGTTCGCGTACCTGAACCAGGCGGCGGCGATGTTCGAGTCCCGGTACGCCACCCGGGAGGACATCGACGCGGCGATGCGGCTGGGCTGCGGCCTGCCGATGGGCCCGCTGGCGCTGCTGGACCTGATCGGCGTGGACACCGCCCGCACCGTGCTGGAGGCGATGTACGAGCAGTCGAAGGACCGGCTGCACGCCCCGGCGCCGATCCTCGGCCAGCTGGTCGCGGCGGGCCTGCTGGGCCGCAAGTCGGGCCGCGGTTTCTACACCTACGAGGCCCCGGGTTCGTCGACGCCGGTCGCCGAGGAGGCCGCGGCGGCCGAGGCCCGCCCGGCCGGCCGCGAGGTGCGCAGCGTCGGCGTGTGCGGCAGCGGGACGATGGCGACAGGCATCGTGGAGGTGTTCGCGAAGGCGGGCCTCCCGGTGCTGCTGGCGGCCCGCAGCCAGGAGAAGGCGGAGCGGGCGAAGGCCCAGCTGGCGAAGTCGCTGGAGCGTTCGGTGGCCAAGGGCCGGCTGACCGAGCAGGCCCGGGACGCGGCGCTGGCGCTGGTCACCCCGACCGGCGGCTACCAGGACCTGGCGGACGTGGACCTGGTGGTGGAGGCGGTGGCGGAGGACCTCGCGGTCAAGCGCGAGCTGTTCACCGCCCTGGACCGGATCGTCAAGCCGGGCGCGGTGCTGGCCACCACCACCTCCTCGCTGCCGGTGATCTCCTGCGCGACGGCGACCTCCCGTCCGCAGGACGTGATCGGCATGCACTTCTTCAACCCGGCGCCGGCCATGAAGCTGGTCGAGGTGGTCTCCACGGTGCTGACCGCCGAGGACGTCACGGCGACGGTGCTGGAGCTGTGCGCGAAGGTGCGCAAGCACCCGGTGGAGTGCGGCGACCGGGCCGGTTTCATCGTGAACGCGCTGCTGTTCCCGTACCTGAACGACGCGGTGCGGATGCTGGCGGAGCACTACGCGACGGTGGACGACATCGACACCGCGATGAAGCTGGGCTGCGGCTACCCGATGGGCCCGTTCGAGCTGCTGGACGTGGTGGGCCTGGACGTGTCGCTGACCATCGAGAAGGTGCTGCACCAGGAGTTCCGCGAGCCGGGCCTGGCGGCCGCGCCGCTGCTGGAGCACCTGGTCGCGGCGGGCTGCCTGGGCCGCAAGACCGGTCGCGGTTTCCGCGACCACGCACGGCGATGACCGGCCGTCCGGCGCCCTCGCCGGGCCGTCGGCCGCCGCCCGGCGAGGGCGTCAACCCGGCTGCGCCGAGGCCCCCTTGGGGTGCCGGCGCGGTCTCCTCGCGGTGGCCGCGGCCCGCGGTGGTGCCGCCCGCGGCGCCGGTGCGCAGGGCCAGGCCGGCGGGGGCGGCACCGGGGGCGTGTAGCGTTCCGGACATGGATCGCCAGACCTCGCCTTCCCAGCAGCAGCAGCCGGCCGCCGGGCCGGACCAGTCGCGGTCGGGGGTGGAGTCCGGGGCGGGCAGTCGCCGGGCCGCCGCCCAGCGGCTGCAGATGCGCCAGGACCTCACGGCGGCGGCCATGCAGCTGTTCGCCACCCAGGGGTACGAGGAGACGACGGTCGATCAGATCGCGGCCGCCGCCGGGGTGGCCCGGCGCACCTTCTTCCGGTACTTCCGGTCGAAGGAGGAGGCGATCTTCCCGGACCACGACGACACCCTGGTGCGGGTGGCCGACCTGCTGGCCAGCGCCGAGCCGGAGGAGCACCCGCTGGACGTGGTGTGCCGGGGCATCAAGGAGGTGCTGCGGATGTACGCCTCCACCCCGGACATGTCGGTGGCCCGCTACCAGTTGATCCGGCAGGTCCCGGCGCTGCGCGAGCGGGAGATCGCGGTGGTCTCCCGGTACGAGCGGCTGTTCACCCGCTACCTGCTGGGCCGGTTCGACGCGGCCGAGCAGACCCCGCCGGGCTGGCAGCGCGGCGGGGACGACGACTCGATGCTGGCCGAGGTGTCGGCGGCGGCGGTGGTCGCGGCGCACAACCACGTGCTGCGGCGCTGGCTGCGGGCCGGCGGGCACGGCGACGTGGAGGCGCAGCTCGACCACTCCTTCGAGGTGATCCGGGGAACGTTCTGGCCGACCCCGCCGAGCGGCGCCCGCCGCCGCGGCACCACGCTGGCACCCGGTGCCAATGGTGACGGAGTGACGCCGGAGGACTCCGCTGCCGTGAGCGCACTGAGTGCCAGCCCGAGCGGTGAGGTACTGATCACAGTGGCCCGCACGGACGCCCCGCTGGAGACCGTGGTGGATTCGATCCGGGCCGCGCTGGCGGGCCGAAACACCATGTAATCCAGGCAGTTTCAGCAGGCGACAAGCAGAATCGAAGGCCCGTTCCCGGTTCCGGGAGCGGGCCTTCGGGCGTTCCCGCCAACCCTCCGGTCGGCGTGTCCTGACTCACTCAAGAAGTTGGCACCCCGTGTCTTTACGAGTGGCACAGGGTGCCACTACCTTGTTGCCACCGGTCGCGGCGCCGCGGCTCCCCACCTCGGCGCGCCGTCGTCCGGCGTCCCCCGACCCGGGGGGCATGCACCTGCGACTCCACCCTTTCGTCGCACCACCGCAGTACCCGACCCCTCAGACCCTCAGCGAAGCCGGTGTCCGCTCCCGGCTCCCCCAGACGCCCTGTGTCCCTCGCACAGGTACGCCTTCGGAGGCAGCCATGCAGGAAATTCTCGACGCGATCCTCAGCGGCAACGCCACGTCCGCCGACTACGCGGGCCTCGCACTGCCCGAGTCCTACCGGGCCGTGACGCTCCACAAGGACGAGGAGCAGATGTTCGCCGGCCTCGCCAGCCGCGACAAGGACCCGCGCAAGTCGCTCCACCTGGACGACGTCGCGCTGCCCGAGGTCGGCCCGGGCGAGGCCCTGGTCGCCGTGATGGCCAGCGCCGTCAACTACAACACCGTGTGGAGCTCGATCTTCGAGCCGGTCTCCACCTTCTCCTTCCTGGAGCGCTACGGCCGGCTCTCCCCGCTGACGAAGCGTCACGACCTGCCGTACCACGTGGTCGGCTCCGACCTGGCGGGCGTGGTGCTGCGCACCGGCGCCGGCGTCAACGCCTGGCAGCCCGGCGACGAGGTCGTCGCGCACTGCCTGTCGGTCGAGCTGGAGTCCCCCGACGGCCACAACGACACGATGATGGACCCGGAGCAGCGCATCTGGGGCTTCGAGACCAACTTCGGCGGCCTGGCCCAGCTCGCGCTGGTGAAGACCAACCAGCTGCTGCCCAAGCCCAAGCACCTCAGCTGGGAGGAGGCCGCCTCCCCGGGCCTGGTCAACTCCACCGCGTACCGCCAGCTGGTCTCGCGCAACGGCGCGGGCATGAAGCAGGGCGACAACGTGCTGATCTGGGGCGCCAGCGGCGGCCTCGGCTCGTACGCCACCCAGTACGCGCTGGCCGGCGGCGCCACCCCGATCTGCGTGGTCTCCAACGACGCCAAGGCCGACATCTGCCGGGCCATGGGCGCCGAGGCGATCATCGACCGGTCCGCCGAGGGCTACAAGTTCTGGAAGGACGAGAACAACCAGGACCCGCGCGAGTGGAAGCGCCTGGGCGCGAAGATCCGCGAGTTCACCGGCGGCGAGGACGTCGACATCGTCTTCGAGCACCCCGGCCGGGAGACCTTCGGCGCGTCCGTCTACGTCACCCGCAAGGGCGGCACCGTCGTCACCTGCGCCTCCACCTCCGGCTTCATGCACCAGTACGACAACCGCTACCTGTGGATGTCGCTGAAGCGCATCGTCGGCTCGCACTTCGCCAACTACCGCGAGGCGTTCGAGGCCAACCGCCTGATCGCCAAGGGCAAGATCCACCCGACCGTCTCCAAGGTCTACTCCCTGGAGGAGACCGGCCAGGCCGCCCTGGACGTGCACCACAACAAGCACCAGGGCAAGGTCGGCGTGCTCTGCCTGGCCCCCGAGGAGGGCCTGGGCGTGCGCGACCACGAGTTCCGCGCCAAGCACCTCGACAGGATCAACCTCTTCCGCGAGCTCGACGAGCGGAACAACAAGCCCAGCAGGAACATCTGATGGGCGCTCAGGAACGCGACCGCCCCTGGCTGATGCGCACGTACGCCGGCCACTCCACCGCGAGCGACTCCAACGCGCTGTACCGGCGCAACCTCGCCAAGGGCCAGACCGGCCTGTCGGTGGCCTTCGACCTGCCGACCCAGACCGGCTACGACTCCGACCACGTCCTCGCCCGCGGCGAGGTCGGCCGGGTCGGCGTGCCGGTCGGGCACCTGGGCGACATGCGGACCCTGTTCGACGGGATCCCGCTGGAGCGCACCAACACCTCGATGACCATCAACGCCACCGCCATGTGGCTGCTGGCGCTGTACCAGGTGGTCGCCGAGGAGCAGGGCGCGGACATCGCGGGGCTCACCGGCACCACCCAGAACGACATCGTCAAGGAGTACCTGTCGCGCGGGACGCACGTCTTCCCGCCCGGCCCGTCCGTGCGGCTGATCACCGACATGATCGCCTACACGGTCGCGAACATCCCGAAGTGGAACCCGATCAACATCTGCAGCTACCACCTGCAGGAGGCCGGGGCCACCCCGGTCCAGGAGATCGCCTACTCGATGTGCACCGCGATCGCCGTCCTGGACGCCGTCCGCGACTCCGGGCAGGTCCCGGCCGAGCGGATGGGCGAGGTGGTCGCCCGGATCTCCTTCTTCGTCAACGCGGGCGTCCGCTTCGTCGAGGAGATGTGCAAGATGCGGGCCTTCACCCGGCTCTGGGAGAAGGTCACCCGCGAGCGCTACGGCATCGAGGACGCCAAGCAGCGGCGCTTCCGGTACGGCGTGCAGGTCAACTCGCTGGGCCTGACCGAGGCGCAGCCGGAGAACAACGTCCAGCGCATCGTGCTGGAGATGCTGGCCGTCACGCTGTCCAAGGACGCCCGCGCGCGCGCCGTCCAACTCCCGGCCTGGAACGAGGCGTTGGGCCTGCCGCGGCCGTGGGACCAGCAGTGGTCGCTGCGCATCCAGCAGGTGCTGGCGTACGAGTCGGACCTGCTGGAGTACGGCGACCTGTTCAACGGCTCGCACGTGGTCGAGGCGAAGACCGAGGAACTGCTGGCCGGCGCCGAGGCGGAGATCGCCAAGGTGCTGGGGATGGGCGGGGTGATCCCGGCCGTCGAGTCCGGCTACCTGAAGTCCAACCTGGTGGCCTCGCACGCCGCCCGGCGGGCCCGGATCGAGGCCGGCGAGGACCGGATCGTCGGCGTCAACTGCTTCGACACCACCGAGGACAGCCCGCTCACCGCCGACCTGGACACCGCCATCATGGTGGTCGACCCGGCGTCCGAGCGCTCCGTGCTGGCCAACCTGGAGGCCTGGCGCGGCAGTCGGGACGAGGCCGCGGTGCAGACCGCGCTGGCCCGGCTGAAGGAGGTGGCCGTCACCGAGGAGAACCTGATGGAGGCCACCCTGGCCTGTGCCCGGGCCGGCGCCACCACCGGCGAGTGGTCGTTCGCGCTGCGCGAGGTGTTCGGCGAGTACCGCGCCCCCACCGGGGTCGGCGGCGCGCCGGTCGCGGTCGCCGCCGAGCCGGGCGGCGAACTCGCCGCCGTGCGCGAGGCCGTGGCCGCCACCGCCGCCGAGCTCGGCGCCGGCAAGCTCCGCCTGCTGGTCGGCAAGCCCGGCCTGGACGGGCACTCCAACGGCGCCGAGCAGATCGCCGTGCGGGCCCGTGACGCCGGATTCGAGGTGGTCTACCAGGGCATCCGGTTGACGCCCGAACAGATCGTCTCCGCGGCCGTCGCCGAGGACGTGCACTGCGTGGGGCTGTCCATCCTCTCCGGCGCGCACCCCGAGCTGGTGCCGGACGTCCTGCAGCGGCTGCGCCGCGCGGGGGTGGAGGATGTGCCGGTGATCGTGGGTGGAATCATCCCCGCAGCGGACGCCGAGGCCCTCAAGGCCACCGGAGTCGCTGCCGTGTTCACACCCAAGGACTTCGGCATCACCACCATCATCGGCCGGATCGTGGACGAGATCCGGCTGGCCAACAGGCTTCAGCCGTGGGCCGCGACCACCGCCGCGACCAGCTGACCCGGAAGGAAACTCCCCAATGACTGTGAACCGTCTCCGTCCGCGCCGTTCCTGCCTGGCCGTGCCCGGCAGCAACCCGCGCTTCCTGGAGAAGGCCCAGGGCCTGCCCGCCGACCAGGTCTTCCTGGACCTGGAGGACGCCTGCGCCCCGCTGGTCAAGGAGAGCGCCCGCCACACCATCGTGGACGCCCTGAACAACGGCGACTGGGGCGGCAAGACCCGCGTCGTCCGGGTCAACGACTGGACCACGCACTGGACCTACCGCGACGTCATCACGGTCGTCGAGGGCGCCGGCAACAACCTGGACTGCATCATGCTGCCCAAGGTGCAGGACGCCCAGCAGGTGATCGCCCTGGACCTGCTGCTCACCCAGATCGAGAAGACCGTCGGCCTGGAGGTCGGCAAGATCGGCATCGAGGCGCAGATCGAGAACGCCAAGGGCCTGATCAACGTCGACGCGATCGCCGCCGCCTCGCCGCGCCTGGAGACCATCATCTTCGGCCCGGCCGACTTCATGGCCTCCATCAACATGAAGTCCCTGGTGGTCGGCGAGCAGCCGCCCGGCTACGGCGCCGACGCCTACCACTACATCCTGATGCGCATCCTGATGGCCGCCCGCGCCAACGACCTGCAGGCCATCGACGGCCCCTACCTGCAGATCCGCAACCAGGAGGGCTACCGCGAGGTCGCCCGCCGCTCCGCCGCCCTCGGCTTCGACGGCAAGTGGGTGCTGCACCCGGACCAGGTCGCCGCCGCGAACGAGATCTACTCGCCCGGGCAGGAGGACTACGACCACGCCGAGCTGATCCTCGACGCCTACGACTGGTGCACCTCCGAGGCGGGCGGCGCCAAGGGCTCCGCGATGCTCGGCGACGAGATGATCGACGAGGCCAGCCGCAAGATGGCCCTGGTCATCGCCGGCAAGGGCCGTGCCGCGGGCATGCAGCGCACCACCAAGTTCGAGATCCCGGAGAGCTGAGCCATGCAGTTCGGACGCACCTACGAGGAGTTCGAGGTCGGCGCGGTCTACAAGCACTGGCCCGGGAAGACCGTCACCGAGTACGACGACCACCTCTTCTGCCTGCTGACCATGAACCACCACCCGCTGCACCTGGACGCCAACTACGCGACCACCACCGTGCAGGGACAGAACGTGGTGGTCGGCAACTACGTCTACTCGCTGCTGCTGGGCATGTCCGTCCCGGACGTCTCCGGCAAGGCGATCGCCAACCTGGAGATCGAGTCGCTGCGCCACATCGCACCGACCTTCCACGGCGACACCCTCTACGGCGAGACCACCGTCCTGGCCAAGAACATCACCTCGAAGCCGGACCGCGGCATCGTGTACGTCGAGACCAAGGGCTACAAGCAGGACGGCACCGTCGTCTGCATCTTCCGCCGCAAGGTGATGGTGCCGACCGAGACGTACGTCGAGGAGCGCGGCGGCGAGCAGCCGGGACGCCCCGAGCCGCTGGCCTGACGCCCCTTCCAGACCCCGGACGGGCGGGCCGCCGTCATCGGCCCTGCCCCTACCCGGTTCCCGGGGGCTCCGCGGCAGCCACGCGCCGCGGAGCCCCCCAACCCCACCCCTCTTGAGCAGTCACGGAGCCGCACGATGGGACGCCTCGCACAGACCGACGGCCTCACCGAGATCCAGCGGGACATCCTCGCCACCGTGCGGGATTTCGTCGACAAGGAGATCATTCCGGTCGCGACCGAGCTGGAGCACAAGGACGAGTACCCGACCGCCATCGTCGAGGGGATGAAGCAGCTCGGCCTGTTCGGGCTGACCATCCCCGAGGAGTTCGGCGGCCTCGGCGAGTCGCTGCTCACCTACGCCCTGGTGGTGGAGGAGATCGCCCGCGGCTGGATGTCGGTCTCCGGCATCGTCAACACCCACTTCATCGTGGCGCACATGATCAACGCGCACGGCACCCAGGAGCAGAAGGACTACTTCCTGCCGAAGATGGCCGCCGGCGAGCTGCGCGGCGCCTTCTCGATGTCCGAGCCGGGCCTCGGCTCCGACGTCTCGGCGATCTCCACCAAGGGCGTCAAGGACGGCAACTTCTATGTCCTGAACGGCCAGAAGATGTGGCTGACCAACGGCGGCACGTCCAGCGTCGTCGCGGTGCTGTGCAGGACCGACGAGGGCGGCAACACGCCCTACAAGAACATGACCACCTTCCTGATCGAGAAGACCCCGGGCTTCGGGCCGAACGAGACCGTCCCCGGCCTCACCGTGCCCGGCAAGATCGAGAAGATGGGCTACAAGGGCGTCGACACCACCGAGCTGGTGCTCCAGGACGTCCGCGTCCCGGCGGACCGGATCCTCGGCGGCGTCCCCGGCAAGGGCTTCTACCAGATGATGGACGGCGTCGAGGTCGGCCGGGTCAACGTGGCCGCCCGCGGCTGCGGCGTGGCCCGCCGGGCGTTCGAGCTGGGCATCGCCTACGCCCAGCAGCGCACCACCTTCGGAAAGAAGATCGCCGAGCACCAGGCGATCCAGTTCAAGCTCGCCGAGATGGCCACCAAGGTCGAGGCCGCGCACCAGATGATGGTGATGGCCGCCCGCAAGAAGGACAGCGGGCAGCGCAACGACCTGGAGGCCGGCATGGCCAAGTACCTCGCCTCCGAGTACTGCAAGGAGGTCGTCGAGGACTCGTTCCGGATCCACGGCGGCTACGGGTTCTCCAAGGAGTACGAGATCGAGCGGCTGTACCGGGAGGCCCCGATGCTGCTGATCGGTGAAGGTACGGCGGAGATCCAGAAGATGATCGTGGGACGCCGCCTACTGGAGGAGTACCGGCTCGCCGACTGAGGCAGTCCCCCGTACCGGGCCGGAAGACGGGCGTGCGGGCCCGCCGCCGGCCCGGCCGTGCCCGCCCCCGGCCTGGTCAGTCGGACCGCGGCGGGGCACGGCACTCGATGCGGTCGCCCGGCGCGTTTCCCCAGGTACGCGCCGGGCGACCGCTTCCGTGCACGGCCCGTGACCGGCGTGTCGCTGAGACGTGAATCACCCGTGACCCGAGACCTCTTGGGGAACCGGACTCGGTCCGGTTACGGTCGTACACATAGCAGGTGCCCGACTCGGCAGGCAGGCGTAGTTCCACTAGCAGGCGGCTTGCCCAGATACCGGCAGGTCCCGATAGCATCCACCGGGACAGCAGCCGTCCCAGACAACTCGATCCCCGCGGTGGCCCTCGTCCAGGGGCCATTCTGTGTTCCCCGCGCGGGGCCCGCGACTAAAGGTCCTCGATGCCCATCAGCCCGTCCTCTCACACCTCCGCCCAGGGATTCGCCCCCGAGGGTCGGCGTCCCCGCGTCACCATCGCGCGCGGTGCCACCCCCTGGTTCGTTCCCACGCTGGCCACCGCCGCCGTGACGACCGCCCTCACCCGGCGTTCCGGCAAGTGGGCCCTGGCGGCCGTGCCGGCCTGCGCGCTCAGCGCGGGCATGCTGTGGTTCTTCCGCGACCCCGAGCGTGAGATCGGTGCCGGCAGAGTGATCTCCCCGGCCGACGGCGTGGTCCAATCCATCGACGAGTGGCCGGACGGCCGCACCCGCGTCGCGATCTTCATGAGCCCGCTCAACGTCCACGTCAACCGCGCGCCGCTGGCCGGCAACGTGACGTCCGTCGAGCACATCGCCGGTGGATTCGTCCCGGCGTTCAACAAGGACAGCGACCGCAACGAGCGCGTCGTGTGGCACTTCGACACCGAGCTCGGCGACATCGAGATGGTGCAGATCGCGGGCGCCGTCGCCCGCCGCATCGTCCCCTACATGGACGCCGGCACCAAGGTCGAGCAGGGCGAGCGGGTCGGCCTGATCCGCTTCGGCTCCCGCGTCGACACCTACCTGCCGGCGGGCGTCGAGGTCGGCGTCACGGTCGGCCAGAAGACGACCGCCGGGGTGACTCGCCTTGACCGTGACTGATCCGGAGACCCTCGTGGGCCTCGGTGACGAGGAATCCACCGAACTTCGCCGACGCCGCTGGGCGCGGGACCGCGAACTCCGCGCCCCCCGCTCCCCGCAGCACCTGTCCACCGCCGACTTTCTGACGCTGGGGAACGCCGTCTGCGGCTTCCTGGCGATCTACTCGACCACCACCGGCATCCTGATGCCGCACCTCACCGGTGAGTCGAACGCCCCGGTCAAGCACAGCGCCGCCACCGTCGTGACGCTGCTGCTGATCGGCGCGATGTGCGACCTCTTCGACGGCCTGGTGGCGCGCAAGCTGCGCTCCTCCGCGCTCGGCGCCGAGCTCGACAACCTCGCCGACCTGATCAGCTTCGGCATCGCGCCGGCGTACTTCGTCGCGGTGTGGGGCCTGGTCTCGTCCGGTTCCAACCAGCAGCTGTCCGCGTTCATCGCGCTGACCGTGCTGCTGGCGGTGGTGCTGCGCCTCGCCAGGTTCTCGGCCGTGAAGATGCGACCGGGGATCTTCCAGGGCATGCCCTGCCCGATGGGCGCGATGACCGTCATCGCGATCGTGCTGCTCGACCCGCCGTTCCTCCCCGGCCTGCTGCTGATCTTCGGCGTGGCCTACCTGATGGTCAGCCGGATCGAGTACCCGAAGCCGCAGGGCCTGCTGGCCACCGCGACGGTGGCCTGGATCGTGGTCTCCATCGGCTGCCTGGCGGCCTGGGCCGCGGGCCTGCCCGGCGGCGACACCCTGATGCACATCGGCGCGCTCGCCCAGATCGCGCTGGCCGCGATGGCGCCGCTGCTGGTCATCCGCCGCAAGGTCGGCGAGAAGGTGGGCGTCGTCCGCGCCCGCCGCGCCGAGAACCGCGGCTGACCCGCACAGCAGGAAGCCCCCCGTTCGAATCGAACGGGGGGCTTTCGCGTTACCCGGGCTCAGGCCCCGCCGGTGTGCACCGAGAAGGCGCTGCGGCGGGCGGCGCGGGCCACGGCCGGGTCGGGGTGGACCGAGGCGACGGCCGTCAGGACGCTCGCGGCGCGCGGGTGGCCGGACTGGCGGGCGCGGTGGAACAGGCGGACGGGTTCGCCGGCCGACGCGCCCTCGACGTGGCCGACCAGCAGGTCGGTCTCGCCGTGGTCGAGGACGGCGGCGGCGGTGTCCACCCAGAGCCAGGCGGCGTCCTCCGCGCCGAGCACGTCGGCCGGGGAGGCACCCCCCTCGTCCAGCTGTTCGGCCAGCCAGAGCAGCGCGTAGGGCCGCAGCACGGCCTCCTCGACGGCGGCCCGGACGCCCTGCTCGGCGGTGGAGCCGGCCACCACCCGCAGCGCCTCGAAGGCCAGGCCGCGGACCAGCGCGTCCTCACCGCGGGCGGCTTCCAGGAGTTCGGCGACGGCCCGGTCGGCGGGGCGGGCGGCGACCCAGGCGCGGAACTCGGCGCGGGCCGGGCCGGGGCTGTAGTCGGCGCAGGCGCTGAGCAGCTCCAGGGCGCTCTGTTCGATGTGCCCGGCGGCGGTCTGCGCGACGGTGCAGATCTCCTCCAGCTTGGCGCGCACTGCCCAGTGGCCGAGCGGGGAGAGCTCGGCGGCCTCGTCCTGCCGGCCGAGCGCGCCGACGGCGGCCAGGCCGTCGAGCATCCAGTCCAGGACGGCGGCCACCTCGGCGGGCGAGTGCGGGGTGTCGATCTGCGGTTCCCGGCAGGTGCCGCGGACCGCGGAGACCGCGGAGGCGGCGTGCGGGACCGGGGAGAGCGGGAAGGTGCCGCTGCCGGGGCCGAGGCGGCGCTCGTCGAGGCCGCGGCGGAGCAGTTCGAGCAGCTCGCTGTCGGCGACCGGCCCGTCCACCAGGTGCAGGAAGGACAGCAGCTGCGGGGCCTGGTCGACGGCCTGGCCGGCCAGCTGGGCGAACACGCCGCGCAGCGCCGCGGGCGGCACGGGGGCGAGCAGCGTCCAGGCGTCGAACAGCGCGGACCAGCCGCGGACGACGGCCTCGTCGTCGCGTTCCCAGGCGTGCAGCCGCCAGCCGGGCCCGGCGCCGCCGTCGCGGAGCTCGACCAGGCCGACCAGCAGCGCCTGGCCCCAGGCGTTGGCGGCGGCGCCGACCGTCATGGCGAGGGCGCGGCCGGCGGCGCGGGCGTCCTCGGGGAGGAGCTCGCCGCGCTTGTCGACCTCGGTGAGGTCGCCGGCCCAGCGGGCGACGCGGACCGCGTCGGCGAGCATCCGGCGGGCCAGCGGGGCGAGCTCGGCGGGTGCGGGGAAGCCGTCCGGGACGGGCACTCGGCCCCGTCCGGGCTTGGCGGGTACCCGGCGGCGGTTGGCTGCGGGTACGGTGCCCTCCGCACGCCCGACGGCCGTTCCGGGCAGACGGGTCACCGTCGCACCGGTGCGGTGGGGCGGGTGCGGGGCATCACGGTCGCGCGGGTTCCGAGACGTCACGCCGTGCAGTCTTCCCCTTGCACGGGCCTTCTGTCACATCGACTGCCGGGCTGTCTCGGCGCATTGTCCGAACCGTTCGAACGGCGGGGGGACAAGCGGGTCCAAAGCGGGACGAACCACTCCGCTTTCCGGCATGGACATGGCGCTTGATGTGATCGCTCCGCGACGGGTTCGGGAACAGGACGCGGTGGGACCGGTTCCGGTTCCCCTCCCGAGGTCACAGCAGCGGGGTGAGGAAGCGGCGCAGCGCCTCGGTGTACCGGGCCGGGTCGGCGTTCCACAGCGCGGCGTGCTGCGCGTGTGGCACCGAGTGCAGGCTGACCAGGTCCGCGCGCTCGGCCGCGAGCCGCTCGGCGGCCGCCCACGGGCTGATCGGGTCGTCCGGGCTCTGCAGCAGCAGGGTGGGCGCGGGCAGGTCGGCGCCGGACGCGATCCGGGCGAAGCCCGCCAGGTCCACGCCGGTGCGGCCCTGGGCGGCGAGCGCGCCGAGTTCGGCGAGCATCGGGGACGCCCCGCCGCGGCCGGCCGCCCGGCGCGCCGACTCCGGCCAGTCCAGCACCGGCGAGTCCAGCACCAGTCCGGCGATCTGCGCCCGCCGGGCGGAGCGGGCGGCGGTGTACAGCGCGACGGTCGCGCCGACCGACCAGCCGTACAGCACGACCCGGCCCGCGCCCTGGTCGAGTGCGGCGCGGATCGCCGCGTCGACGTCCTGCCACTCGGTCTCGCCGAAGTGCCCCAGCCCGTCCGGGGAGGCGGGCGCGCCCGCGTCGCCCCGGTAGGTGACCGTCAGGGTGGGCAGCCGCAGCGTGTGCAGCAGCGGCAGCACGGGCAGCGCCTGCGAGCGGTCGGCGGCCGCGCCGTGGATCAGCACCACGCAGGTGCCGCGGATGCCGGCGGTGCGCCAGGCCGGGAAGGCGCCGAGCTCGCCGGCCACGGCCGTCTCGGAGTAGTCCAGGCCGAGCGCGGTGCGCGGATCGCCGAGCAGCACCCGGGGGGTGAGCCGGACTTCGGTGCCGACGGCGAGGGTGCCGTGCTCGGCCCGCTCCAACCGCCGGGTGACCGTCCCGCCGCCGGAGCCGAGCACCTCGCCGACCACGGCGTGGCCGCCCAGGCCCCACTCCAGCGCGTAGTGGCCGCGGCGGACGGTGTCCGGGGTCGCGGTCAGCGTGACCCGGCCCGGGCCGAGCTCGTGCACGGTGACCGCCGGCGGCGGTTCGACCGCGCCCGGCTGCACCACCTGGTCCGACATCTTCCGGCCGAGCAGCAGGAACGCCGCCGCTCCGGTCCCTGCGGCGGCGGCTGCGACGACGGCGGCGGTTCCCCAACGCATGGCGGTCTCCCGGGGGCTGGCGGGTCCTGTGCCTCCAGTGCACCCGCCCGCGGACCGCTCGGCGAATCGGGACGGCACCGGGGGTGACGCTCGGTGACCGGTCAGTCGGTGTCGGTGCGGATCGTGTGCGCCTCGTCGCGGACGTCCGGCTCGGGGTGGCGGCGCAGCTCGTGCAACAGCGCCCGCCACGGCTCGGACCAGCGGTCGCGGGCGCCGGCCCGGGCCAGGGCGACGGCGAGCACGCCGCCGGCGAACGAGCCGTCCGGGGCCAGCCGGCGGGCGGCGGCCAGCGCGGGGGCGGTCCTCGCCCACCCGTACTGCGCCTTGCGGCCCAGCTCCTCGGCGGCCCGCACGGCGAGCGCCGGACGGTCCGCCAGCAGCCGGACCAGCCGGTCGCCCAGGTCCTCGGCGCTCACGTCGACCGCCCCGACCAGCAGCTCCACGGCCGGCCGGCGCAGCGCGGGCTCGACCAGCAGGACGGCGGCGGCGGCCCGGCACACCGCCGCGGCATTCGGGTTGTTCCAGGAGTGGAGGAACAGCCGGTTCTGCAACCGGGCCAGCCGCTCGCGGCTCCGGTCCTCCCCCGCGCCGACGGACGCCGCCAGAGCGGTCAGCACGCCGCTGAGCACGCTGCCGGGCGCGCAGCCGCCCAGCGGGTGCGGGGTGTCGCCCAGGGCGATCACCGCGAGGGTCTCGGCGGCCGACTCCCAGCGGTGCCGGTCGTCCGGATCGAGGACGGTCCGGGCCAGCCCGGCGACCGCCTGCGGAACGTGCCCGGCGAGGTCCGCGAGGCGGGTGCGGGCGGCGTCCTCGACCGACCGGTCGCCGCTCTCCAGCAGGCCGGCGACCAGTTCGGCGTACCGGGGGTGGTCGGCGGGCGGCAGGCGGTGCGGGTCGACTTCGGTGAGCCGTCGACGCTGGTCGGGGGTGCCGTGGGCGGCGATCTCGGCGAGCAGGGCCCAGCGCAGTTCGCCGGTCGGCGCCGGGGTGTCGTCGGCCCGGCGGTCGCCGAGCCGGTGCAGGGTCTCGGCCAGCGCGGCGGTGCGGACGTCCGGGTGCCCGTCCGGGGCCCGGACGGCGTCCAGCAGGAGGGTCGCGGCGGCCTCGGCGGGCAGGTGGCGGGCGGCCAGGCGGACGGCCTGCTTGCGGCTGGTGATCCTGGCGGGCGCGTCGCCGAGCGCCGGCGGGCGCAGCAGGGCGGCGAGCGTCCCGGGCGGGGTGTGGCGGGCGGCGCGGTCGGCCGCGTGCAGCGCGACCCGGGCGCGGTCGCCGGCGGCCCGGGCCAGCAGGTCGGGCAGCACGGCGGCGGGGTCGTCGGCGGTCGGCAGGGCGGCGAGCGCGGTCTCGGCCAGCACCGTGTCCGGGTGGCCGGCCCAGCGGCGGAGCAGGGCCGCGCCGTGGCCGGGTATTCGGGCGGCGGCCCGGAGCGCCGCGGCGCGCTCCTCGACGGGGCGCTGCGGGTCGTCGGCGACGGCCGCCGGCCCGGCGGCCGCGGCCTGCTGCTGACGGGGTGTCCAGCGGTCGGCGGTGGCGGTGTCCGGCGGGGTCGGGGCGGTCAGCAGGCGGTCGACCAGGTCGGTGCGGACGGCGGCCAGGGCGGCGGTGAGGCCGTCGAGGCGTTTGCTGCGGCCGGTGGCGCCGGGCCCGGCCTGGGCGGCGTCGCGTTCCAGCAGGTCGAGGAGGGCGAGCAGGTCGGGCAGCGCGGCCGGGTCGACGGGCAGCAGGGCCGTCGCGCGGCGGGCGGCCGGATCGCTGCCGCCGCGCACCGTCCGGATCAGCAGGTCGGCGAGGTTGCGCCGGGTCCGAGGGCCGGCCGCCTCGGCGACGGCGAGCAGCAGGGTGGCGTCGGCGGTCGCGGCCGAGCGGTGCAGGGACGGGCGGAGGGCCTCGACGACGGCCCGTTCGCTGGCTCGCGGCAGGTCCAGGCCGGGCGCGCCGGTGCGTTCCAGGACGTGGCCGGCCCAGTCGGCGAGGGCCGTCCCGGCGTGGTGGCGCCCGAGGACGGCGACGGCTGCGGCAGTGAGCGCGGCGCGGGTGCGGTCGGAGCAGTCGCGGGCGGTGAGCGCGTCCTCGGCGAGGCGGTGCAGGTCGGGCGCGTGCTCGTCCCGCAGGCTCCGGGACAGTTCGACGAGGGCGGCGGGCGCGGCCCGACGGACCAGGTCCTGTTCGTTGCGCAGGCGGCGGGTGAGCGTCAGGAGCTGCTGCACGGCCGCCGGGTCGCCGGAGAGGCCGGCGTTGCGGATCAGCAGACGCCAGGCGTGGGCCCGGTCCTCGGGGTCGGGGGCGCCGGTCCCGGCGAGCAGCTGGGGCCGGGCCTCCTCGGGCGGCAGCAGGGCGATCAGCCGGTCGGCGCTGTCGTCGCCCCCGTCCGTCGCCCGGCACAGGCGGTCGATCTCGGCCCGGGCCCGGACGTACCGGTCGGCGGCGGGCAGCAGGGCGAGCGCATCGGCGTGGCCCGCCCACCGGCGGCCGGTGTCGGCATGCGCGGCGTCGTGGAACGCGGTGCGGCGCCCGGGCGGCAGCGCCCGCAGCAGCTCCAGGTCGTGGCCGACGCCCTGGTGGGCGAGCTCGGTCAGCGACGGCGGGGCGGCCGCGGCCAGGCGGCGGGCGACGGCCCGGCGCAGCGGCGGGTCGTGCCGGCTCCGACCGGCGGTGATCAGCAGCCGGACGGTGCGCTCGGCGTCGGCGTCGACCAGGTCGGCGAGGCGGTCGCGCAGCGGGTTCGACAGGCTGCCCCCGTGCCACCGTTCCAGCAGGTCGAGCATCCGCAGCGGCCGGTGCCGGGCGGCGGCGGCCAGGCCCCGGGCGTGCCGGGCCCAGGCGTCGCGCCGGCTCGCCCGGGCGGCGAGCTGGGGCTCGACCGCGTCCAGCACGGCCTGCGGATGCCGGTGCCCGAGCGCGGCCGTGACGGCTACGGCGTGCACGAAGGCCGGGAGTTCGACGGCCACGAACCCGGGCGAGCACAGCGGCAGCAGCGGCGCGGCGGCCACCGGCCCGTGACTGCGGCTCAGCGCCGTGACCAGCCGCTCCGCGAGATCCGACCGCCCCGAGCGGAGGACCGCCCCGACCAGCTCGCCCCGGACGGCCGTGGGCGCGGCGAGCACCGCCCGCTCCACCGCCTCGTCCGGCACCGGCAGCCGACGGATCGCCCGCTGCGCGTACCGGCGCACCACCGGATCGGGGTCGGCGAGGCGGGCCGTGAGGTGGACGGTGTGCCGCCCGGCCTGGGCGGCGAGTGCCGCCAGCCGCCGGCCGTAGGTGCCGTGGTCCTCCAGCTCGTCGAGCAGGGCGGCGAGTTCGCCGGTGGCGGCGAGGGCGTGGGCGGTGCGGGCCACCGTCCGCAGTCGCTCGGCGTGGGGCAGTGGCTCCACGGCGGCGAGCAGGCGGTCGGCGGAGGAAGCGGCGTGGATTGTGTGGATCGTGTGGATCATCGTGCGTGATTCTTACCGGCCGACCGGGCCCGGCACCAGTCGCCCCCGCTGTCGCCCCGTCGTTCCGGGCGGTGCGGCAGCGGCGACGCCCGGCAGGCGCGGTGCGATCCGCCCTTCCGTGCGCCAACAGAGCATCCCTGGAAGGGAGTTGAAGCGTCTCCCGGCAGGCTTTCACCCGAGCTCCCCGCAGCGCGCGGGCGCAGCGACCCGCCGATCGAGCGCTGCGCTGCGGTCCCTGGTCGACCCGACCAGAGGGGCGGCCGTGGGGGCGGGCGGCCGGCTGTCCATGCTGGAGGCCGTGGCGCGCCGGGCCGAGGAGCACGCGGGGAACGAACCGGCCGCCCGTTTCCGTAAGTTCGCGGCGTGCGCGCGCGGCGAGCGGGGTCAGTGCTTCTTGCAGGCCGTGGCTTCGAACTCCGCGACGGGGACGGTGAGCGTGGAGGTGGGCCCGTAGTAGCGGACGTGTCCCGGCGCGAGCTGCTCCAGGTCCTCCGGGGTGAAGTCGACAGCAGTCGACGACCGGGAGTCGTCCTTGGTCCAGCCGCGCAGGTGGTAGGTGGTCCCGGCGTCGAGCGGGGCGGCGGACCTGGCCGTCTCCCAGCCCTCGGCAGGCGCGTCCAACGCCCAGGTGCTCAGCCCGGGCCCGAGCGCCGACCTGGCGGTCCACTCCCCGACCGTCTCCGTGTGGCTGCCCTCACTGGTGTAGAGGCTCGCCCCGTCGATCCGCTGCCCACAGACCATCAGCACCCCCAACGGCCGCCCGTCCTCGGTCACGGAGACCCCGGCGACAGCACCGCTCGAACCCGCACACCCCGAGACCCCCGCCAGCACGGCCGTCCCCACGACGACCGACGCGGCTCGCCGGACCAGCTGTCGCACGGTGTCTCCTCGATCTCCCGCCCGTCCGGGCCGGTGAAATGCAGTGGCAGCCCGGAACCCGTCGGGCGACGGCCGGAGTTCATGGACGGTACCAACACAGCCTCAGGCAATCGCCGGGGCGGTCCTGTTGAGGACCCGTGCGCGCCCTCCGACCTCGGGCCCGGGCCTGGACGGGCCTTCGGCGGGGCGCTCGCCGGGGCGCGCGACGGTGTGTGACCAAACCCTCCGTCGGCTCGGTTGACTGTCGCGAAGCGGGCGTGGTGGGATCTTCGGGCCAAACGGAGGCAAGCAGAGGAAGCCGGTGCGAGTCCGGCGCGGTCCCGCCACTGTGACCGGACATCCCGCGCGGGGGTGACCGGAAGTCAGGAGACTCTGGCCCCCGTTCCGTCGATCCAGGGCGCGGACCCTGAGTGAGGACACAACGCCATGCGGGCTGCCCCGTACCTGGTGGGCGCGGTCGCGGGATTCCTCGCGGACGCCCGGCTCGGAGACCCCCGACGCGGACACCCCGTCGCCCTGTTCGGCACCGCCGCGGGCCGGCTGGAACGCCGGCTGTGGCGCGACCGTCGCGCCGTCGGGGCGGTGTACACGGGGCTCGCCGTCGGCGCGGTCGCGGGCGGAGCGGCACTCGCCGCGCGGGCCGTCCGTCGTTCGCCGCTCGCTGCGGCGGCACTCACCGCCGGAGCGACGTTCACGGTCCTCGGCGGGACGTCGCTCACCCGGGAGGCCCGGGCCATCGGGGACTCCCTGGCCGCCGGTGATCTGACCGCCGCCAGGGAGCGGCTGCCGCACCTGTGCGGACGCGACCCCTCCGGGCTGGACGAGCAGCAGATCGCCCGGGCGGTGGTCGAGTCCGTCGCGGAGAACACCGCGGACGCGGTCGTCAACGCCCTGGTCTGGGGCGGCATCGCGGGCGTCCCCGGGCTGCTGGCCTTCCGGGCCGTCAACACCCTGGACGCGATGGTCGGCCACAAGTCCGAGCGGTACCGGCGCTTCGGCTGGGCCTCGGCCCGGCTCGACGACGTCGCCGGCTGGCCCGGCGCCCGGCTCACCGCCCTGCTCACCGTCGCCGCCTCCGACTCCCCCGCCCGCACCTGGCGCGTCTGGCGCCACGACGGCTCCGCCCACCCCAGCCCGAACGCCGGCCAGGCCGAAGCCGCGTTCGCCGGCGCCCTCGGCGTCCGACTCGGCGGCGCCCTCCGCTACGGCGACCGCGTCGAGCACCGCCCGGTCCTGGGCGCCGACCACCCCCCGGTCGCCGCCCGCGACATCGACCGCGCCTGCCGCCTCTCCCGCCGCGTCTCCGCCCTGGCCCTCGCTGTCACCACCACCGCCCGAATCACCGCCCTCACCCTCCGCGCCCGGCGGCCCAGGTGACCGCGTCCCCGGACGCAGCCCTTCGCCGGTCCTGGTGCCCCCCGCCCGTGCAGGACGGGCGTGCTGCGCACGGACCAGCCGTGAAACGGGCCGCGGTGCCGGGCGAGTGGGCCGCACGACCGGCGGCGGTACCTGACGGCTTCGGCATGTCCTCGTCCGCTGCGCGCAGTTCTTCGTGCCCCTGGCGCTCGCCGGGCGAGAAGTCGGCACCCGGGCGGGCCGCGCAGCGCGAACTCGGCACACCGCGTTCCTCGCGGAGCGGGACACTCGCGGACGAGTGGACGGGGCAGCGTGCCGCAGCGCCGGGAGGCTTCGGCAGGTCTTCTTCTGCCGCGCGCAGTTCCTCGCGCCCCGGGCGCTCGTGGAGCGGAGCACCTGCGGCCGCCGTGGGCGAGTGCGCGGTTCGTCCGCTTTCCTCTGTTGCTGTTCTCGTCTCCGAAGGAGGCCGTCGGTGAGTGGTGCGTTGTTGGTGGCCGGGACGACCTCGGATGCCGGAAAGAGCGTGGTGACGGCGGGGATCTGTCGGTGGCTGCGGCGGGAGGGGGTGCGGGTGGCTCCGTTCAAGGCGCAGAACATGTCGCTGAACTCGTTCGTGACGGCCGACGGGGCGGAGATCGGACGGGCTCAGGCGATGCAGGCGCAGGCGGCGGGGGTGGAGCCGGAGGCGGCGATGAATCCGGTGCTGTTGAAACCGGGGGCGGACGGCCGGAGTCAGGTGGTGCTGATGGGGCGGGCCGTGGCGGAGGTCGGGGCGCTGGACTACCGGGACCGGAAGCCGGTGCTGCTGGAGCGCTCGTTGGAGTGCCTGGCGGACTTGCGGTCGCGGTTCGACGTGGTGGTGTGCGAGGGCGCGGGTTCTCCGGCAGAGATCAATCTGCGGGACCGGGACATCGCGAACATGGGTCTGGCGTCGGCGGCCCGGCTGCCCGTGGTCGTCGTCGGCGACATCGACCGCGGCGGGGTGTTCGCCTCGATGTTCGGGACGCTCGCGCTGCTCTCGGCGGACGACCAGTCGCTCGTCGCGGGCTGGTTCGTGAACAAGTTCCGCGGTGACGCGCGGCTGCTCGCCCCGGGGTTGGAGATGTTGCGGGAGTTGACGGGGCGTCCGGTGCTGGGGACGTTCCCGATGCTTCAGGGGCTGTGGCTGGACGCGGAGGACTCGCTGGATCTGGCGTCGGTGGCGCAGCGTCCGGCCGCGGGTGGGCCGGTGGGGGCGGAGGTGCTGCGGGTCGCGGTGGTGCGGTTCCCGCGGTTGTCGAACTTCACGGACGTGGACGCGCTGGCGCAGGAGCCGGGGGTGCTGGTGCGGTGGGCGACCCGTCCGGAGGAGCTGGCGGATGCGGACCTGGTGGTGCTGCCGGGTACCCGGGCGACCGTCGCGGACCTGGACTGGCTGAGGGGGCAGGGCCTGGTGGAGCCGCTCGCGCAGCGTGTCGCCGCGGGGCTGCCCGTGCTGGGCGTGTGCGGCGGCTACCAGATGCTGGGTCGGGAGATCGTGGACGAGGTCGAGTCGCGGGCCGGCGCGGTGGACGGTCTGGGGCTGTTGCCGACCCGGGTGGTGTTCGGCGCGGAGAAGGTGCTGGCCCGTCCGACGGGCGTGGCGCTCGGTGCACCGGTGGCGGGTTACGAGATCCACCACGGCGTGGTGTCGGTGGACGGCGGCGAGGCGTTCGTCACCGACGTCGACGGCGCGGCGCTGGACGGCTGCCGGGTCGGGCCGGTGTGGGGGACGACCTGGCACGGGGTGTTGGAGAACGACGCGTTCCGTCGGACGTTCCTGACCGCGGTCGCCACTGCCGCGGGGCGGGCCTTCGTGCCCGCGCCGGACACCTCGTTCGCGGCGGCGCGCGAGCAACGACTGGACGCGCTGGGCGACTTGGTCGCGGAGCACGCCGACACGGACGCGCTGTGGAAGCTGATCGAGAACGGGGCGCCGGCGGGCCTGCCGTTCGTGCCGCCCGGGGCTCCGGCCCCGGTGCAGATGGAGAGGGCGAAATGAGTGAACTGAACGATGCCCGTTACCCGTTCACGGCTGTCGTGGGGATGGACGACCTGCGGCTGGGCCTGTTGTTGAACGCGGTGTCGCCCGCGGTGGGCGGCGTGCTGGTGCGGGGCGAGAAGGGCACCGCCAAGTCGACGATGGTGCGCGCGCTGGCGGGGCTGCTGCCGTCGATCGCGACCGTGGCCGGCTGCCGGTTCGCGTGCGACCCGCTGTCGCCGGACGCGCAGTGCCCGGACGGGCCGCACGCCGGCGCGGACTCGGCGGAGCGTCCGGCGTTCCTGGTCGAGTTGCCGGTGGGTGTCTCCGAGGACCGGGTGGTCGGTTCGCTGGACCTGGAGCGGGCGCTCGCGGAGGGCGTGAAGGCGTACGAGCCGGGGCTGTTGGCGAAGGCGCACCGGGGCGTGCTGTACATCGACGAGGTGAACCTGCTCCAGGACCACCTGGTGGACCTGCTGCTGGACGCGGCGGCGATGGGGCGTTCCTACGTGGAGCGCGAGGGCGTCTCGGTGCGGCACGCGGCCCGGTTCCTGCTGGTCGGGACGATGAACCCGGAGGAGGGCGAGCTGCGGCCGCAGCTGCTGGACCGGTTCGGCCTGACGGTGGAGATCGCCGCCACCCGGGACGCCGACGAGCGCGCCGAGGTGGTGCGCCGCCGCCTCTCCTACGACGCCGATCCGGCCGGCTTCGCGGCGAGTTGGGCCGCACGGGAGCGGGAGCTCGCCGAACGGATCGGCGCGGCGCGGGAGTTGCTGCCGTCCGTCGAACTCTCCGACCTGGCGCTCCGTCAGATCACGGCGGTGTGCGCGGCGTTCGAGGTGGACGGCCTTCGGGCGGACATCGTGATGGCGCGCACGGCGGTGGCGCTGGCCGCGTGGGCGGGGCGCACCGAGGTGCTGGAGGAGGACGTCCGCAAGGCCGCGCAGCTGGCCCTGCCGCACCGGCGGCGGCGCAACCCGTTCGACGCGCCGGGCCTGGACCAGGAGCAGTTGGACCGGACGCTGGCCGAGCACCAGGAGCCCGGCGACGAGGACCCCGACGGTGACGGCCCGGACGACGGCGGCCCCGGCGACGGCGGCCCGGGGGGCGGCGGTTCGCCCGCCCCGTCCGAGCCCGACGAGCCTGCTGCGACCGGGAGTTCCGAGGACGCCCCGGCCGCGCCGCCGCAGCAGCGGCCCGGCGGCACGAAGGCGTCGTCGCCGGTGGCGGCCGACCGGCCGTACCGGACGCGGCTGTTCAAGGTGGACGGCACCGGCCGGGGTGCGCAGGGGCGGCGCTCCCCCGCCGAGACGGACGCCGGGCACACCGTGCGGGCGCGCCGTCCGCAGGGGCGGCTGACCAGGCTGCACCTGAGTGCGACGCTGCGGGCGGCCGCGCCGCACCAGGTGGCGCGCGGGCGGGCCGGTCGGGCGCTGGTGCTGCGGCGCGACGACCTGCGCGAACAGGTGCGCCGGGGGCGGGAGTCGAACCTGGTGCTGTTCGTGGTGGACGCCTCGGGGTCGATGGCGGCCCGGCAGCGGATGACGGCCGTCAAGGGCGCGGTGCTGTCGCTGCTGATGGACGCCTACCAGCGCCGCGACAAGATCGGCATGGTGACGTTCCGGGGCTCCGGCGCGGAGCTGGCGCTGCCGCCGACCTCCTCGGTGGAGGTGGGCGCGGCCCGGCTGGAGCAGCTGCCGACCGGCGGTCGGACGCCGCTGGAGGCGGGCCTGCTGCGGGCGCACGAGGTGCTGCGGGTGGAGCGGCTGCGCGACCCGGACCGGCGGGCGCTGCTGGTGGTGGTGACCGACGGCCGGGCGACCGGGGCGCGCGACGCGCTGGCTCGGTCGCACCGGGCGGCCGGGCTGCTGGCGGCGCAGGGCGTGGCCGCGGTGGTGCTGGACTGCGAGTCCGGCCCCGTCCGGCTGGGCCTGGCAAGGGAGTTGGCGGCGCACCTGAACGGCGACGCGGTGAGCCTGGACGAGCTGCGGGCCGACGGGGTGGCCGCGCTGGTGCGGGAGACCCGTTCGACGATGACCTCTGGTTCCATGACACGAAAGGCGGCGTGACCGAATGCCCAAGGGAGTTGCGGAGAACGTCCCGGACGACGGCCTGACCACCCGGCAGCGGCGGACGCTGCCGATCACGGCGGTGCACACCGGTCCGGGCAAGGGGAAGTCCACGGCGGCGTTCGGGATGGCGCTGCGGGCGTGGAACCAGGGCTGGCCGATCGGGGTGTTCCAGTTCGTCAAGTCGGCGAAGTGGAAGGTCGGCGAGGAGAACGCGCTGCGGGTGCTCGGCGAGTCCGGGCAGGGCGGCACGGTCGCGTGGCACAAGATGGGCTCGGGCTGGTCGTGGGTGCAGCGGGACATCGAGTCGTCCGAGGAGGCGGCCCGGGAGGGCTGGGAGCAGGTCAAGCGGGACTTGGCGGCCGAGACGTACCGGTTCTACGTGCTGGACGAGTTCACCTACCCGCTGCACTGGGGGTGGATCGACGTGGCGGAGGTGGTGGAGGTGCTGCGGGAGCGCCCGGGCAGCCAGCACGTGGTGGTGACGGGCCGCAACGCGCCCGAGCCGCTGCTCGAACTGGCCGATCTGGTCACCGAGATGACGAAGCTGAAGCATCCGATGGACGCGGGCCGCAAGGGCCAGCGCGGTATTGAGTGGTAGATCGTTGAACGACAGCATTCCTCGGCTGGTGGTGGCCGCCCCGTCCTCCGGCTCGGGCAAGACCACGGTGGCGACCGGCCTGATCGCGGCGCTGGCGGCGCGCGGGTTGAAGGTGTCGCCGCACAAGGTCGGCCCGGACTACATCGACCCCGGCTACCACGCGCTGGCCGCCGGCCGCCCGGGCCGCAACCTGGACTCCTGGATGAGCGGCCCGGACCGGATCGCCCCGCTGTTCGCGCACGGCGCGGCCGGGGCGGACGTGGCGGTGGTCGAGGGCGTGATGGGCCTGTACGACGGGGCCGCGGGGCAGGGCGAGTTGGCGTCCACCGCGCAGGTGGCGAAGCTGCTGCGGGCACCGGTGGTGCTGGTGGTGGACGCCTCCTCGCAGTCCCGTTCGGTGGCGGCGCTGGTGCACGGCTTCGCGTCCTGGGACCCGCAGGTGCGCCTGGCCGGGGTGATCCTCAACAAGGTGGCCTCGGACCGGCACGAGACGCTGCTCCGGGAGGCGCTGGAGGAGGGCTCCGGGGTGCCGGTGCTCGGCGCGGTGCGGCGGGCCAAGGCGGTGGACACCCCGTCCCGGCACCTGGGCCTGGTGCCGGCCGTGGAACGCTCGGCGGAGGCCCTGCGGGCGGTCCGCGAGATGGGTGAACTGGTCGCCGCCTCGGTCGACCTGGACGCCGTGCTGGCGCTGGCCCGCACCGCACCGC
Source organism: Kitasatospora sp. CB02891 (assembly GCF_002803145.1). Taxonomy (NCBI): domain Bacteria; kingdom Bacillati; phylum Actinomycetota; class Actinomycetes; order Kitasatosporales; family Streptomycetaceae; genus Kitasatospora; species Kitasatospora sp. CB02891. Next base: position 68,751 of record NZ_NNBO01000018.1, on the reverse strand, counting down.
CGCTCTCCGTGGACGCCTGGGACGCGGCGGCGGAGGTCGAGCGGGTCGTCGGCCCGCGGCCGCGGATCGCGCTGGCGGGCGGCGCCGCGTTCTCCTTCTCGTACGCGGAGAACGCCGAACTGCTGGCCGCCGCCGGCGCCGAGGTGGTGCCGTTCGACCCGCTGCACGACGAGCGACTGCCGGAGCGGACGGCGGCGTTGGTGATCGGCGGCGGCTTCCCGGAGGTGTACGTCTCCGAGCTGAGCGCGAACGCGTCGCTGCGGCGCGCGGTCGCCGAACTGGCCGCGAGTGGCGCGCCGGTGGTCGGCGAGTGCGCCGGACTGCTTTACCTGGGGCGGGAGTTGGACGGCCTGCCGATGTGCGGGGTGCTGGCCGCGACGGCCCGGATGACGCCGCGGCTGACGCTCGGCTACCGGGAGGCGGTGGCACTCGCCGACTCCCCGCTCGCGGCGGCCGGATCGCGGGTGCGCGGGCACGAGTTCCACCGCACCGTCACCGACCCGGCGGCCGGCCCGTCCCCCGCCTGGGGCTGGCGCACCCCCACCGGCCCGCACACCGAGGGCCACCTGCACGGCTCGGTGCACGCCTCCTACCTGCACCTGCACTGGACGGGCGCCCCGGCCCTGCCGACCCGCCTGGTCCGGCACGCCGCCGCGTGGGCCGCCTCGCACGACGGGAACTGACGGCGGGAACCGACGGCGGGAACCGACGGCCGGTCCGGCCGCGCGGGCCGAGATGCTCGCGCGGCCGGCGGACGGCTCAGACCGCCTTGCTGTTGCCGCCCTGGTGCTTGGCCGGTTCCTCCTGCTGGGTCGCCAGGCCCAGCGCACGGCGCAGCGAGATGATCTCGTCGTCGCCCAGGTTGTCGTCGGCGAGGCCCAGTTCGGTGCGGAGCGTCGCGTTGTCGGTGGACTGGGCGGCCAACTGGTAGTGGGTGGCGGCGATCCTGGACTTGGCGACCAGCCGGTCGACGGTCGCCTTGTCGGCCGTGGTCCAGCGGTAGTTCGACAGCAGGGTGGCCTGCTGGTTCGCGGCCGTGCTCATGTCCTTGGCCCAGGTCCGGTACGCCTGCGGGTCGTCCTCGATCCCGGTGTCCTCGTCCGGGCCCTTGCCCCAGGCCTTGTCGAACTGGTTGGTGGCATCCAGCAGTTGGCGCTGGTCGGGGGTCAGGCTGCCTGCGTACTTCCGCAGCATGCCGGTGCGCGAGGACTTGTCCTCGTTGGCCAGGAAGCAGACGATGCGGCGGGCGGCGGGGGCCTTCCAGGCCACCCGGTCGGGGTAGAAGTAGAAGGTCACCACCTTGTCCGGGATCGACCAGGTGTCCGCCACGTAGGTGTCCACGCGGTCCGCGCAGAGCTTCTCGGCCTCCTCCTTCATCACGTCCTCGCCCGGGTACGCGCCGGTCTGCTCCGTGGCGGGCTGCACCCAGTACGTCTCGCCGAAGTGCGCGGACGCGCAGTCGACCGGCCTGGCATTGCCCGCTGCGGCGCGGTCGAAGCACTGGCCGAGGGACAGCCGGAACGGGGAGTTCGCCGAGAGGCCCGAGTCCGAGGTCGGCGAGACGTGCGAGGGCCGGGAGCCGTCCTCCTCGAAGTCGTCGACGCTGAAGGCGCCGCCGATCACCGTGAGGACGAACAGCACCATGCCGAGGCTGCCGGCCACGATGCCGGAGATGGCCAGCCCCTTGCCGCGCTCACCGGTCCGCTTGATCTGCCGCAGCGCGCCGATGCCCAGGCCGATGCCGATGAAACCGAAGTAGCAGCAGACGATGCCGACGATCAGCGAGGCGATGGCCAGGTTGTTGGTGTACAGCGAGCGCTGCGGGGCCGGGTACATCATCGGCCCGCCCGGCGCGCCCGGCATTCCGGGCGGCGGGTACCCGCCCGTCCCCCACGGCTGCTGACCACCCGCGGCCGCCCACGGATTGCCCCCGTCGGGCACCGGCCCCGGCGCACCCGGCGGCACGTGAGCCCCCGGCGGCACGTGGCCTCCGGGCGGGGATGCGGCCCACGGGTTCGCACCCGGCGGCAACGGCGCACCGACCGGCGCCGCACCCGGGACGGGCGGCGGCGCACTGGGCAGCGCCCACGGGTTCGCGGGCGCGGGCGGCACGGCGGGCGCGGGCGGGACGGGCGGCGCGGCGGGAGCCGGCGGGGCCTCCACGGGTGCCGAAGTCACGGGCTCAGCAGGCTGCTTGGCGAACGAGATCGCGACCGGCGCGGCGTCCTCGACGTCCGACGCGGGCACGGCGTCCTCGACGTCCGGTGCAGCCGCGGCGGGAACTGACGGCGCCCCGGTCGGCGAAGGCTCGACCGACGCGGCTGCCTCTGCATCCGCGACGGCGGTCTCGGGCTCGGGCGCGGCGGGCGGCTTGGCGAACGAGAGCGCGGCCGGCGCAGCGTTCTCGGTGTCCGGCGCGGGCGTGGTGGGCGTCACGGGCGTGGTGGGCGTGGTCGGGGAGTCGTTCCGGGCGGCGTCGGGGCCGGCCTCCCCGGAGCGCTCCTGGTCGAACGACATGGGTTTCCCCCCTGGGCGTGGAACTGTTCGACGGCTGCGCGAATATAGCGGACCGGTCCGTCGGTCTCCCAACGAGTTCGGTGTCCGAGCCCGGACGCCGCCCGGAAGTCCATTGCATGCAATGCATGCAGCGCACTACGCTGCCGCTGTGCAGACCGAGAGCACCCGCCGCAGCCTGCGGGCCCTGATCCTCGACGGCCGCTACCCACCGGGGGCGCGACTGGGCGAGGTGGAGGTCGCGGAGACCCTCGGGGTGAGCCGCACCCCGGTGCGGGAGGCGTTCCGGGCGCTGGCGGCGGACGGCCTGCTGGCCGCCGCCGGGCGCGGTGTCCGGGTGGTGGAGCTGTCGGCGGACGAGCTGACGCACGTCTACCGGGTGCGGGCCGCGCTGGAGGCGCTGACCGCCGAGCTGGCTGCCGAACGGCAGCGCGCGGGGCGGCTGGCCCCGGCCGAGCTGACCGACCTCGCGGAGCTCGCCGACCGCACCCACCGGGCCACCGCGGAGCGCGAGTTGACGGAGGCGGTGCGGCTCAACCGGCAGTTCCACCGGCGGGTCGCGGAGCTGGCCGGCAACCCCGTCGCCCTGCACTCGCTGGAGCGGCTCTGGGACCAGATCCAGGTCTCCACCCGCCGCTCCCTGCACGCACCCGACCGCACCGCCCTGGTGGACGACCAGCACCGTGAGCTGCTGGCCGCCGTGACCGCCGGGGATCCGGCCGCTGCCGGGGCGGCCGCCCGGCGGCACGTCCTGGACACCTGCGCCGCCGCCCGGCCGCCCGAGAAGGAGTGACCCGATGGCCCTGTCCCACCACTACGCGGTCCGTGTCGACTGGACCGGCAACCTCGGTACCGGTACCGACACCTACCGCTCGTACTCCCGCGACCACGACGTCTCCTCGGACGGGGTGCCGACCCTGCTCGGCAGCGCCGACCCGACGTTCCGCGGCGACCGCTCGCGGTGGAACCCGGAGCAGTTCCTGCTGGCCGCGCTCGCCCAGTGCCACATGCTGTCGTTCCTGTCGCACTGCGCGCGCAGCGGCGTGGTGGTGCTGTCCTACACCGACGAGGCGGAGGCCACCATGGAGACCTCGGGCGGCGGCGGCCGGTTCACCTCGGCGATGCTCCGGCCCCGGGTGGTGATCGCCGAGGAGTCGATGCTCGAGAAGGCGATCGCGCTGCACGGCCCGGCGAGCCAGGACTGCTTCATCGCCTCCTCGGTGAACTTCCCGGTCCACCACGAGCCCGTGGTGACGGTGCGGGCCGCCGGTTACTGACGATCCGTCAATTTCCTTGGTGTGGCTGGCTCCAGTATGCGCATGGGGGCTGGCTCCAGGGAAAAGACGGTGGCCTGCGGGATCGATCCGGGCGGCGCGACGGCGAAGACTCACTGCCATGCGAATCACCCGACGAGGCGCCGCCCTGGCCGCCACCACCACCGTCCTGCTCGGCCTGACGGCACCGCTCGCCGCCGGAGCGTCCGCCCCCGACCGCCCCGCCTGGGGCGCGTGCGCGGGCGGCGCGCCGGACGGGCGGCAGCAGTGCGCCGAGCTGACCGTCCCGATCGACTACGCGCAGCCCGCCGGGCCGACCCTCCGGCTCGCCGTCTCCCGGATCCCCGCCGCCCGGCCCGATCAGCGGCGCGGGGCGCTGGTGCTGATCCCCGGCGGGCCGGGCGGCTCCGGCCTGAACGGGCCGAGCAACGCCGCGAAGCGGCTGCCCAGGTCGGTGCTGGACAGGTACGACCTGATCGGCTTCGACCCACGCGGCGTCGGCCGTTCCAGTCCGGTCTCCTGCGGGCTCGACTACGCCGACCTGGCGCCCGGCAAGCTGCTGCCCTGGCCCGCGCCCGACGGCCAGGGGGGCGACGCCAACCTGACCACCGGTCAGCGCGTCGCCGACCGGTGCGCGGAGAACGGCGGCCCGGTGCTGCGCAGCGTCACCACCCGGAACGAGGCGCGCGACCTGGACCGGATCCGGCAGGCCCTCGGCGAGCGCCGGATCTCCGCCTGGGCCACCTCCTACGGCACCTACGCGGGCGCGGCGTACGCCACGATGTTCCCCGACCGCACCGACCGGATCCTGCTGGACAGCAACGACAACCCGGATCCGGTGCAGGCCGAGCGCAGCTGGCTGGCCGCCTTCGCCACCGGCGCGGAGGACCGCTTCCCGGATTTCGCGGCCTGGGCGTCCTCCCCCGGGGCCGGCGAGCTCCGGATCGCCGACACCCCCGAGCAGGTCCGCACCGCCTACCTGACGGCCGCTCAACAGCTCGACGCCGCTCCGCTGCCCTGGCCCGGGAACAACCCGTCGGTGCTGGACGGCAACCGCCTGCGCGGCACGCTGCTGAACGGCCTGTACTCGGACGCCAGGTTCCCCGCCGTGGCCGCCCTGATCCAGGCCGCCCAGGGCCGCCGTCCGCTGCCCGAGCCCGGCCCCGTGCCGGACGCGGCGGCGCTGGCGCAGCTGCAGAGTTCCACGGCGGTCTCCGCCGCCACCCTGTGCAACGACGTCGCCTGGCCGCGCGACCTCGGCTCCTACGCCACGGCGGTGGCCGCCGACCGGGTCGCGCACCCGCTCACGGCCGGCATGCCGGTGAACGCCACGGCCTGCGCGTTCTGGCACTGGCAGCCCGCCGAGCCGCCGGTGCGGGTCACCTCCGACGGGCCGTCCAACGTGCTGCTGGTGCAGAACCTGCGAGACCCGGCCACGCCGTACGCGGGGGCGCTCAAGCTGCGCGCGGCGTTCGGCGACCGGGCCCGGATGGTCGCGGTCGACTCCGGTGGCCACGGCGCCTACCTGGCCAACGGCAACGCCTGCGGCGACGCCCTGGTGACGGAGTTCCTGACCACCGGCCACCGCCCGGCCCGGGACGCGTTCTGCCCGAAGGCCGGGTGAGGCCGGTGCGCGGCCCGATCACCCCGGCCTGCGGGGCGCACGAGGCCACCGGGGGCACGGCCGCCGGGGGCACAGCCACCGCGGGCCCGGCCACCGCGGGCCCGGCCGCCGCGCGCCCGGCCGGTGACGGCGCGTCGGGCCGCGCCCGGTCAGCCCAGGTCGCGGCGGCGCAGCCCGGCCAGGCCCGCCAGGGCGGCGAGTGCGGCCAGCGCGGTGGTCCACAGCAGCGGCGCGGCGGTGAAGGCGCCGCCGGGCAGGTGCGGCAGGTGCGTGAACGGGGACAGGTCCAGTACCCACTGCGGCAGTTGCAGGATCGGTCCGAGCCAGGCGACCAGCACGAACACGCCGTACCCGGCCCAGCCGGCCGCCGTCCAGCGCGGCAGCAGGCCGTACACGGCCAGCGCCACGGCGGCGGTCAGCCACACCGCGGGCAGCTGGACGAGCGTCCCGCCGAGCATCCGGCCGACGGCGTCGCCCGTCCCGCCGAGCGCGGCGCCCTGCGCCAGCCCGGCGGTGGTGCCGGCGACGGCCAGCAGCACGGCGGTGCCGAGCAGCGGGAACAGCAGGTGTCCGCCCGCCCAGCGCAGCCGGGAGACGGCGCCCGCCAGCACGGGTTCGGCCCGGCCGGAGCTCTCCTCGGCGCGCAGTCGCAGCACGGACTGCACGGCGTACACGGCGGCGATCATCCCGAACACCCCGGCGATGGTGGACAGGTAGGCGTTCAGCACGCCCTGCTGTCCGCCGAGCCGGGCCATCAGGTCGGCCATCTGCCGGTTGTCGCCGACCAGGTCGACCACGCCCTTGGCGACGCTGCCGAACACCGCACCGCCCGCGGCGAAGGCCAGCGCCCAGCCGAGCAGGGCGCCGCGCTGCAGGCGGCGGGCCAGCGCGGCGGCGTCCGCCAGACCGGGTGCGGCGGCGGCCGGGCCGGGGCGCTGCGGGAGCATTCCGGCGCCCAGGTCGCGGTGTTCGACCAGGGCCCGGGCCAGCGCGGTGAGCAGTGCGGCGCCGCCCAGCGGCAGCGCCAGCACCCACCAGCGGTCCCCGGCGAACGCACGGACCTGCTCGCTCCAGCCGATCGGGGAGAGCCAGCTCGCCCAGCCGGTGCCGCTGCCGGAGTCGCCGACGGCGCGCAGCACGAACGCCAGGCCGATCGCCGCCCCGGCCAGGCCGTTGGCGGCCCGGCCGGTCTCGGCGACCTGCGCGGTGACGGCGGCCAGCGCGGCGAAGAACACTCCGGTGGCGCCGAGCGCCAGTGCGAACGCCAGCGCCCCGGCCGGGGCCTGACCGGCCGCCAGCAGCACGACGGTCACCAGCGCGGCCAGCGCGGCGTTCGCGGTGAGGGCGGTGGCCAGGGCGGCGGTCAGCGGGGCGCGGCGGCCGACGGCGCCGGCGCCGATCAGCTCGAAGCGGCCGTCCTCCTCCTCGGCGCGGGTGTGCCGCACCACCAGCAGGGTGGACATCAGCGCGGCCAGCACCGCCCCGAACACGCCCATCCGCCACGCGGTCAGCCCGCCGATGGTGGAGCCGTCGAAGATCGGGCCGTACAGGGCGCGCAGCGAGCCGTTGCCGTCGATGCCGGCCGCGAAGGTCCGCCGGGAGGCCTCGTCGCCGTACAGCTTGCGGAAGGAGAAGGCGGTGGAGGCGATCATGCCGGTGCCGACGTACACCCACACCGGCAGGGCGATGCGGTCGCGGCGCAGGGCGAGGCGGTAGAGGGTGCCGGTGCCGGTCAGCGCGTAGCCGTTCATCGGACGGCCGCCGTCGACGGGGCGTCGGAGGCGTTCTCGTAGTGGCGCAGGAAGAGTTCCTCCAGCGTCGGCGGCCGGCTGGCGAGGCTGCGCACGCCGACGGCGGTGAGTTCGGCGAGCAGGGCGCCGAGCTGCTCGGTGTCGACCTGGCAGCGCAGCCGGTTGCCGTCGACCGTCAGGTCGTGAACGTAGTCGGGGCGCGGCGGCGGCCCGGTGAGCACGGCGTCCACCGAGGTGCGGGTGAGGTGGCGCAGGTCGTCGAGGGTGCCGGTCTCCACGGTGCGGCCGGCCCGGATGATCGACACCCGGTCGCAGAGCGCCTCCACCTCGGACAGGATGTGGCTGGACAGCAGCACCGTGGCGCCCCGGTCGCGGGCCTCGGCGACGCACTCGCGGAACACCTCCTCCATCAGCGGGTCCAGGCCGGAGGTCGGCTCGTCCAGGATCAGCAGGTCGGTGTCGCCGGCGAACGCCGCGACCAGCGCGACCTTCTGCCGATTGCCCTTGGAGTAGGCGCGGCCCTTCTTGGTGGGGTCGAGCTCGAAGCGCTCCAGCAGCGCGGCCCGGCGGGTCGGGTCGAGCCCGCCGCGCAGCCGCCCGAGCAGGTCGATCGCCTCCCCGCCGGAGAGGTTGCGCCACAGCGTCACGTCGCCCGGCACGTAGGCGAGTCGGCGGTGCAGCGGCACGGCGTCGCGCCAGGGGTCGCCGCCGAGCAGCGTGGCGGTGCCGGAGTCGGCGCGCAGCAGGCCGAGCAGAACGCGGATGGTGGTGGACTTGCCCGACCCGTTGGGGCCGAGGAACCCGTGTACCTCGCTTTGTTCGACCGTGAGGTCCAGTCCGTCCAGGGCGCGGGTGCGGCCGAAGGTCTTCACCAGGCCGGACACCGAGATGGCGGTCGTCATGAGTTCGACGCTACTCTTGTTTCACAACTTCGTGAAGGCACCGAAAGTCCCGGATCTTCGCGTGGCGGCCGAAGTGTGTGAAGGTGGGCGGACGCCCGGCCGGGCGGGGTGTCGGGGAGGTTCGGATGGTGCGGGTGGTGCGGGTGAGCGAGGTGGACGGCATGGGCGCGCAGCGCGATCCGGCGGAGGTGTCGGAGTTCGTGGAGCGGTTCGCCACGGTGCTGACGGACGCGGGCTTCCCCCGGATGTCGGCCCGCGTGTTCACCGCCCTGCTGACCGCCGACTCCGGCCGGCTGACCTCCGCCGAGCTGGGCGAACTGCTCCGGATCTCCCCCGCCGCGGTCTCCGGCGCGGTCCGCTACCTCACCCAGGTCGACCTGGTCAGCCGGGAGCGCGAACCCGGCACCCGCCGCGACCGCTACCGCATCCACGACCACGTCTGGTACGAGGCCACCGCCAACCGGGACCGCACCCTCTCCCGCTTCGAGTCCAGCCTCGCCGAGGGCGTCGAGGCCCTCGGCCCGGACACCCCGGCCGGCCAACGCCTCGCCGAATCGCTGGAGTTCTTCGCCTTCCTGCGGGTCGAGATCCAGCAGATGATGCAGCGCTGGCGCGACCGCCGGAGCTGACCGCCGGGCGGCTACCGTCCGCGCGGGACCTCGCCTCGCAGCCCCCGCAGCGGCAGCGTGAGGACCAGCAGGATCAGCGCGGCGATCAGGCCCACGGTCCACCGCACCGTGTCGCCCGGGTCGGGCACCTCCTCGGTCGGGTACTGCCGGCCGGGTCGTACGTGACCTCCGGGCGGTTGCCGACCTGGCGGCCCTCGCAAGGGCTGAGCCGCCTGGGGATCTCCTGGCCCTCGGCGGTGCGCAGCAGGCAGTGTCCGGCCGACCGGCCCTCCTTGGGGCGGACGTCGGTGACCTGGGCCAGGGTGCGCTTCCCGTCCCCGGCCGGCGCGGTCCGGCTCACCGCGTCGGTGCCGAAGAACCCGATCGCGGCGACCCGCCCGAGGACGAGGACCGACGCGACCGCCCCGGCCTCGGTGCGGTACGGATGGACGATCAGCGGCACCAGGGCCGCCGCCGACGCGAAGACCACCACCGCCACCACGGGATCGGACCCGCCGAGCTGCCGGACCGTCAGCCACCTCGGCGCGAGGCTCCCGAACAGCGTCGGCACCGGGTACCGCGCCCAGAAGCGGTGCGGGTGTTCCGTCGGTTTCACGGCCGCCGTCCCTGCCGATCGTTCGAACGAATGGACCCACTGCTGTCGGCGCCCGGGGTCAGCCGAGGTGCGCGGCCTCCGCGTCCTTCGCCGACGGGGCGTCGGGCGCCGCGGCCGGCGGTCGGCGGGCGGCCCAGAACGGGAGCGAGGCGATCAGCAGGACCAGGGCGGCGAGCAGGCCCACCGCCACCCGCCCGGTTCCGGACGGGTCGGGCGTGCCGGTCACGGGAGCCTGGCGGTTGTGCGGGTCGGCGGTGACGTGGACCTCCTGGCCGACCTGCTGGAAGGGGCACGGGGAGAGCGGGTACCGGAGGTCGGCGCCGTCGGGCCCGCGCAGGTCGCAGGAGCGGGGGGAGCTGCCCTCCGCCCGGTGCACCGCGGTGACCGTGGCCACCACCCGCTGCCCGTCGGCGGCCAGCGCCTCGGCCCGGACCGCGTCGACCCCGGTCATGCTCAGCACCGCGGCCAGCACACCGGCGACGAACGCCGCCACTCTCCCTTGGCGGGTGCGGAAGTTCAGCGCGACGGCCAGGATCATCGCCGTGGGCGTGATCGAGTGCACCAGCTCCATGCCCGGCGAGCCACCGAATCGACGGGCCGCCAGGCCGACCAGCGCTCCGCAGCCGAGCAGGGTGAGCAGCGCGTACGCCGCTCCGCGCCCGCTCCGGCCGGCACCGCGCGTCCCGTTCACTGCGTCCCCCTCCGGTCGATCCCGATCGAGGACGCTACACGGTCCGTTCGCGGACGGTCAGCCGAGGTACGCGGGGGCGACCGCGGAGCGCACCAGCACGGCGGGGGCGCCGGTGCCGTCGGCGGGGACGGTCCACAGGTCGGAGCCGTAGTCGCCGGGCAGCGAGTACAGCAGGGTGCGGCCGTCGGCCCACAGCGCCTGGTCGTCGATGTTGCGCTGCTCGGCGGTCGCGGTCTCCGCCATGGTGGCCAGGTCGAGCACGTACAGCCGCCACGGCGCGGCCGGGTCGGCGCCGGCCACCCGCTTCTTGTAGGCGATCCGGGTGCCGTCCGGCGACAGGGACGGGCATTCGACGTTCTGGTGCAGGGTGGTCAGGGTGCGGGCGGCGAGGTCGCCCTGCACCAGGTAGGTCTGGCCGCCGGTGGCGACCGTCGCGTAGAAGCGGTTGTCGTCGGCGGCGAAGGTGGTGCCCCAGACGTTGAGGTCGGACGCCTGGACGCGGTGGCCGTCCTTCAGCACCTGGAAGGTCTCCAGGTTGTCGTAGAACTGCCAGTTGCGGGTGTCGACGATCGCGGTGCGGGTGGAGAAGTCGGTGCCCGCGTAGGAGTCGCCGCTGACGAACACCGTCCAGCCGACCAGGTGGCCCGACGGCGAGACCCGGGCGCGGGTGGGGATGCCGGGCGCGGGGAAGCGCCTGGTCTCGTGCAGCGAGGCGTCCAGCACGGACGCGTGGTAGGTGTCGTCCAGCGCGCCGTGCTCGGCCTGCAGGCAGATGCCGGTGCCGGCGGCGGCGTGGAAGCGCAGGCACTTCACACCGGACGCGGTGCGCGGGCCGTCCGGGCGGTCGGCGGGCACCGCGGCCACCTCGTCGCGGTGCGGGCCCCAGGCCAGGTTGCGCAGCAGCAGTTGACGCTCCGTCGGTTGCAGCGTCACCGATCCCTCGCGCACCGGCGGCCCGCCGGCCTGCTCCTGGTTGCGCCGGTCGGCCCGGTCGGCGGCGTACCGGACGGCGACCGTCCCGACCCCGGCCAGCAGCAGCACCGCGACCACCAGCACCACCACCTTGCGCCGCACGGAGGCGCCCTCGACCGGGGGTTCGGGCGTCGCGGAGTCCGGGTCGACGACAACGGGAGCAGTCATGGGGGTGTCCTCCGGGCGGGTTGGCGGGCGGGGGAAGGGAGGAGCTGCCGCGCCCTCCGTGGCGGTGCGTCAGTCGGTGGCGGCGGGACGGAGCAGGCGGGTGGCCGCGATCGCGGCGGCGGCGAGGGCGATCGTCGTCGCGGTGAGGGCGGCGCGCGGGCCCCAGAGGGTCCAGGCGGCGCCGAAGGCGAGGGAGCAGGCGAAGCGGGCGAGGGCCTGTCCGGTGCCGACCAGGGCCTGCCCGGCGCCCTGCTGACCGTCGGGGACGGTCGCGGCGGTGGCGGCGGCGAGCACCCCGTCGGTGGCGGCGTAGAAAGCGCCGTGCAGCAGCAGGACCAGCACGGCGGCACCCGCGCCGCGCAGCGGGGAGAGCACCACCCCGTACGCGCCGAGCAGCACGGCGTGGCCGGCCAGGAACAGGGTGCGGCGGCCGATCCTGTCCGCGATCACGCCGAGCGGGACGGCGAGGGTCAGGAAGACCGCGGCGGTGCCGAGCGGCAGCAGCGGGAACAGGTGGGCGGGCAGGCCGAGTCGGCGTTGCAGCAGCAGGTAGAGGAACGAGTCGCTGACGGTGGTGAGGCCGAGCAGCACCGCGGCCAGGGTGAGTCGGCGCAGCGCGGGGCGGCGCAGCAGCGCGAGCGCGTCCCGCAGGGTGGGGCGCGGACCCGTCGGCGCCTCGACCGGGGCGGTCCGGGCGGGGACGAACAGCACCAGCAGCAGGACGCCGAGCACGGCCACGCACCCGGAGACGGTGAACACCGCGCTGTAGCCGGCGCGTTCGGCCCGGTCGTCGGCGATCCGCAGCACCGCGAAGGCGAGCAGCGGGCCGAGCAGCGCGCCGGTGGTGTCCATCGCGCGGTGCACGCCGAACGCGCGGCCGCGGTGCTCGGGGGCGGTGGCGAGCGAGATCATCGCGTCCCGGGGCGCGGTGCGCAGGCCCTTGCCGGTGCGGTCGATCGCCAGGACCCCGCCGATCAGCGGCACGGTGTGGACCAGCAGCAGCAGCGGTTTGCACAGCGCGGACAGGCCGTAGCCGATCCCGGCGACGACCTTGTGGCCTCGGGAGCCGCGGTCGGCGAGGTGGCCGCCGAGCAGCCGGACCAGCGCGCCGACGCCGTTGTTGATGCCGTCGAGCAGGCCGAAGCCGAGCGGGGACAGGCCGAGCGCGGTGACCACGTACAGCGGCAGGACCGCGCTGACCATCTCGGAGGAGACGTCGGTGACCAGGCTGACCGCGCCGAGCGCGAGCACGGTGCCGGGGACGGCGGCGCGCCGCCCCGGGCGGGTGCCCGGGGCGGCGGCCGCGGCGCGGCCGGTCTTGGTGGAGCGGGCGTCCGCGAGGTACATCCGGCGTCAGTTCCAGATGCCGGTGATGTCGGAGGCGGAGGCGGCGTTGCCCGCGTGGGCGCTCAGGCCGGCCAGGTCCTCCAGGGTGCGCAGCACGTTGTAGTGGTTGTAGGTGGTGGCGCTGGTGGAGCCGGGGATCACGTGCTGCCCGTAGACCACGGTCGGGATGCGGTTGCCGGAGAGGCTGTTGTCCTCGTCGAAGGTGACCACCAGCAGGCTGTTGTGGGTCTGCGCCCAGGTGGCGTACGCGCCGAGGTTGTTCTTGACCCAGGTGTCGCCGGTGGAGACCGAACAGTCGTGCATGTCGCTGCACAGGTTCGGCACCACGAAGGAGACCTTCGGCAGCGTGGTGTAGTCGGTGGGGAACTGGGCGAAGGTGTAGGCGGTGTTGGTCGGCACGTTGGAGAAGCCGAACCACGGGTTGTGCTTCTGCGCGTACTTGCCGCTGGAGCAGACCGTGGAGCCCTGGCTGGGCAGCGTCTCGTTGTAGGAGCCCCAGCTCTGTCCGGCGGCGATCAGCTCGGACGCCAGGTTGGGCGCGGTCATCGAGCCGACCTTGACGCAGCTGTCGTCCGTGCGGCCCTGGTTGGAGCCGGAGAACAGCATGTAGTAGTTCGGCTCGGACGGGTGGGTCAGGCCGTAGGACTGGGTGAGGTTGGCGCCGCCGGCCACCAGGGTGCCGTTCAGGTACGGGGCGCTGGAGCTGCCGATCACCTGGCTGTAGGCGTGGTTCTCCATCACCACCACGACGACGTGGTCGGGCGCGGGCAGCGCGGCGGCCTGCGCGGTGGAGCCGGTGGCGGCCCACAGGCCGAGCGAGGCGGCGGCGAGCGCGACGGTGCTTCCGATCGCGGTGAGGCGGCGCTTGGTGCGGCGGCTGAGCGGTGCAGCGGTCATGGCGAGGTCCCTCCGGGGCAGGGAACGTGCGGGACAGGGCTGGTGGGGCGCGCTTGTTGGAGCGCCGGAAACCCTAGGCGCGGGCGGTGGCCGACGAAGCTTTTGACAGGTTAAGAACAAGCGAACGCTTGGTCGGCCGACAAGGCCGCCCCGGCGCTTTTCGGCCAGCGGAGCGGCGCGGCTCACACCTGTCCCGATTGACCCGCCTCGGACCGACATGGTGGGATCTTTCCGGCCCGGCGCGCACGACCGGCACGGTGAACGAGGAACGGGAGGGCCGGGCGTGACAGCCGCCTTCGCTTCTCCGCCGCCCGCCCCCCGCGTGGTGCTCGGCCTCGGGCTGCGCCGCGGCGCCCCCGCCGCCGAACTGCTCCGCACCGCCGACGCCGCCCTCGCCGCCTGCGGCCTCGACCGCTCCGCCGTCACCCTGGTCGCCACCCTGGACCGCAAGCTCGCCGAGCCCGGACTGCGCGCCGCCGCACGGGAGTTGAACGTCCCCGCGGTCGGCCACCCGGCCGCCGTGCTGGCCGCCGTCCCGGTGGCCGGCTCCGCCCGGGTGGCCGCGGCGGTCGGCACCCCGAGCGTCGCCGAGGCCGCCGCGCTGGCCTCCGCCGGACCGGGCGGCCGCCTGCTGGCGCCGCGCACCGCCTCGGCGGCGGCCACCGCCGCGCTCGCGGAGAGCGCCCCCGCAACCGCCGCCCCGCCCCAGGAGGCCACCAGGTGAACGCCGAGCCCGATCTGCGCCATCACGGCGACGCCGAAGTCCGCTCCGCCGGACTGGTCGACCTCGCGGTGAACGTCCGCACCGGCACCCCGCCGCCGTGGCTGCGCGCGCACCTCGCCGCCACGCTGGACACGCTGGCCGCCTACCCGGACGGCACCGCGGCCCGTGCCGCCGTCGCCGCGCGGCACGGGCGGCCGGTCGCCGAGGTGCTGCTCACCTCCGGCGCGGCCGAGGCGTTCGTGCTGCTCGCCCGAGTGCTGCGGCCGCGCCACGCGGTGGTGGTGCACCCGCAGTTCACCGAACCGGAGGCGGCGCTGCGGGACGCCGGGCACACCGTCCACCGGGTCCTCCTCACACCGGAGCAGGGCTTCCGCCTGCGGCCCGGGGCCGTTCCGGAGGACGCCGACCTGGTGGTGGTCGGCAACCCCACCAACCCCACCTCCATCCTGCACCCGGCCGCCGCACTGGCCGAACTCGCCCGGCCCGGGCGGACCCTGGTGGTCGACGAGGCGTTCATGGACACCGATCCGGGCGAGACCCAGACCCTCGCCGGGGCCCGCGACCTGCCCGGCCGGGTGGTGGTGCTGCGCAGCCTCACCAAGACCTGGGGCCTGGCCGGCCTGCGGATCGGCTACCTGCTCGCCCCCGCCGACCTGGTCGCCGAACTCGCCGCCGCCCAGCCCCTGTGGCCGGTCTCCGCTCCCGCGCTGGCCGCCGCCGAACTCTGCTCCACGCCCGCCGCCCTCGCCGAGGCCGACGACGCCGCCCGCACCACCGCGCTCGACCGCGAGCACCTGCTGAAGGGCCTCGCCGCACTCCCGGACGTCCGGGTGCACGGCGAGCCGGCGGCCTCCTTCGTGCTGATCCGGCTCCCGGACGCCGCCGCCGTCCGCGACCGCCTGCGCACCGCCGGGTTCGCCGTCCGCCGCGGCGACACCTTCCCCGGCCTCGGCCCCGACTGGCTGCGGCTGGCCGTCCGCGACCGCGACACCACCGACCGCTTCCTCGACGCCCTGGCGGCCGCGATCCCCGGCTGACGCCGCGTCAGTGCAGCTCGACCTCGTCCCCGGCCTCCACCGTGCCCGGGGCGAGGATCTGCGCGTACACCCCCAGGCAGGGCAGCGGATCCATGCCGGGCAGCGGCACGACCCGGTTGAGCCGGGCCGGGCGGCGCAGCGCCTCCGGGTCGGCGGGCAGCTCGCCGTGCGCGAGGGTGGGAACGGCGCAGCGCGGGCTGGCGGCGATCAGGCGCAGCCGCAGGTCCGCGCCGACGGTGAGCTCGCGGCCGACCCAGTCGTTCTCCGCGAACGGCTCCCCGTCCGTCTCCAGGACCAGGTTGGGGCGGTAGCGGGCGGCGGGCGTGCCGGCCAGGGTGGCGGTGGTGACCAGGTGCAGCGGGGCGAAGTCGAAGAAGCTGCCGGGGGCCGCCGCCTTGCCGAAGTCCTGGACGGTGTACTCCACTTCGGCCTCGATGCCGTCGGCCAGCACCTGTTCGGGCACCGAGCGCAGCAGCACGGAGCCGGGCGGCCGTTCGGTGATCAGCCGGACGGGTCGGCCCACCAGCGCGCTGATCGCGTCCTCGTCCAGCTCGCCGCCGTCGGGGCCGGTGATCCGCACGCCGTCGTCCTTGGTCTCGGCGCGCAGGGTGAGCAACTGCCGCCAGGCGCGCGGCTGTTTGGCGCTGGCGACCCGGCCGGTGGTGACGTCCAGCAGGGCCCGGCGGCGGTCGCCCTCGACGCCGTGCTCGTCGATCCGGGCCCGGGAGACCTCCTCGCCGAGCATCGACTTCACGGGGTGGCGGTACAGCGCGGCGACTCTCAACGGTCCAGCTCCTCGGCCCAGGCGGTGAGTTGTGCGAAGTGTTCGGGCTGAAGCCCGTACCGGTGGTCGATCTTCAGGGTGAGCGCCGGGCCCGGGTGGTTGGCGGCGATCCACTCGGTGTCCTGCGGTTCGATCTCGTCGTCCACCCAGGCGAACGGCTGCTGGTCGGCCCACGCCACCAGCTGCCGGGTCTTCCAGTGCAGCCCGTCCGGGTCGCCGTGGTGCATCGACTCCCAGTTCACGTACGGGAACCTGGGCAGCCCGAGCAGCGGCGCCAGGAGCTCGTCCGCCTCCTCCCGCCAGGCCGTCGCCCACACCGGGCTGTACGGCAAGGCCAGCAGGGACGGTCCGTGGTCGGGGTGCAGCCAGACCCGCAGCGGCTTCGGCCTGCGCACGCCCTGGTCGAGCTGCCGCCGGTGCCAGGCCCGCGACTGCACCCGGCGCGTCCGGTAGCCGCCGGGCCGCCGGAACCTGCCGTACGGGGCTATCGGGCCGTCGACGTCCAGCATCAGCAGCGGCCGGTCCGCCATGTACGCCTCCTGGGTGCTCGGTGCTCGGTGCCGGATTCTCTCCCGCACCGGGCCCGCCCGGCCACCGCTTTGCGTCAGGACGGCTGCGCGGCCCGCCAGTTGCGGGCGGCGGCGATGCGGCGGGTGGCGCTGGGGTGGGTGGAGAGGAGCAGTTCGAGGACGCGGGGCGGGTTCGGGTCGGCGACGTTGGCGACGGTGAGGCGGCGCTGCATGGCGATGAACTGCTCGGCGTCACCGGTCAGTTCGAGGGCGTGACGGTCGGCACGGGTCTCGATCCGGCGGCTGACCGTGCACTGGGCGGGGGTGCTGGCGGCCCCGAGCAGGGCGGCGAGCGCGGCGAGCAGCGGGAGGGAACGCGGGTCCTGCGGGTGCGCGGCGCCCGCGGCGTCGAGCAGCGGCTGCCAGGCGAGCAGCGCCGCCAGCACCGGCACCACGACGGCCGCGCCGATCGCCCCCAGGACGGTGCCGGTGGCGACGTCGCGGTGCTTGACGTGGCCGAGTTCGTGCGCGGCGACGAGTTCGACCTCGCACGGCTCGGCGGTCCGCAGCAGGGTGTCGTAGACCACGATCCGCCGGGTCGGGCCGAAGCCGGAGACGTACGCGTTCAGCGCGGTGGTCCGGCGGGACGCGTCGGCGACCAGCACGTCGCGCACCGCGATGCCGTCGCGACGGGCCAACTCCAGCAGGGTGGTGCGCAGTTCGCCGTCCGGCATCGGGGTGAAGCGGTTGAACAGCGGTTCGAGGACCAGCGGGTGCAGGAACGACAGCGCCACCGTCAGCAGCGCCGCGGCCAGGGCGCCGGGCGCCCACCAACCGGTCGGCGAGTGCCCGATCAGCGCGTACAGGCCGAGCGCGAGCGGCAGGAACAGCGCCAGGGCCACCGCCGTTCCGCGCACCGCGTCCACCGCCCAGCCCTTCCAGCCCTGGGTGACCAGGCCGAACCGGGCGCGGGCGGTGCGGACCTCGGCAGCGAACGGCAGCGTCACCACCCGTCCGAGAAGCACCAGCGCCGCGCTCCCGGCCAGCACCTCGGCCGCCCAACTGCCCCCGAACCATCCGCCGACCGCCGTTACCAGCCCCGCCCCGGCCGCCGTGAACCCGAGCACCGCCGACAGCGCCAGCGAGGCCAGCTGCCCGCCGAGCGCCCACGGCAGCTGGGCCCGCCGCAACGCCCGGCCGCGGGCCAGCTCCTGCGGGGTGAAGTCGCCGGACGGGACGGAGGGCGGTGTGTCGGCCATGCCCCCAGCGTAGTGACCCGGCGCTCCGTCGAACCCCTGCGCGCGCAGCGCCGCCGTGCACCGCGCGGCCCGTCCTGCCGTCAGGCCGCCGCGCGCAGCGCCGCGGTGAACCACGCGAACACCGGCCCCAGCGACGACGGCGCCGGCCAGCCGTTGATCCGGGCCAGCAGCTCCCAGTAGCGCTCCACCCGGGGGTCGCCCGCCACCTCCAGCCTGGTCAGCAGCCAGGCCCGGAGCGCGGCGTCGTCCGGCCGCCCGAACACCCGCGCGTACCGGGCCGTCAGGCCGGCCACCACCTGTCCGGCCCGGGCCGAGTCCGGGGCGACACCGGCCGCCAGCGCCCCGCCGACGGCCTCGCGGACCTGTTCGGTCAGCCGGTGGTGCAGCCCGGTGGTGTCGCCGGCGGCGCGTTCCGCGGCCTGGTAGGCGGCCATCCGGCGCAGCGAGGCGCGGAAGTCCTCGTCGCGGGTCAGTTCGGCGAGCTCGGCCCAGGCCGCGACCTGGGCGGGGCCGGGCTCCTCGGGCAGTTCCGGCACGGCCGTGCGGAGCAGTTCCACCAGTTCGGGGTTGGCGTCCGCCGTGCCGAAGGTGTCCTCGACGAACTCCTCGATCATGCGGCGGCGTTCCTCGTCGGACAGCTTCGCCAGTCGGTGCATCATCGCGATCTCCTCTCCTTCGCTTCCCTGTTCGGCGACCGCGCGGAGCACGGCCCGGCGCAGCCGCAGCGTCCGGATCTGCACGTCCAGGGCGTCCGCGTGGGCGCGGGCCACCTCGCCGACCGCGCTCTCCCGGTCCAGCACCCGGCGGACGGTCCCCAGGTCGAGGCCCAACTCGCGCAGGGTGCGCACCAGTTGCAGTCGCGCCACGGCCTGCGCCCCGTACCGGCGGTACCCGGCGGGGCTGCGGTCGGTGGACGGCGCCAGCCCGGTGTCCGCGTAGTACCGGACGGTCTTCACCGTCAGTCCGGTCCGCCGCGCCAACTCGCCGATCGTCACCAGTTCTTCGCCGTCCATGGCCCCACTGTGGGGTCTCCCCCCACGGGAGACTCAAGCCGAATATTCCTTCGGGTACATCCGTCGGCCCGGCCTACGATGGCCGGATGGTGGGCGAGGAGAGTTTGCGGACAGCGCTGGAGTTCCGTCGCGGGTTCGCCCGTCGGCAGGCCGACGAGGTGGTGGAACTGCCGGGCGGGTTCGCGGTGTTGAGCGAGCGGTACCAGTATTCGCACGAGCACAATCAGCTGGTCCTGGACGTGCCGCCGAGCGGGGTGGACGTCGCGGGGCTGGCCGAGGAGGTGCTGGGGCACCTCGGGCACCGGCGGATCGCGGTGTTCGACGAGGCGGCCGGGCAGGCGCTGGCGCCGGGGCTGGTCGCGGCCGGGTACCAGCACGAGGTGGAGCTGGTGATGGTCCACCGGGGCCCGGTGCCGGCCCCGGGCGGCGCGGAGCAGGTCGGACTCGCCGAGCTGGCACCGGTGCTGGAGCGCCAGTGGCGCAGCTGGCTGCCGTGGGCGGCGGACGACTCGATCGCCCAGCTGGTGTCGCGGCGGACCGCCCGCGAGGCCGGCGCGGACCGGGTGCTGATCCTGGCCGCCCGGGACGCGGACGGCCAGTTCGGCGCCTGGGCGGACCTGTACCAGGACGCGGCGGGCACCGCGCAGATCGAGGACCTGGCGACGGCGGAGCACCGCCAGCGCCGCGGCCTCGCGGACCGGGTGCTGACCACGGCCCTGCACCTGGCCGCCGAACAGGCCCCGGACGGCCTGCGTTTCCTGGTCGCGGACGCCGAGGACTGGCCGCAGCAGTGGTACGCCCGCCGCGGTTTCGTGACGGTGGGCCGCACCCACGGCTTCGTCCGGATGTGACGACGGCGACGACGGCGCCCGCCGACCCCCCGAGCAGGGGTTCGGCGGGCGCCGTCGTACGACGTGCGGCGGATCAGACCTGGCCGGCCTTCTCCAGGGCCTCGCAGCAGGTGTTGATCATGAGGCGGGTGACCACGTACGGGTCGACGTTCGCGTTCGGGCGGCGGTCCTCGATGTAGCCCTTCTGGTCCACCTCGACCTGCCACGGGATGCGGACCGACGCGCCGCGGTTGGAGACGCCGTACGAGTAGACGTTCCACGGGGCGGTCTCGTGCTTGCCGGTCAGGCGGGACTGGATGTCGTCACCGTACTGGTTGACGTGCTCCAGCACCTTCTCCTGGGAGGCGCCGAGCGACTCGCAGGCGGTGATGATGGCCTCGTAGCCCTCGCGCATCGCCTTGGTGGAGAAGTTGGTGTGGGCGCCCGCGCCGTTCCAGTCGCCACGGGCCGGCTTGGCGTCCAGGGTGGCGTCGATGCCGAACTCCTCGGCGGTGCGGTAGAGCAGGTAGCGGGCGATCCACATGTCGTCCGACACGGTCAGCGCGTCGACCGGGCCGATCTGGAACTCCCACTGGCCGGGCATGACCTCGGCGTTGATGCCGCAGATCGCCAGGCCGGCGCCGATGCAGCGGTCGAGGTGCAGCTCGACGATCTCGCGACCGAAGACCTCCTCGGCGCCCACGCCGCAGTAGTAGCCGCCCTGCGGGGCCGGGTAGCCGCCCTCCGGGAAGCCGAGCGGGCGGGAGCCCTTGAAGAAGGTGTACTCCTGCTCGATGCCGAAGATCGACTCCTGGTCGGCGTAGCGCTCGGCGACCTCGCGCAGCAGGGCGCGGTTGTTGGACTCGTGGGGGGTGCCGTTGGTCTCCAGCACCTCGCACAGCACCAGGATGTGCTCGCCGCCGCGGATCGGGTCCGGAACGACGCGCACCGGGTCGAGCACGCGGTCCGAGGCGTGGCCCTCGGCCTGGTTGGTCGAGGAGCCGTCGAAGCCCCAGGTGGGGATCTTGTCCGCGTTCGGCAGGACACGAGTCTTGGAACGCAGCTTCGCGGTCGGCTTGGTGCCGTCGATCCAGATGTACTCGGCCTTGATTGCCATCGCGGTGAACCTCACTGCTCGGGTGGTGGGTGCCTGCGTAGCCTCGCAAGCCGCCGTTTCCCGGTTGTTCCTCCGATGTAACGCCCATGTGAACCAACGGTGCGCAGTGACATGCTCACTGTCCGGGAGGGTCACTCCCGTTACGCAGGCATGTCACTGGGGCACCGCGGGCGTGCTCAGCGGTGGCGGGCGTGCGCGGCGCGCCGACGACGGGTCATCCACACGGCGGCCCCGCCGGCCACCACCAGCGTGACGCCGCCGGCGGCCAGCGCGGTGGTGCCGGTCGAGCCGGTGTACGCCAGTTCCTCACCGGCGTCCTTCGGCGTCGTCCGGTTCTGCGCCGTCCCCGACGCGGCGCCGGACGGGTTCGGCGCGGCGGACGAGGCCGCGGCCGGCACCACCGCCGCCACCGGCTTCTCGCACGACACCGCGGCGACCGTCACCTTGCCGTCCACCTTGGCGACGTTCAGGTTCAGCGGGTTGATCGACACCTGCACCTCCAGCGCGGAGGCGGCGGCGGTGCTGCTGGTGACGGTCTTCTTCGAGAACTCGACGTCCACCGAGCCGATCGTCGGAACGTCCACGTGGGTGGGCGAGTTGAGGCCCAGCGTCACCGACTTCCCGAGCACCGTGAGCTTCGCCGGGGCGGTCACCTTGGCGGTCGGCTGTCCGTTCACCGGGCAGCTGACCTCGGCGCTCATCGCATCCAGCCCGAGCAGCGTGGTCAGCGGCAGCCCGGGGACGTGCACGTCCGCGCCGACCAACTGCACGGAGGCGGTGGCCTGGTTGGCGTCCGTCTTGGTCACGGACTTGCCGACCTGCGCCTTCACCAGGGTCACCGGCTGCCCGTTGGCCACCCCGTCGACCGCCGCGGTGAGCATCGCCCCGTCCCGCTGGGCCGGCGACTCCACCTTGTTCAGCGCCACGTCGACGGGCACCTTCACCGTATTCAACAGCGTGACGTCCAGGGCGAGTTCGGCCGTCACCGCACGCGCCTTCCCGGGCTTCGCGGGCGTACCGGCGTCGGCGGCGTAGGCCGGCAGCGGAAGCGCGACCGCGAGGGCGGACGCGGCCAGGGCGGACACGGCAACCGTGCGCAGAACAGACATGACAGGAACCCCCACACATGGTGAACGGCAGAGCGCACCCGCGACCTCACCCGGCACCACGCACGGGGAGGGGTTCGCGCTCTCGACTGCCGCCAGTCTTCTCGAACCCTGCGTCACCTCAGCAACACGGAGCGTCAGTTCACTCCTTCGGGTGAGGTTGACGATCCGGACTGACCTTTTCCGGAGAGATTCCGGCACGCATCGGAGCCTTCCCACCGGGAAAGGGCGCGGGCCTGTCCGGACACCACCGGCAACTGGCCATCCGTCAGCCGTCCCAGCGGCGCAGCCGCAGGAGGCCGAGGGCCAGTGCGGCGGCCGTCCAGGCCGACAGCACCAGCAGGCCGCGGAGTTGGTCGTGGGAGCCCACCGTGAGCAGCTCGGCGCCGGCCCGGTCGGGCAGGTAGTGGGCGAGCTGCCGGGTCGCACCGAGCAGCGACAGCAGGTGCGAGCCGGCCAGCACCATGGGCAGCAGGACGACCAGCGGGACGACGGCGTTGCGCGCCGCCGCGGCGAGGCCGGCCGCGAACAGGCTCATCAGCACCAGGTAGCAGGCCGCGCCGAGCAGCGCGACGGGGACGCCGGCGGCGCCGAGGCCCGCGCCGTGCGGGCCGAGCGCGCACTGGGTGACCAGGTAGCCGGCCACCGTCACGGGGGCGCCGACCGCGAGGGCCGCCAGGGCCGTCGCGACGGTCTTCGCCAGGTAGAGCCGGCCCCGGTCGGGCACGGCCAGCAGTGAAGTCCGCAGCAGGCCCGAGCCGTACTCGCCGGCCACCGCCAGCACCGCGAAGACGATCAGGGCGAGCTGGCCGTACTGGATGCCGTCCAGGCCGGTCTGCTCCGGGGTGAAGTCGGCGCGCAGCAGCGGGTTGTGCGCGTCCAGCGCGGAGCGCGCGGAGACCCCGTCGAGGGCGCCGATCCCCAGGCTGACCGGGGCGAACAGCAGCAGCGCGAGGAAGGTGCCGCGCACCCTGCGCAGCTTGACGAGTTCGCCGCGCAGGGCGGCCAGGGTCTCAGGCACGGGCGTCGCTCCTCGCGGCGAGCAGGGCGAGGAAGGTCTCCTCCAACGACTCGGTCCGGGCGCCCAGTTCGTCGAGCGCCAGGCCGCGGGCGGCGGCCAGCCGGCCGATCTCGGCCGCGGGCAGCCCGGTGACCTGGAGGCTGCCGTCCCCGGTGCGCCGCACGGTGGCGCCGACCCGCTGCAACTCGGCTGCCAACGAAGCCGGTTCGGGGGTGCGGACCTGGACGTGCGAGCGGGCGTGCCGGGCCAGGAACTCCGCCAGCGGGGCGTCCGCGACCAGTCGGCCGCGGTCGACCACCACCAGCCGGTCCGCCACCATCGCCGTCTCGGCCATCAGGTGGCTGGACACGAACACCGTGCGCCCGTCCGCAGCCATCGCCCGCAGCAGTTCCCGCAGCCGGCGGATGCCTTCCGCGTCGAGGCCGTTGGCCGGCTCGTCCAGCACCAGCACCGGCGGGTCGCCGAGCAGCGCCGCAGCCAGCCCCAGGCGCTGGGACATGCCGAGGGACAGCGCCCCGACCCGCTTGCCGGCCGCCGCGCCGAGGCCCGTCAGGTCGAGCATCCGGCCGACCCGCTCGGGCGCGATGCCGTTGCTCCGGGCCAGCCAGCGCAGGTGGTCGCGGGCGGTGAGGCCGCGGTGCGCCCCGCCGCCCTCCAGCAGGGCGCCGACCTGCCTTACGGGTAACCGCAGTTGACGGTACGGCAGGCCGTTGATCAGGGCGCTGCCGCCGTCCGGGCGGGTCAGGCCGAGGATCATCCGCATGGTGGTGGTCTTCCCGGCGCCGTTCGGGCCCAGGAATCCGGTCACCGTGCCGGGCCGGGCGGCGAAGGTCAGCCCCTCCACGGCGGTGTGCCGGCCGTACCGCTTGGTCAGGTCGTTGACGTCGATCACGCCGTCCAGTCTCGGCGGGTGGCGCTGGCGCCGCATCGGACCCCGGTCCGGTCCCGCCGGCCCCGGGCCGGCGCCCGAACCCCTACCCGGGGATGAGATTCCGTCAGTACGGCAGCACCGCGCGGACGGTCCAGCCGCCGCCGTCGCCGGGCCCGGCCGTGAGGGTGCCGCCGTGGGCGTGGGCCCGCTCCCGCATGCCGAGCAGGCCGAGGCCGCTGCCGGGCACCGGCCCGGCCGGCCCGCCGCCGGACGGCCCGTCGTCGGCCACCTCGACGGTCAGTCCGCCGTCGGCCGCGACCACCCGGACCCGGCAGCGGGTGGGGGCGGCGTGCTTGGCGGTGTTGGTCAGCGCCTCCTGCACGATGCGGTACCCGGCGAGCGCGACACCGCCCGGCGGCTCCACCGCGCAGCGCGTCGTCAACTCGACCCGGACCCCCGCGAGTTCGGCGGCGCGGACCAGCTCGGGCAGGTCGGCCAGACCCCGGGCCGGCCGCAGGTCGCCCCCGTCGGAGCCGTCCTCGCCGCGCAGCACCACGAGGGTCGCGCGCAGGTCGCTCAACGCCTTCCGGCTGATCTCCTCGATGGCGGTGAGCGCGAGCCCGGCCTCCTCGGGACGGGTGGCGGCGACGTGGTTGGCGATGCCCGCCTTGACCGCGATCAGGCCCACGCTGTGGGTGACCACGTCGTGGATGTCCCGGGCGATCCGCAGCCGCTCCTCCCGCCTGGCCCGCTCCCCGGCCTGCTCGATCGTCCGGCGCACGCCTTCCCGGCGCTCCCGCACGGCGAGGCCGGCCGCCCAGGTGGCGCCGAGCACCAGCACGCCGAAGAGCACCTGCACCGCCTGCGTCCCGCCCGGGTAGTGCGGACTGCCGCCGACGGTCAGCAGGACCACGCCCGCCGTGCTCGTCCCGCCGATCATCGCCGCGCCCCGCCCGAACGGCGGCGGGCCGGTCCGCAGCGCGACCGGGTACGCCGCGAAAGCGGCGGCCAGGAACGCGGTCGGAGCCAGGCCCAGCGGGATCGAGCCCACGGCCACCGCGAGCACCGTGAGGAACACCGGCCACGGCCTGATCCGCCGCACCACCAGGGGCGCCGCGGCCGCCACGGCCGCCGCCCACAGCACCCAGCCCGGCACGCCGTCGCCGGCCTGCCGCCGCAACGGGGACAGCGCCGGGAGCAGCACCAGCCCCACCGCGGCAGCGGCGTCGACCGCGATCAACTGCCGTACAGCGGAGGCCTTTCGGAATGCGGACAGCATGCCGACAACGCTACGGCCTGCCCGAACCGGCGGTCCGCTTCAGAGCTGCGGCATGCCAGGCACGCCGTCGCCGGCCTGCCGCCGCAACGGGGACAGCGCCGGGAGCAGCACCAGCCCCACCGCGGCAGCGGCGTCGACCGCGATCAACTGCCGTACAGCGGCGGCCTTTCGGAATGCGGACAGCATGCCGACAACGCTACGGCCTGCCCGAACCGGAGGTCGGCGTCAGAGCTGCGGCATGCCGGGCTCGGCGATGCCGGCCTCGTAGGCGACGATCACCAGCTGGGCTCGGTCCCGGGCGCTCAACTTGGCCAGCAGGCTGCCGACATGGGACTTCACCGTGGGCAGGCTGATCACCAAATGCTCGGCGATCTCCTGGTTGGAGAGCCCGTTGGCGATCTGGACCAGCACCTCGTGCTCGCGGCGGGTCAGCCCGACCAGCCGCGGCTCGGGCCGGGCCGGTCCGGCGTTCCGGGACACGTCCGCGATCAACCGCCGGGTCACCGTCGGCGACAGGATGCCCTCCCCCGCCGCGACGGTCCGGATCCCCGCCACCAGGTCGGCCGGTGTGGCGTCCTTCAGCAGGAAGCCACTGGCCCCCGCCCGGAGTGCCGGATACACGTACTCGTCCAGGTCGAACATGGTCAGCGCCAGCACCCGGACGCCCGCCGACTCCGGATCGGAGCAGATCTCCCGGGTGGCGGCGATGCCGTCGAGCACCGGCATCCGAAGGTCCATCAGCACGACATCCGGCCGCAGTTGCCGCGCGAGCCGGACGGCCGCCGCCCCGTCGGCGGCCTCCCCCGCGGCCACCAGACCGGGCGTGGAATCCACCAACAGCCGGAAACTGCCGCGCAGCAGCGCCTGGTCGTCCGCGATCAGCACCCGAATCTCGCCCGCCATGGCCCCCACTGTATGCGCCGCGGGCCGGCGCCGAAGCTCCTGCTGCCGGTGGCCCGGTCGGCCGAGGGCGAAGCACGACGCCGGGAGTCCGGGCTCGCCGGTTCACCTGCGAGGCGCCACCTCCGACTTGTCGTCAACTCCCGGGCAGAGCGCCCGAGCCAGCAACGCCCGGGCCGCCGGCAGCGGATCGCCCGGGCCCCAGGCGGTCCAGTCGAGCGTCACCTGGCGGCTGCCGTCGAGGGAGTGGAAGGAGAGCGTGTGGTAGCCGGCCGCGCCGCCGCCGTGGCCGGCGATCGGGCCGCACGGGAGGTCGGCGAGTTCCAGCCCGAGCCCCCAGCCGCCCGCCGACGGGTCGGTCATCGCTCGCAGCAGGGCCGGGGTGAGCAGCTGGCCGGTGAGCAGCGCGGCATAGAAGCGGTCGAGGTCGGCGGTCGTGGAGACGAGGTCCCCGGCGGCCGCGGCGATCGACAGGTTGACGACGGTGAAGTCGACGGGTCGCACGCTGCCGTCGGGCAGGGCGGCCGGCTCGTAGGCGTGGGCGTGCGGGCCCGGGAGGGCGGGGGAGGAACCCGGGAGGCGGGTGTCGCGCAGACCGAGCGGCCGCAGGATCCGGCGGTCGATCTCGGTGGCGTAGGAGTCGCCCGTGGTCCGTTCGATCAGCTCCCCGAGGACCAGGTAGTCGGTGTTCGAGTAGTGGTGCGCCCCGCCCGGCGCGAAGAGCAGCGGCTCCGCGGCGACCCGGCGGATCAGCTCGGCGGCGGTCCAGGTCCGGAAGCGGTCGATCGGCGCATCGCCCCGCACCAGGCCGTCGGTGTACTCGGGCAGGCCGCTCGAATGGTCCAGCAGCTCCTTGACGGTGATCCGCTCGCTGCCGGGCGCGGAGAGCAGGCCGGGCGCCAACGACCGTACGGTGTCGTCCAGGCGCAGCCGTCCCTCCCCGACCAGTTGCAGCACAACCGTGGCGGTGAACGTCTTGGTGACGCTTCCGGCCCGGAACCTGGCGTCGGCGGGCACCGGCCGGCCGCCCGTCAGGGTCGTCCGCCCGCTCCCCGCCCGCCGCACGGCCGCTCCCCGCCGGACTTCGGCGACCGCCCCCACCGCGCCGTCGGCGGTCAACCGGTCGAGCAGCAGCCGCAGTTCGCCCGAGTCCGCCGGGCCCGGACCCCGATCCGCCGCCTGCGCCCCGGGGGCGCCCGCCCCCAGCAGCACGCAGCCGGCGAGCACGGCCGCAGCAGCCGCCCTCAGATGTCGCATGACACCTCAACTCCCCTCGCCCTCACGGACATTCGCCCACCCACCAGGCTCGGCGGACCGGCCGGGTGAGGGGATCGGCCGTACGGACGAGGAGCACCCGGAGGATTCGGCGCCGGGCCTCGGGGTCGGGTGAGGGTTCGCCGGTCGACCACTCCCGGCCGGCCGGACGGGGCCTAGCGTGAAGTCCCGGCGTGTGCCCGGTACTTGGCGAACCGGTCGGCGATCTCCTGCGCCCGGGCCTCCGCCTCCGCGAGGGGCATCTCGTCGCAGGAGTAGCCGATCTCTTCGGTGAGGATCTGCATCGCTCCCGGTTCGAAGCGCACCGTGCCGTCCGGGCGGATCTCGCTGATGCCGTCGGCGAGTTGGCCCGAGACGTTGATGGCGAGGGCCTCCTCCGAGGTCATCCCCTCCGGCAGGCGGAGCTGGATCTTTCCGCCTTCCAGGGCCACCGGGTAGCCGCCGAGCATGCCGTCCGGGCCCGGTGCGTGGACGAGGGCGTCGCGCTCGTCGACCAGGGGTTCGAGGACGCTGAGGGCCGAGGTGGCGGTCATGGCGTGGCCGGCCAGGCCGCCGGTGCGGCGGTATTCGTGCGGAAGGCGCTTGAGCAGGGCCGGCAGGTCGAGGTCCGCGGTGATGTCGTGGCCCTGCCGCAGCACGGCCAGGCCCATGGCGGCGGGGTCGCTGTCGCCGTGGCGGGACAGCCGGTGGGAGACGTAGTGGTGGGCGACGAGTCGCACCTCCAGCTCCGCGGCGGCGCAGCCGAGGGTGTCGGCCACCACGGCCTGGATGCCGGGGACGTTGTTGGCGACATTGCCGATGCCGAGGTCCGGCGAGAGTCCGGCCGCGGAGAGCGCGGGGTGGACGGCGTCCGGGTAGGCGGCGTTCACCACGACGGCCTGGCTGCCGGACAGCTTGACCGCTTCCATGGCCTTCATCACGGGGACCAGGTGCATGGGCAGCCAGGGGCCGAAGTTGGCGGCGTACAGCCGCGCGAAGGAGTCCTGGGGCAGGGTCGAGATCACCCACCAGGACTGGTAGCTGACGGCGAGGAAGATGACGTCGGGGGCGAACTCCGCGATCCGCTCGGCGGTGCGGGCGGTGTCGGTCAGGTCGCTGACCGAGCCGCTGACCGTGGACGAGAATCCGCGCTGCAGCGCACAGAACCTGGCCAGGTTCACGGCTCGTACGACGGCTTCCTGGTCCCTGCCGACGAGTTCGACGTGGCGCCCACGGCTGGTCTGCGCCAGTTCGTGGAACACGCGGCGGCCGATGTCGCCTGCACCCAGGACCATGACCTTGCGTGCGTCGTCCATCATGATGTGCCTCCGGGAGGAGCAGTGGATAGGGGCGGGTGGCCGGGGTCGTTCCGGGACCGGGGCTACAGCTCGGCGATCAACCGGGGCAGGTCCCGCATCGAGAAGAAGGGCCGCACGTCGTCCCGGTGCGGGGTTCCGGCCGGATCGGCGGTGTACTGCAGGACCCGCATGCCCGCGCCGAGCGCGGCGTCGACGCCGACCCGGCTGTCCTCGATGACGACGCAGTCGTCGGCGGGGACGCCGCATTCCGCGGCGGCCCAGCGGAACAGGGCGGGGTCGGGCTTCCAGGCGGCGACCTCGTAGGCGGAGTAGATCCGGGTGCCGAAGTGGCGGAGCACCCGGGCCTTCGTCAGCCGGCGTTCGATGATGTCGCGGGGGCTGTTGGACGCGACGCACATGGCGAATCCCCGGTCCGCCAGCGCTTCGAGGGCCTGCGCCACGCCGTCGATGGGGTCGATCCGGTCGCCGATGAGTTCCTCGCACCTGGCCCGGGCGAGCGGGACGGCGTCGGCCGGCGGGCTCGTCCGGGCCAGGTCCGCCATCAGGTCGATGCACTCCTGCATCTTCTTGCCGGAGAACAGCTCGTGTTGACGCTCCTCGTCGAGGGTGAGCCCCATCAGCTCCCCCACGTACGCGATTCCGGCGTTCTCGGCCGCCTGGGTGTCGACCAGGACGCCGTCCAGGTCGAAGATCACCAGCTTGGGGGCCCGCGACGTCAGGGGCTCAGTACTCATAGCTGATCCAGTCCGCACTCTCGATCGCGGCCACCGTCGCCGCCAGTTCCTCATGGGTCGCGACGGCCCCGGTGACGGCCGCCACGTTGGCCTCCGCGCCGATCTGCCAGCCGACTTCGGTGCCGGGCTCGGTCAGCACGGAGACCCGTTCCACGTTCGGCAGTCGCCGCAGGGCGCCCACGTCGCCGATCGCCCGGACCCGTCGGGCGTCCGCGGGCGGCACGATCAGGTAGTGGAAGGCGATCGGGCCGGCCGTGCTGATCTCCGGGGTCTCGCAGGGCCGGCCGAGCGCCGCCCGGATCGCGGTGTCCGCGGGGTCGCTGGTGCGCGAGCGCACCGCGAGGTCGTCGACCCAGGCGCCGAGCCGGCCGTTGACCTCGATGACCCGCGGCCCGGCGGCCGTCAGTTTGATCTCGACGTCCGCGACGCCGTGGATCCGCAGCGCGCGAACCGCCGCGCACGCCAGGTCGATCACCGCGCGCACCTCGTCCTTCGGCACCACGGAGTACCCGCCGTAGCCGCCGCGTTCGCGGAACGGCTCGGCGAGGGCGAACTTGCTGGTGACGAACACCGGGCGGACGTCGTCCCCGAACGCGACGCAGTCCACGGCGATGTAGTCGCCCCACGGGCGCGGTTCGGGCCGGCCGACGAGGAGTTCCTCCACCATCACGGCCGTCTCCACCGGCCCGCCGGAGTCCTGGTCGAACATCCGGGCCAGCGCGGCGCGGCACTCCTCGGCGGTCGCCACGGCCACGGTGTTCCGGCTGGACGCCCCGACGACCGGCTTGATGATGGCGGGGAGCCCGACCAGCTCGATCGCCTCGTCGGCCTGCGCGGCGGAGGTGACGGTGTGGAACCCGATGCTGTCGATGCCGGCCTGCGCGAA
Organism: Kitasatospora sp. CB02891; assembly: GCF_002803145.1. Taxonomy (NCBI): domain Bacteria; kingdom Bacillati; phylum Actinomycetota; class Actinomycetes; order Kitasatosporales; family Streptomycetaceae; genus Kitasatospora; species Kitasatospora sp. CB02891. The sequence goes on along the minus strand of NZ_NNBO01000018.1, from coordinate 38,744 downwards.
GCGCTCCCGCTGCCGGTCCTTGTGCGTGATCGCGTCCAGGTCCGCGGTCCGGTGGTACGGGAGTCCGAGCGCTTCGGCCAGCCGCGCCGTGGTGCGGATCTGGTCCTCGCCGAAGGTGAGGATGCCGGCGGGCCGCAGCTCGCGCAGGCTCCGCAGGACGTCCTCCTCGGTGCGGTCCACGGTGTTCACCACCGCGCCGAACATCTCGAGGATCACGATCATCTCCTGCGCGTGCTCCGTCTCCGGGGCGACGAACACGACGTCACATCCGTTGCTCCGGGCGGCCTCGGCGATCCGGGTCGGCGCGAGGCTCCCGGTGTCGTAGACGACGAGCAGCACCGGCTTCTGGCTCATGGGTAGACCTCGCGTTCTGGGCCGTCCGGGCGCACGGCGGCGCCACGGCGTGACGTTTGGCTTGGTGGTGGACGGCGGCGCGGTGCGTCCCGCGCCGGCGCCCTTCGTTCTCGGCAGCCGCGGCCGGCGCCTGCCGACCGCGACCGCCCGCGACAAGGCCCCGCTCGGGCCTCGTTCGGGCCGTGGTCAGGCCGCGACGAGGTCGGCCCGCGGCTCGGTCGGGAAGTCCCGAACCCGCCGCAGGGGCCCGGCCAGCAGGATCAGCCCGAACAGCACCAGCAGGATCGTCATGATCCACATCGTGGGGCGGGTGCCGATGACGCTTCCGAGGAAGCCGCCGAGCAGGGCGCCGAGCGGAACCGTGCTGTAGTTCAGGAACATCGTGGTGGCCACCACCCGGCCGAGGATGTTCGGCGGGCAGTACCGCTGCCGGAAGCTGTTGAGGAAGGCGTTGCTGGCCACCACGCCGACCATCGGCGCCATCGACCCGATGGCGAAGAAGACCAGTCCGACGCCCGGCGTCGTGAGCGGCATCAGCAGGGCGAACGGGGCCGCCCCCAGCTGGCAGATCAGCATGCCCCGGGCGGTGCCGAAGCGGTCCCCGATCGGCTTGGCGATCATCGCGCCGAGGACGCCGCCGATGCCCGCGGCGGCGATCAGCCCGCCGACCACGGCCGGGTCGGCGCCGACGGTGCGGATCAGGAAGATGATCTGGACGGCCTGGTAGCCGTCCAGCGCCAGGTTCGCCAGCGCGCCGTACATGACGATGGGCAGCAGGTACGGGTCACGGACGGTGAACCGGAGCCCCTCGGCGATCTGCTGCCGCAGGGAGTCCTCGCGCTCCGGCTCGGTGGGCTCGGGCTCGCGGGACCGGATCAGCAGCAGGCAGACGGTCGAGATCAGGAAGGTGACCGCGTTCGTCAACAGGCCGATGACGGCGCCGGCCCACTGGGCGATCAGTCCGCCCGCACCGGGACCGACGACCTCCATCACCGACTCGGCGCCCTGGAGCTTCACGTTCGCCTCCATCAGGTCGTCCTCCGCCACGATGGACGGCAGGTAGACGTGATAGGCGGTCGAGAAGAACACCGACGCGGTGCCGGTGACCATGGCCACCACGAGCAGGTGACCGATCGTCAGGACGTCCAGCCACCAGGCGATCGGGACGCTCGCGAACAGCACGGTCGAGACGATGTTGCAGGTGATCATCACGGGACGGCGGGGCAGCCGGTCCACCCAGGCCCCGACCGGCAGGCCGACGATCAGCCACGGCAGCCAGACCGCCGCGGCCAGCACGCCCACCGCCATCGGGCCGGCGTGCAGCGCCACCACCGCGATGAGCGGCAGGCTCACGGTGGCGATGCCGTTGCCGAACGAGCTGCTCGTCTCGCCGAACCAGAGCAGGCGGAAGTCCCGCTGCGCGAACACCCCGCCGCGCTTCCTGACCCCCGTCCCGCTGTCCGAGGACTGCGGCGCCTCGGCAGTGGCCACCTCGGCCGCGGATCCCTGGGATTCGTCCACGGTCTTCTCCATCACACAGATTCCGCTCTACTGGTAGTAACCGGCCGCACTGGGGGCGATCGGCTAGGGGCGGTCGACGCTCTCGGGCCACTTCGTGGTCTCGCCGACCCGGGACACCAGCGGAATGTCGCGGATGTCGTGGTGGTCGAGCACCCACATCAGGAACCGCTCGACGCCCATGCCGAAACCGGCCGTGCGCAGCGGCATCTCCTGCTTCATGTCCACGTACCAGGCGTAGTCGTGCTCCGGGACGTTGTGCATGGCCAGCGACTTGCGGACGGGCTCCGCGTCGGTGTGCCGCTCGCCCGAGCCGACGATCTCGCCCAGCCCGAACAGCAGGTCGGCGTTCTTCGCGGTGCGGCCCTCGTTGTCCCCGAAGGCCTGGTAGAAGGGGACGGTGAGGTGGTCGAAGTGCGTCACCCAGACGAACTCGTTCACCCGCTCCATCAGCAGGCGCTCGCCCTTGCGGTTCAGCGTCCGGCCGTCGCCCTCGTAGCCGATGCAGCCCTCCTCGTCGCGCAGCAGCCGCTCGGCCTCGTCGAAGGTGAGCCGCTCGAACCCGCCGGCGGAGTTCGCCATCCGCTCCAGGTGGGAGACGTCGCCCCGCGCCTCGGCGAGCCGGTCCCCGCACCGGTCGAGGATCGATCCGGCCAGCGCCTTCACGTACCCCTCGACGTAGTCGATCAGGTCGTCGAGTCCACCCGGGATCTCGGCCTCGCTGTGCGTGAACTGGCTGAGGTGGGTCGCGTCCGGCACCTCGTTGCGGAACGACGGCAGGATGCCGTAGCAGCCGCCCGGGGCGATCTGGCAGCCGTACTCCAGCAGGAACTGCGCCGAGTCGGACAGGTAGGTGTCGACCCCGCTGACGTTCACGGCGACCGGCTCGGTGTCGCTCCCCAGCCCGGACGGGCAGGTGATGGTGCGGGTGGTGAGCGGCAGGCTGAGCGCCTTCAGCCCGCGCGATCGGGCGTAGTCCGCGGTCGCCACCTGCACGGTGTCCTGGAGCTCGGCGACCAGGGAGTACCAGGGCGAGCGCAGGGTCGTGAGGAAGGCGCCGGCGCCACTGTCCCAGGTGGCCGGAGGCTGGACGGACGGCCGGAACTGACTGAGCTTCGTCATTGGAAGTACTACCTCTCGGACGGAAGGTGCGCGGTGCCCGACGTGGGCCGGATGTTCTGGTTGCTCCGCAGGACATTGCGCGGGTCGTAGCTGTTCTTGACGGCCGCCAGCCGCCGGTAGCGCGCCTCGCCGTACACCTCGACGACCCGGTCGGCGGGCTCGTCCTGGAGGTAGTTGACGTAGGCGCCGCCGTACGTCCAGGCGGCCAGCCGCGCCACGGTGTTCCGGGTCCAGGCGATGTTCTCCGCGTCGTGCTGCGGGTCGATCCACTGCGCGGACGCGGTGCAGATGTACGGCGCCTCCCGGCGGGGGAAGGCGGAATCCTCGTTCGCGGGCCCGGAGATCGCGCCGCACAGGAACTCGAAGTCGATGGAGGAGAGCGGCGACCGGATGTCACGGGCGGCCTCGACCAGCTCCGCCACCGGGTCGGACGCCAGGTCCGACAGGTAGCAGGACTTGGTGAAGTACCGGTTCCCATGCGGCTCCCCGTGGTCACCGAGGCCCTGCAGCTCCAGGTACGGCATCACCCGGGCGACCGAGCCGGCCGGCTCCACCGTGCCGAACAGCGGCGCGACGGCCGCCGGTCCGTCCGCCGGATCCCCCAGCCACACCGCGGTGAGGAACAGCGCCGGCTCACCCCGCAGGCGCTCCGGGATCCACTCCTGCTGCCCGGCGACCTTGAACGCGCCGACGGCGTGCATGTCGGACGACTGCCCCGCGGCGAACCGCCGGTACTGCTCCAGCGCCGCCGGAGCCTCGTTCGGACCGAACACCGCGGCGTGGTGGTACACCGGGCCGACCGGCCGCAGCCGAAGGGTGAACCTGGTCACGATGCCGAAGTTGCCGCCACCGCCGCGCAGCGCCCACAGCAGCTCCGGGTGCTGACTCTCGCTCACCTCGACGACCGACCCGTCCGGCAGGACGACCTCCGCGGCCAGGATGTGGTCGCAGGTCAGCCCCCACTTACGGGCCAGCCAGCCGTAGCCGCCGCCCAGCGCCAGACCACCGAGCCCGGTGTGCGACACCACGCCCGCCGGGCAGGCCAGCCCGTACGGCGCCGTGGCGGCGTCCACCTCGCCCAGCAGGCAGCCGCCCTCGGCCTCGGCCTGCTCGGCCGCCGGATCGACCGTCACCGCGCGCATCAGCGACAGGTCGATCATGACGGAGTCGTCGGAGACCGCCGTCCCGGCGACGTTGTGGCCGCCGCCGCGCACCGTCACCGGAACGTCCGCCGCGACCGCGTGCCGCAGCACCGCGCTGACGTCCGACGCGGTCAGACAGCGGGCGATCAGCGCCGGCCGGCGGTCGTGCATGCCGTTCCAGACCCGCCTGGCCTCGTCGTAGCCGGGATCCCCGAGCACCAGGACCGGGCCCCGGTGCTCCGACCTCAGGTCGGTGAGAGCGATGCCGCTGAGTATCTCTTCGTGCACGTCTGTCACTTGATCTCTTGTCTTTCCAGCGTTTCCGAGGCCGGACGGCCTCTGATGTCGGTCAGGGGAGCAGGTCGAGTCGGTCGAGTCGCCGGGTTGCGTCGGTGGCCACGCTCTCCAGGAGGCGGAGCAGCCGGTCGGCCATGGCCTGGACGGTGGCGTGCTCGAACAGGTCGGTCGCGTACTCCAGCACCACCCGCAGACCGGCCGGCTCGCGGTCCCCGTCCCGGAGGTCCTCGAAGCTCGCCGTGAGGTCGAACTTCGCGATCGGCAGCCGCACCGCCTCGGGCACGAAGACTCCCTCCTCCGGCTCGGCGGTGCTCCCGCCCTCCAGCGCGACCATCACCTGGAAGATCGGATGGTGGGCCAACGAGCGTTCGGGGTTGAGGAGTTCGACGAGCCGCTCGAACGGGATGTCCTGGTGGTCGTAGGCCTGGAGGTCGGCGGTGCGGGTCCGCGAGAGGAGATCGGCGAAGGTCGGGTTGCCGGAGGTGTCGGTCCGCAGGACCACGGTGTTGACGAAGAATCCGACCAGGTCGTCGAGGTCCTCGTCGGTCCGTCCGGCGACCGGAGTGCCGATCGGGATGTCCTCGCCCGCACCGGAGAGCGTGAGGAGAACGGCGACCGCCGCCTGCAGGACCATGAACAGCGTGCTGTCGTGGGCGCGGGCCAGCGCGAGCAGCCGCCGGTGAAGATCGGCAGTGGCGGTGAGAGTGACCACCGCGCCGCGGTAGCCGGCGATCGGCGGGCGGGGCCGGTCGGTGGGGAGTTCGAGCTCCTGCGGGATACCCGCGAGAGCGGCGGCCCAGTGCTCGACCTGGCGGGCGAGGAGGCTGCTGGGGTCGTTCTCGTCGCCGAGGGTCTCGCGCTGCCAGACGCTGTAGTCGATGTACTGCACCGGCAACGGCGCCCAACTCGGGGCAGTGCCACGGGTCCGCGCCGCGAAGGCCGTCGCGAGATCGTCCATCAGCGGACGCATCGACCAGCCGTCACCCGCGATGTGATGCAGCACCAGCAGCAGAGTGTGCCGATCCGGGCCGGTGGTGAACAGCGAAGCACGCAACGGCGGTTCGGTCGTGACGTCGATCGCCTCCGCCGCGGCGCCGACCAGCGCGGACTCCAACTCCTCGACCGTGCAGGAGACACGACGCAGCACGGGGCGCGCATGTTCGTTGTCCAGAACGTGCTGGTAGGGCAGACCGTCGACGGACGGGAAGATCGTGCGCAGAGTCTCGTGGCGCTGCGTCACATCGGCGAGCGCCGCTTCGAGGGCATCCGCGTCGACCACGCCGGTCAGCCGGACGGAGACCGGGATGTTGTAGGTGGAACTCGGCCCTTCGAGCTGGGCGATGAACCAGAGCCGCTGCTGCGCGAACGACGGAACAGGGTGCGCCGTCCGGGCGACGGGCGCGAGCGTGCCCACCTCCCTGGCAGGCCCGCCGGCCGCAGCGAGCGTCTCCGCGATCCCCGCGATCGTCGGCGCCCGGAACAGGTCGCGAATGCCCAGATCGGCGCCGAGGGTCGAGCGAACCCGGCTGATCAGGCGCATCGCCAGCAGCGAATGACCGCCCAGGTGGAAGAAGTTGTCGTCGATCCCGACACCCGACACTCCCAGCACCTCGCTGAACAGCGCATGCAGCGCACGCTCGGCGGGGGTGCGGGGAGCTCGGCCCGGAGTGGTCAGCGTCGTGTCGGGTGCGGGGAGCGCTGCCCGGTCCAGCTTGTCGTTCGGCGTGACCGGGAGCCGGTCCAGCACCACGAAGAACGACGGAACCATGTAGTCCGGCAGCTTCCCGCTGACCAGCGCCCGCAGCCCCGCGACGTCCACCTCACCCGATTGGGGAACGACGTACGCCACCAGCCGCTTGTCACCAGGCCGGTCCTCCCGCACCACCACCGCCGCGTGACGAACCGTCGGATCGAGCTCCAGAACCGCCTGGATCTCGCCCGGCTCGACCCGGAACCCCCGCACCTTCACCTGATGGTCGACACGACCCACGAACTCCAGCTCACCACGCGTGTTCCACCGCACCAGATCACCCGTGCGATACATCCGCTCCCCCGCAGCACCGAACGGATCCGCCACGAACCGCTCCGCCGTCAGATCAGGCCGACCCGCGTACCCGCGCGCCAACCCCGACCCCGCCACGTACAACTCCCCCACCACGCCCGGCGGGACCAACCGCAGCCCACCGTCCAGCACGTACACCCGCATGTTCACGAGCGGCTTGCCGATGGGGACACGTGCGCCGTTGAGGGAGTCCTCCGAGGTGATCACCGAGATCGACACGTCGTCCGAGCACTCGGCCGGCCCGTAGACGTTGACCAGCGGGGTGTCCGGGAACCGCGCGAACCACCGACCGACCAGGTCCGGAGGGAGCGCCTCCCCGTGCACGAGCATCCAGCGCAGCCCGGCGAGGCGGGCCGTGCTGCTGTCGTCCACGTCCCATTCGTCCAGGATCGCCCGCAGCAGGACGGGGACGATCTGGAGCACGGTGATCCCGTGCTTCTCGACGCTCGCCAGCAGGTCCAGCGGGTCGCGCGCGGTGTCGTTGTCGATGATGTGGACCCGGCCACCGACCGCGAGCAGCGTGAGGGTCTGCCAGATCGACACGTCGAAGGTCAGCGGGGCGTTGAACGCGATGACGTCGTTCTCGTCGAGACCGTAGAGCTCGATCACCGCTTCCAGGTGGTTCGACAGCCCGCGGTGCGGGATGAGCACGCCCTTGGGCCGCCCGGTCGAACCGGAGGTGAAGACCGCGTAGGCGAGCGAGTCCGGCGTGTCGCGGAGGTCCGGCGGCGTCCAGGACGCCGTGTCGGCCGGGACGTCGGTGTCCGGCAGAACGACGTCGTGCACGGTCGCGCACGCGATCGCCGCCGCGCTCTCCGCGAGTTCGGGAGCGGCCACCAGGTGTCGCACACCGGCGTCACCCAGCATCTGCGCCGCCCGGGGCAGCGGGGTGCCGGGGTCGAGCGGCATGTATCCCGCCCCCGCGCCCAGGATGCCGATCACCCGGGCGACGAACCAGGGGCCGCGATCCGCGAGCACGGCGACCAGGGCGTCCGGCCCCACGCCCGCGGCGGCCAGCCGACCGGAGATCCGATCCGCGGTCCGCGCCAGCTCACGGTAGGTCAGGTTCCCGGAGGCGTCCGAGACCGCGACGGCGTCCGGGCGCTCCGACGCGAACTTCCGGACGAGCGCCGGGAGGTCGAGGGGCTTCTCGGCCGTGCTCGGCCCGTTCCAGTCGACCAGCAGCCGCCGGCTCTCCTCCGGGAGGAGCAGGTCGAGCTGGTCGAGGCGTCGGGTGGGATCGCCGGCCACGCTCTCCAGGAGGCGGAGCAGTCGCTCGGCCATGGCCTGGACGGTGGCGTGCTCGAACAGGTCGGTCGCGTACTCCAGCACCATCCGCAGACCGGCCGGCTCGCGGTCCCCGTCCCGGAGGTCCTCGAAGTCCACGGAGAAGTCGTACTTCGCGATGTCGATGCTCTGGGCCATGATCTCGGCCTCGACCCCGGGCAGCTGGAACTCCGGCACTGCGAGCCCCGCGTCCAGCAGGGCGACCATGACCTGGAAGATCGGGTGACGGGCCAACGAGCGTTCGGGGTTGAGGAGTTCGACGAGCCGCTCGAACGGGATGTCCTGGTGGTCGTAGGCCTGGAGGTCGGCGGTGCGGGTCCGCGAGAGGAGATCGGCGAAGGTCGGGTTGCCGGAGGTGTCGGTCCGCAGGACCACGGTGTTGACGAAGAATCCGACCAGGTCGTCGAGGTCCTCGTGGGTGCGGCCGGCGACCGGGGTGCCGATCGGGATGTCCTCGCCCGCACCGGAGAGCGTGAGGAGAACGGCGACCGCCGCCTGCAGGACCATGAACAGCGTGCTGTCGTGGGCGCGGGCCAGCGCGAGCAGCCGCCGGTGGAGGTCGGGGGTGGTGGTGAGGGTCACCTCCGCGCCTCGGTAGCCGGCGATCGCGGGGCGGGGCCGGTCGGTGGGGAGTTCGAGCTCCTGCGGGATGCCCGCGAGGGTGGTGACCCAGTGCTCGACCTGCCGGGCGAGGAGGCTGCTGGGGTCGTTCTCGTCGCCGAGGGTCTCGCGCTGCCAGACGCTGTAGTCGATGTACTGCACCGGCAACGGCGCCCAGTCCGGGGCACTCGCGCGAACGCGCGCCGCGTAGGCGGTCGCGAGATCGTCCATCAGCGGACGCATCGACCAGCCGTCACCGGCGATGTGATGCAGCACCAGCAGCAGAGTGTGCTGATCCGGGCCGGTGATGAACAGCGAAGCACGCAACGGCGGTTCGGTCGTGACGTCGATGGTGTCCGCAGCTGCGTCAGTGAGGCTGCGCTCCAGCTCCTCCGGCACGCAGGCGATGCGGCGGAGAGTGGGCCGCGCGTGCTCGTTGTCGAGAACGTGCTGGTAGGGCAGGCCGTCGACGGACGGGAAGACGGTGCGCAGGGTCTCGTGGCGCTGGGTGACGTCGGCGAGCGCGGCCTGGAGAGCGTCCGCGTCCACCGCGCCGGTCAGACGGAGGGAGATGGGGATGTTGTAGGTGGAGCTGGGTCCTTCGAGCTGGGTGAGGAACCAGAGCCGCTGCTGCGCGAACGACGGAACAGGGTGCGCCGTCCGGGCGACGGGCGCGAGCGTGCCCACCTCCCTGGCAGGCCCGCCGGCCGCAGCGAGCGTCTCCGCGATTCCGGCGATCGTCGGCGCCCGGAACAGGTCGCGAATGCCCAGATCGGCGCCGAGGGTCGAGCGCATCCGGCTGATCAGGCGCATCGCCAGCAGCGAATGGCCGCCCAGGTGGAAGAAGTTGTCGTCGATCCCGACACCCGACACTCCCAGCACCTCGCTGAACAGCGCATGCAGCGCACGCTCGGCGGGAGTCCGGGGAGCACGCCCCTCCGTCGTCAACGCGGTGTCCGGCGCCGGCAACGCCCCTCGGTCCAGCTTTCCGTTCGGCGTGACCGGGAGCCGGTCCAGCAGCACGAAGAACGACGGAACCATGTAGTCCGGCAGCTTCCCGCTGACCAGCGCCCGCAGCCCCGCGACGTCCACCGCCGCACCCGAGTGGGGAACCACGTACGCCACCAGCCGCTTGTCACCAGGCCGGTCCTCCCGCACCACCACCGCGACATGACGAACCGTCGGATCGAGCTCCAGAACCGCCTGGATCTCGCCCGGCTCGACCCGGAACCCCCGCACCTTCACCTGATGGTCGACACGACCGACGAACTCCAGCTCACCACGCGTGTTCCACCGCACCAGATCACCCGTGCGATACATCCGCTCCCCCGAACCACCGAACGGATCCGCCACGAACCGCTCCGCCGTCAGATCAGGCCGACCCGCGTACCCGCGCGCCAACCCCGCCCCCGCCACGTACAACTCCCCCACCACACCCGGCGGGACCAACCGCAGCCCACCGTCCAGCACGTACACCCGCATGTTCGCCATCGGGCGGCCGATCGGCACGGTCCGGGCTTCGCCGTGCTCGGCGCGCACGGTCTGACAGACCGACAGGATCGTGCACTCGAGCGGCGAGTAGCCGTTGACGACGCGGAGCTCCGGGAACTCGCGGAGGGCTCGGCGGACGTAGGCGGGTGAGACGGGTTCGCCGCCGGTGAAGGCCAGCCGGACGGTGTCGAACGCCTCCGGGTGCTCGTCGACCATGAAGTTGAAGAGGCTCGACGACATGTACGTGGTGGTCACCCGGTGCCGGACGGACAGCGCCGCCATCTCCGCCGGCTCGGGGATCTGGCCCGCCTGGAGCACACAGGCGCCGCCGGCCAGCAGTGGGCCGAACAGTTCCAGCGCGAACACGTCCCAGGAGACGGGGGAGCACTGGAGGACCACCGCGTCCGGGCCGAACCGGGTGAACTCCCGGTCGTGGAAGAAGCCGACGATCGCCCGGTGCGAGGTGGCCACGCCCTTGGGCGTGCCCGTGGATCCCGAGGTGAACATCACGCAGGCGAGGTCGTCGGGCTCGACGCCGACCACCGCGGTGGCCGTCTCGGGAGCCGGCTCGGACTCCGAAGTGGCCGACATCTCAAGGAAGGTGACGCCCGGCCAGTCGAACCACTCGGCCGGCCCGAGCCCGGTGACGACCAGTTCGACGGACGCCTCGCGGACGACGGTCGCCAGCCGGCCTGCCGGAAAGGCGGGGTCGAGCATCAGGTACGCGCCCCCGGCCTTGAGGACGCCGAGGAGGGCGACCACCATGTCGGGGCTGCGCTCCAGATGGACGCCGACGACCGCACCGGGGCGCACTCCGCGGCGCACCAGCCGTCGCGCCATCTCGTCGGCGCGGGCGTCCAGTTGGGCGTAGCTGACCTCGTCGTCGGCGAAGAGCAGCGCCGTCGCCCCGGGGGTGCGCCGCGCCTGCGCCTCGAACAGCTCATGCACGCACGCGTCGGGGCAGTCGGCCTCGGTCGCGTTCCACACGGTCGGGTCCGGCGCGTCCTGCGGGTGGGACGAAGACACTGATGCTCCCTTTCACGGACAGGACGAACCAGCAGGGGCCCGCCCACGGCGCGATGCGCCGCCGGACCTCCCGCACAGCCGTACGAAGGCTCCAGAACAATGGAGAGATGAATTCGCGCACGAGTAATTCACATGCGCATGTGCCGCGATCACCCCCCGGTGCAGCAACCCCCTACGGGGTCAAATATTTGCCAAGATTCCGTCAAGTCGACCGCACCTCCGGGAGGGAGGCGCCGGGTCGGCGAGGAAGATCAGCGAGCGGTTAGCTTGCCAACTTGGCGGGTTGATGTCAACAGTTGATCGAAGTTGCTCGGATCGTCGGAACGGCGGCGTGTCAAGCGGTTTATTTTCGATGGTTGCCGACCGTCCCGGTGCTGTGCCACAGTGCCGGTCGGCCTCTGGACCGAACAAAGAGCTGCCCGATTTTGTCGGATACACGCGCCTTGTGGTCGAAAGGGGGAGCTTCGGGGAGGAGCGGGTGCCGGCAGGCCGTGACGTGCGGCTTCCGGCCCGGCGGCCCGGCCGGCGAGCGGGTGTCCTCGGTCACATCGCGAACGCCTCCGACCCGCCCGCCCCCGTCGGCCGCATTTCTCTCCCGAGCAGACCCCGCCGTGTCCGGCCGGCGTCACCCTGAAAGGAAGATTCGAAATGCCAAACCCGTTCGAGGATGATTCGGCCCGTTACCTGGTGCTCATGAACGAGGAGCAGCAGTATTCGCTGTGGCCGCAGGGAACCGGGATTCCGGACGGCTGGGAAGTGGTCGTCGAGAACGAAACCCGGGCCATCTGTCTCGAATACGTCAGGGAGAACTGGATCGACATGCGTCCGCGCACTCTCGCCGAATCCGGACGGGTCCGGTAGCAGCAGGCATCGCATTTCGTGGAATGTCCGGTCGGGCTCCACGGGAGTCGGCTGCGGTCGGGCCCGCAGGAATCGACCGAAGAGGAAGCGGGGAATCGTGATTCAGGAAAACAGCAAGTCCTCCGTGCTCGCGGAGTTCCGACGGAGTGCGGAGTCATGGCCGGACCGGACCGCCGTGGTGTCCGGGGAGGTGTCGCTCACCTTTGCGGAGCTGGCGGATCGGGTGGAGCGTCTCTCGGAGGTGCTGCGGAGCCTCGGGATCGGCCCCGAGCAGTCCGTTGTGTCATGTCTCGCACCAAGTGCCGGGGTGCCGGTCGCCATGCTCGGCGTCTGGAGCGCGGGCGGCGCCTACATCCCGCTCGATCTCCAGGTGCCCTCCGACCGCCTCCGCTACGTGCTCGACGACTGCCGGGCGCAGGTGCTGATCGTGGCGAAGGGGACGGCCGTCGATCAGCCCGGCGTCCGGATCGTCGAACTGGACGACACCGGTGCGCCCGTGCAGGCTGCTCCGGAGCGGTTCGAAACACCAGTCACACCAGCACCGAATGACCTCGCCTACATCATCTACACCTCTGGTTCCACGGGTCGGCCGAAGGGCGTTCTGGTCGAGCACGGCAACCTGGCCGAAATGACGGCCAACTACGAGGCGGCCCTCTACGGTCCGCTGGACCGGCCCGTTCGGCGGATATGCGTCAACAATCCGTTGATCACCGACTCCGCGGTGTCCGATCTGGTCCATATCGCTTTCGGTCGGACCCTGTACTTCGTCAGCCCCTCGGTCCGGCGCGATCCCGACCGCATGGCAGCCTTCCTGACGGAGCATCGGATCGAGCTGCTGGACGCGACGCCCACCCAGATCAGGGCACTGCTGATGGCCGGCCACGCCGATGCCCTGCGGTCCCTCCGGGTGCTGATCGTCGGCGGCGAGAGCACCGACAGCTCACTGTGGGCCGCGCTCCAGGGCCTGGAGGGCGTCGCGGTGTTCAACCTCTACGGCCCCACCGAGTGCACCGTCGCCGTGACCTTCGCCGACGTCAGGGCCGACAACCTGCCCACCATCGGCGCCGAGTTCCCGAACTGCCCGGTCTTCCTGCTCGACGACGGGCTCCGGCCGGTGCCGGCCGGGGAGACCGGCGAGATCTGTGTGTCCGGCGTCCAGGTCGCCCGCGGCTACCTGAACGCGCCCGAGCAGCAGGCCGACCGGTTCGTCTCCTTCACCCCTCCCGGGCAGTCGGAGGCGGTGCGGATCTACCGCACCGGCGACCGCGCCCGGCGCACCGCGGCCGGCACCCTGGAGTTCTTCGGCCGCACCGACGACCAGGTGAAGATCAGGGGCTACCGGGTCGAACTGGGCGAGCTGGAGGCCGTCCTGCGGCAGTGCCACGGGGTCTTCGACGCAGCGGCGGCCCTGGACCGGACCGGCTCCGAGCCGGTCCTGCGCGCCTTCGTCGTACTGGCCGGGGGAACCTCCGAAGCCGAGGTCCAGCAGTACCTGAAGGACACCCTCCCCGCGCACATGCTGCCCAGGCTCAGCACGGTGCCGGGCATCCCCTCCGGCCCCACCGGCAAGGCCGACCGAAAGACGCTGCTCGCCGCGCTCGCGGACGGCGGAGCGGAGGCCGTGGCGGTCACGCCGCCGCAGGGGAGCGGTGACCCGCGGGTCGATCTGCTCCGCGACATCTGGTGCCAGGTGCTGCACCTGACCGACGTCGCCGCGGACGACGACTTCTTCACCCTCGGCGGCGACTCGCTCAAGGCGACCCGGATGACCCTGAAGGTGCGCAAGCAGCTCACCGCCGCCGCCCCGGTCAGCGCCGTCTTCGAGCACCCGGACTTCCGGGGCTACTGCGCGGCGATCACGGCGCTCCGGTAACCGCTCCGGGGGCGGGTCGCAGCGGGCCCGCCCCTCCCGCGTCGACGCTCCGTCAGGGCAGCCGCCAGTCGACGGGTCGGCCGTCCTGACGGACCAGCAGGTCGTTGGCGCGGCTGAACGGGCGGGAGCCGAAGAAGCCGCTGTCGGCGGAGTAGGGGCTGGGGTGCGGCGATTCGATGCTGGGGACCTGGCCGAGCCACGGGCGCAGTTCGCGGGCGTCGCGGCCCCAGAGGATGGCGACGAGCGGGCCGCCGCGGGCGGCGAGGGCCTTGATGGCCTGCTCGGTGACAGCCTCCCAGCCCTTGCCGCGGTGGCCGTTGGTCTTGCGGGTCTGGGTGGTGAGGGCCCGGTTGAGCAGCAGGACGCCCTGGTTCGCCCACGGCGTCAGATCGCCGTTGGACGGCGGCGGGAAGCCGAGGTCGCTGCTGTACTCCCGGTAGATGTTGACCAGGCTCGGCGGTATCGGCCGCACGTCCGCGCCGACCGAGAAGCTCAGGCCGACGGCGTGGCCCGGCGTCGGGTACGGGTCCTGCCCGACGATCAGCACCCGGACGTCCGCGAACGGCTGCTGGAAGGCCCGTAGCACCTGCGGCCCCGGCGGCAGGTAGGTGCGGCCGGCGGCGATCTCGGCGCGCAGGAAGTCGCCCATCGCGGCGACCTGTCCGGCGACCGGTGCGAGGGCCTGGGCCCAGCCGGGTTCAACGATTTCGTGCAAGGGTCGAGCAGCCATGACGGAAGCCTATCGGCCGCACCGACAACGCCAGTTCACGAGGTCGGACGCACCCGCCGCAAGGCGCCGTCGTCGGACGTACGGCGGCTCGCGAAGCGGAAGGGCGCCCGGCCGCCCGGCGCGCTGCCGCCACCGCGATGCGCGGCCGTCCGTCGACGCGTTCGTCCGAGCCGAGGCGGCGGGTGGCGGTGCTCCGGTGCACCGTCTCCAGCGGGTGGTCCCGGGTCTCCCCGATCGCGAGCGGTTCCACGAACCGGTCGTGCGCGGTGTCCCCGTCCTGATCGCGCGGACGTTCCGGCCCGGCCGCAGCTCTTCGTCCACCTGGTCGCGGACTTCGGCGGGCAGCGTCTCCCCCGTTACCTTCTTCGTGGCCCCGCAACGGGGCTCCCGGCCTCCGGCTCGGCATGACTGTTCCCCCCTGTAGTTCGCATGATCCGGGGGGTGGTGTCACCGGGCCGGAGGCACCGGTAGACCGCTGATAGGGGCAGGACCACCAGGCTCGCTGGGAGGCTCTTCGTAACGTGGATGCCGGCGACTGGTGCCACGCCAACGAGGCCGGGACAGCACGACCTCGTAAGGGAACAGCGTGATCGACACCGGCGACGTGGACGTCTTCCTCGGCCTGGACGTCGGCAAGGGCGAGCACCACGGAACCGCCCTGACTCGGGCGGGCAAGCGGGTCTTCGACAAGCGGCTGCCGAACAGCGAGCCCAAGATGCGGGCCATGCTCGACAAGCTCACCGCCAAGCACGGCACTGTCCTGGTCGTCGTCGACCAGCCGGCCTCCATCGGCGCCCTGCCCTTGGCGGTCGCCCGGGACGCCGGCTGCCGCGTCGCCTACCTGCCCGGTCTGACGATGCGCCGCATCGCCGACCTCTACCCCGGCGAGGCCAAGACCGACGCACGCGACGCCTTCGTCATCGCGGACGCCGCCCGCACCATGCCGCACACTCTGCGCGGCATCGAGCTCACCGACGAGACCATCGCCGAGCTGGAGATGATCGTCGGCTTCGACGACGACCTGGCCGGCGAGGCGACCCGCATCGCCAACCGCCTGCGCGGATTGCTCACCCAGATCCATCCGCACCTGGAGCGCGTGCTGGGGCCCAGGATCGACCACCCGGCGGTGCTGGCCCTGCTGGAGCGGTTCGGCTCACCGACCGCCCTGCGCGAGGCCGGACGTCGCCGCCTGCTCGGCGTCGCCCGGCCCTTGGCCCCGCGCATGTTCGAGCGTCTCGTCGAGGACATCCTGGTTGCGCTCGACGAGCAGACCGTCATCGTCCCGGGCACCGAGGCGGCCGCGCTGATCGTGCCGAGCCTGGCCGGCTCGCTGCGGGCCGTCCTCGATCAGCGCAGACTCCTGGAGAAGCGGATCCAGGAACTGCTGGACGAGCATCCGCTGTCGCAGATCCTGACCTCCATGCCCGGCATCGGGACCCGGACCGGTGCCCGCGTCCTGATCGACGTCGGCGACGCGAGCGCGTTCCCGACCGCTGCCCACCTCGCGTCCTACGCCGGCCTCGCCCCGGCGACCCGCAGTTCCGGATCCTCCATACGCGGCGAGCAACCCTCCCGACGGGGCAACAAGCAGCTGAAACGGGCCTTCTTTCTGGCCGCGTTCGCCTCGCTCGGCGACCCGGCCTCCCGCGCCTACTACGACAAGAAGATCGGCCAGGGCAAGCGCCACACCCAGGCACTCCTCTGCCTGGCCAGACGCCGGACCGACGTCCTGTTCGCCATGCTCCGAAACGGCACCCTCTACGAATCCCGGCCCGCGGCCGCGACGTGATGCCGCCTCTTGTTCACCGGCAGCAGCCGTGATCCGCTCTGCCCATGAGCACCGACAACTCCGAGCACATGAGGACCATCGACCGCTGGCTCGCTGGCGAGGTGGTCAACAACACCATCGGCATCAAGGTCGTCGGCGGCCCGTTCGACGGCCGGACCAAGATCGTGCTTCTCGGTGAGGACGGGAGGCCGCCCGCCGTCATACGCGCATCCGGCGGGCCAGCCGGCCCGAGTCGGCATGCCTACGAAGCGGTCCGCTCCACCGACGTCCGAGCCGGTTGGATCTACACCTACACCGGTCCTGAGCCAGCCACCGAGAGCTGAGGAACAACCTCGAACCGCTTGACCGAACACATAGGCCCCCCCGGGCGAGCGCCTGCTCCTCCGTCGTCCGCCCCGCTCACACCACCGCGCCGTTGAGCACGACGTGCCTCGGCGCGCCCAGCACTCGCAGGTCGGCGCGCGGGTCGGCGTCGTAGACCACCAGGTCGGCGGGGGCGCCCTCGGTGAGGCCCGGGCGGCCGAGCCACTCGCGGGCGGACCAGGTGGCGGCGGCGAGGGCCTCGGTGGGGCTCAGGCCGGCCTTGGTGAGTTCGAGCGCCTCCTCGCCGACCAGGCCGTGGGCGAGCGAGCCGCCCGCGTCGGTGCCGACGTAGATCGGGATGCCGGCGTCGTGGGCCGCGCCCACCGTCGCGTAGCGGTTCTCGTGCAGGCGGCGCATGTGCGCGGACCACTGCGGGAACTTGGACTCGCCGCCGTCCGCGAGGGTCGGGAAGGTGGCGATGTTGACCAAGGTGGGGACGATCGCCACGCCGCGTTCGACGAAGGCGGGGATCAGCTCCTCGGTGAGGCCGGTGGCGTGCTCGATGCAGTCGATGCCGGCGGCCAGCAGGTCGGGCAGCGATTCGGTGGCGAAGCAGTGCGCGGTGACCCGGGCGCCCTCGGCGTGCGCGGCGGCGATCGCCTCGGTGAGCGCGTCGCCGGGCCAGCAGGCGGCGAGGTCGCCGACGCCGCGGTCGATCCAGTCGCCGACCAGCTTGACCCAGCCGTCGCCGCGCCGGGCCTCGGCGGTGACGTACGCGGCGAGGTCGCCGGGCTCGATCTCGTGCGCGTAGTTGCGGATGTAGCGGCGGGTGCGGGCGATGTGCCGCCCGGCCCGGATGATCTTCGGCAGGTCGGCGCGGTCGTCGATCCACCGGGTGTCGGCGGCGGAGCCGGCGTCGCGGATCAGCAGGGTGCCGGCGTCCCGGTCGGTGAGGGCCTGCTTCTCGCTGGTGGCCCTATCGACGGCGCCGTGCGCGTCGAGTCCGACGTGGCAATGGGCGTCCACCAGGCCGGGCAGTGCCCAGCCGGTGAGGGTGGCGGCGGGTTCGGCGGCGGGCCGCGCGAAGGTCACCCGGCCGTCCACCGCCCAGAGTTCGTCCCGGACGTCCTCCGGTCCGACCAGTACCCGGCCCTTGATGTGCAGCACCCCACCGTCTGTCATGCCTGGCACTGTACTCGGCACCTGTGCGGGCGCACGGGGCGATCTGCGGCAGACTGTTCGACGGCGACCCCTTCGTCGCCCCGGCGAAATCCTCCGCTGCCCGAAAGGCCTCCCCGCATGCTGCTCGACCTCCCGCCGATGACCGCCGCCCAGTTCGCCGCGATCGAGGACAAGGTGGCGGCGCTGCTGCACACCCAGGCCGACGTGATCGTCACCCAGGGCGAGGCGCTGCTGCCGCTGGAGGCGGCGATCAAGGGCGCGGCGCACCCGGGTTCGACCGCGCTGAACGTCGTCACCGGCCCGTACGGCCAGACCTTCGGCGGCTGGCTGCGCGACGCGGGCGCCAAGGTGGTCGACCTGGCCGCGCCGTTCGACGCCGCGGTCACCGCCGAGCAGGTCGCGGACGCGCTGCGTGCCGACCCGGAGATCGACTTCGTGTCGCTGGTGCACGCCGAGGCCGCCACCGGCAACACCAACCCGGTCGCCGAGATCGCCGCCGTGGTGCGCGAGCACGGCGCGCTGCTGATGCTGGACGCGGTGGCCTCGGTGGCCGCCGAACCGCTGCTGACCGACGCCTGGGGCATCGACCTGTGCGTGATCGGCGGCCAGAAGGCGATGGGCGGCCCGGCCGGCGTCTCGGCCGTCTCGGTCAGCGAGCGCGCCTGGCAGCGGATCGAGGCCAACCCGGCCGCGCCGCGCCGCTCCTACCTCTCGCTGCTCGACTGGAAGGCCCGCTGGACCGACGCCGGCCGCACCCAACTGCCGCACGCCCCCGCCCAGTTGGAGATGCTCGCGCTGGACGCCTGCCTGGACGCGATCACCGCCGAGACCCTCGACGCGGTGATCGCCCGGCACCGCGCCGCGGCCGCCGCCACCCGTGCGGGCGCCACCGCCCTCGGCACCGTCGCCCCGTTCGTCCGGCTCGCCGAGCACGCCGCCCCGGTCGCCACCACGCTGCGCACCGCCGAGGGCCTGGACGCGACCGAACTCGCCGCCGAACTCCGCCGCCACGCCCCGCAGTTGCCGATCCAGGCCGGCGGCGGCGCACTCGCCTCCACCATGCTGCGCCTCAACCACTACGGCCCGGCGGCCACCGCCGAGACGGTCGTCGCCGCCCTGGAGGCGCTCGCCCAGGCCACCGGCGTCCCGGCCGCGGCTGCGGTCACGGCGGCCACCGAGGCCTGGGAGCGGGCGATCTGACGCTCCGTCAATTGTCGAGCGCCGGAAGTGCTTCGCACACGGCGTCCAGCGCTTCCTCGTCCACGGCCCGGACGGCCAGCCAGGCGCCTCCCAGGAGCGCCAGCAGGGCGTCCGGGCGGGCGAAGTAGCGGGTGTCCACCCCGGGTGCGTGGACGCGCGGCAGTTCGGTCCAGCCGGTCAGATCGGCCGGGTCGACCCCGCCGCCGTCCACGTGGGCGCTGTCGTCGAGCAGCGGCTCGGTCAGCAGGATGCCCAGGCATTCGGCGGAGAAGCTCGCCGTCCACGGGGTGATATCCAGCTGGACGGACGGCGCGACATCCGGCCAGGCCACGGTCGGCGGGTCCGCCCGGTCGAGGGCGGCGAGCGGTATGCCCCAGTAGGCGCAGGACTGGTTCTCCACGCGGTAGACCAGGCAGCCCTGGTCGACGTAGAAGCGGTCCGGCGGCAGCAGGGTGTCCTGGTTGCCGGTCAGGTCGGGGCGGTTGCCGATCAGCCGGTACGCCTCGCGCAGCGCGGCGGGCAGTTTCAGGCCCAGCCGGGCTTCGGCGGCGTCGAGTTCGGCGTCGGTGCAGCCGCCGCCGGGCAGCAGCGGGGCTCCCCAGAAGGCCGCGATGTCGGCGATCAGCCGCCAGGCGGCGGCGCGGTCGGCGAGGGCGGCGGGCAGGTCGCGGACGAGGTCGAGCGTCATGACTGCACGCTAGCGCCCGCCACGGACAGGGTTCGGCTGCCGGTGGCCGACCGTTCACCGGCCGGGCAACCGGTGTACGCGAACGGGTATTTGGCTGAGCAGCCACGCCAAGTTGTCTGTACAACCGGAGGCTGCTCCCATGTCCGTCCCCCACCCCTACTGGCTGCGCGACAACTGCCCGTGCGCCGAGTGCCGCAACCCGCGCAGCGGGCAGAAGCGGTTCCGGATCGGCGACCTGCCGGACGACCTCACCGCCGCCGAGGCCACCGAGGACGGGGCCGGGCTGAGCGTGCTGTGGTCCGACGGCCACCGCTCGTTCTACCCGACCGGCTGGGACGCCGCCGATCAGGACGGCGACCACCGCACCGAGCACGGCAAGCGACTGTGGGAGGCCGCCGACTTCGCCCGCGGCCTGCCCGAGGCCGACTGGTCGAGCTACCTGGCCGACCCGGAGGAGAAGATCGCCGTCCTCTCCGCCGTCCGCCGGTCCGGCTTCGCGGTGCTCCGCGGCGTCCCCGTCGAGGAGCGCCAAGTCCTCGCCGTGGCACGGAGTTTCGGCTACGTCCGGGACACCAACTACGGCGAGCTGTTCGACGTCCGGGTGGAGCCCGACGCGGTGAACTTCGCCTTCACCGACGCCGCCATCGCCCCGCACACCGACAATCCGTACCGCGACCCCGTCCCCACCCTCCAACTGCTGCACTGCCTGCGCAACGAGGCCGCCGGCGGCGACTCCGGCCTGGTCGACGGCTTCCGCGCGGCCGCGCTGCTCCGCGAGGAGGACCCGGAGGCGTTCGCGCTGCTCGCCCGCACCCCCGTGCCGTTCCGCTACCGCGACCGCACCGCCGACCTGGCCGCCGAAATGCCGATGATCGGGCTCGACCCGCGCGGCGCGATCCGCGAGATCCGCTTCAACAACCGCTCCATCGACACCCTGCGCACGCTCCACGGCGCCGAACTCGACGCCTTCTACGCCGCCTACCGCCGCTTCGCCGGGATCACCCTCCGACCCGAGCTCCGACTGGAGTTCCGACTCGGCCCCGGCGACTGCCTGATCTTCGACAACACCCGTCTGCTGCACGCCCGCACCGCCTTCGAGCAGGCCGGCGGCCGCCACCTCCAGGGCTGCTACGCCGACCTCGACTCGCTCTCCTCCACCCTCTCCGTGCTGCGCCGCAACGTCGCCGCGCTCGACGAACTGGAGGCCCTGTTCGCCGGCGAGGGCGCCGGCGAGTACCTCGGCGAGGCCGTCACCATGGCCGAACACATGCTCCAGGCAGGCCGGTTGGCCCGCGCCGCCGACGCCCCGCCCGCACTGGTGGCCGCCGCCCTGCTCCACGACATCGGCCACTTCCACGGCAGCGGCCTGGAGTTGATGGCCGGCGCCGACAACCGCCACGGCGCGACCGCCGCCGTCTGGCTCTCCCGCTGCTTCCCGCCCGCTGTCACCGAACCCGTCCGCCTGCACGTCCCCGCCAAGCGCTACCTGTGCACCGCCGAACCGGACTACTTCGCCAAGCTCTCCCCCGCCTCCGTCCACACCCTCGGCCTCCAGGGCGGCCCGATGACCTCCGCCGAGGCCGAGGAGTTCGCCGCCGGCCCGTTCGCCGCGGACGCGGTGGCCGTCCGCCGCTGGGACGAGGCCGCGAAGGACCCGTCGGCCGGTGCCCCGACGTTCGCCGAATTCCGGCCGCTGCTGCTGGAGTTGATGAGCTGAGCCGGCTCGGCCCGCTGCTGCCCGCAGTCCCGGGCGGTGTCCGCCGCGTCCCGGCGCCGCGCACGTCGCCGCGCTGCCGGACGGACACCGCCCCGTCGCTGCTACCAGCGCCACTCCTGCTGACCGTAGAGGTGGCCGGCCTTGATGCCGCGGCCGCGGCACCACTCCAGGAACTCCTCGATCTGCTTGATCTGGTAGGTGTCCTCGTTGTACGTGGTGGCCATGACGTGGCCCAGCCACGGCTCCTCGCCCATCGCGTAGACGTAGGCCTCCTCGACGCCGAGCTCGGTGAGGATGTCGCCGGCCTGCTTGGCGTCGGAGCCGGACAGCTTGCGGGAGTTGCTCATCTTCTTGGTGACCGGCTTGGTCAGCAGCGCCTGGTACAGCCAGGTCAGCGGCGCGCCGTCGCACTCCATGCCGACGAAGGCGATGTCGGCCCTGCCCAGGTGGTTGCGGATGTAGCGGTAGAGCTTCGGCTCGATGCCGGAGGAGTCGGCGCCGACGAAGATCCTGCGGCCCGCCAGTTCCACCCAGTAGGTCGACTTGCTGCGGATGTCCAGGTCGCAGTGTTCGCCGAGGAACGGGGTCGCGGTGACCTTGCCGCCGGGGAACGGCACCTCGTCGAAGTCGTCGACCTCGATGACCTCGAAGCCGAGGTGGCGCAGTACCAGGGCCATCGACGGGTCGGCCAGGTTGCCGCGGGAGGGGCGCGGAACGACGATGGCGCCGACCCGGCCGCGCAGCTGAAGCAGTGTCTCCAGCACGATGTGGTCCTGGTGGCCGTGGGTGATCAGCACCAGGTCGATGAAGTCCGGGAGGTCGTCGAGGGTGTAGCGGTCGCCCTGCGAGTTGTCCGCGGAGATGAAGGGGTCGGTGACGACGGCGCCCTCGGGGGTCTGCAGCACCAGGCAGGCGTGGCCGAAGTAGCGGATCCGGCCGCCCTCGCCGATGTGACGGTCCGTCGACAGGCTCGGTTCGTCGGCCAGCAGGCCGAGCAGCTGCTCGGCCCGGGCGTCGTCGAGGCCGAGGGCGGCGCGCAGGTGGCCGAGGGTGGCGCCGTGCACGCGGGACTTGAACAGCTCGGTCAGGCCCGGGTGGTTGAACGGGATCGGGAGATCGAGCACGTTCGGGTCGGTGAGGCGCGGGGTGCTGAGGATGAACGGGCGCTCGGTGTCCGGCTCCAGGGAGAGCTGCACGGACTGCCGGGCCTCGGTGTAGGCCGGGCTCAGGTAGGCGAGCGGCTCCATGAACCGGACCGCGGCCTGGTTGTCGGTGTCGTAGGCGAGTTCGACGATGCCGCCGAGCTCGGCGGGCAGCTGCGGGTAGAGCGGGGTCAGGTCGAAGCCGGTGGCGTTGGCGCGCAGCAGCTCCTGGCCCTCGGCGATCGCCTCGGCGAAGCGGAGCATGTCGGCGCGGTCGCGCTTGATGGTGGCGAGCAGCTCGCGCACCTCCTCGACGCGCTCCTCCGGGATGTTGACGTAGTAACCGCCGCGCAGCTCGGGGTTGCTGCTCGCCGCGATGTGGACCTGCGGCGACTGCAGGTACGACTCCAGCAGCGGAACCTGCCGGAACGCCAGGTTCATCGCCGCCTGCACCGGCGCGACGGTGTAGAGCCAGGCGTAGAACCGGTCCACCAGCGGCTCGACGATGGTCCGGGAACGCAGGTACTTCAGCTGTTCTTCCATCAGTGATCTTCCACGGTTGTCGGAAACACGAATTCGGCCGGCCCTTTCCGCGCGGGGAGTCCGGAGCGTCCCGCCGGACGGGCCCCGGTCACCGTGGCACCGGGCGCCGGAAGCGAGGTGGAGAACTACTGGAAGCCACTGCTGGAGTCGACGAGCCGGAGCCGGTCCGACCGACCTTGCCGGACCGGCCCTAGCGCCCCCGGGGCCACAGTTCGAACCACACCGTCCGCCCGCCGGCCCGGGGCTCGGCCCCCCAGCGGTCGGCGCGCCAGGCCACCATCAGCAGACCGCGGTCGGCCTCCTCGTCGAGCGGGTCGACCACCGCCAGGACGGGGAGCCGGTGGTGGTCGTCGGTGACCTCGACCAGCAGGCGGTCGGTGTGCACCAGACGCACCCTGACCGGTCCTCCGGCCACCAGTACGGCGTCGGCGATCAGTTCGCCGGCCAGCAGTTCGGCGGCGTCGACGTCGACCTCCAGGCCCCAGTCGGTGATCCGGTCCCGGACGAACTGCCGGGCGGCCCGCACCTCCCGGGCCCGGGCCGGCAGTTCGTAGTGCGCCACCCGGTCCGCGGGGATGCCGTCGAGCCCCACCACCAGGAGGGCGAGGTCGTCCCTGCGCGCCGTCGCGGACAGGTCGTTCAGCAGGTCCTCGCACACCTGGTCGGGTGTGGACTCCGGCCCGATCAGGTCGGCGCAGCGGTCGGCGAACTCCCCGAGCCCGTCGTAGTCGCGCAGCGGGAGCAGGTTGTCGGAGCCGAGCACCAGCACGGATCCGTCCGGGACGTCCACCGTGACGGCGCCGAACGGCAGCCCCCCGATCCCGACCGGGAGGTTGGAGGGCAGGTCGAGCCAGTCGACGCTGCCGTCCGGGTGCCGCAGCAGTGGGGGCAGATGGCCGGCCGAGGCCATCTCGCACCGCCGGGCGATCGGGTCGTACACCAGGTAGAGACAGGTGGCCGGCTGGGCGACGCCGAGGCGCAGGACCAGGTCGTCGAGGTGGCGCAGCAGTTGTGCGGGCGGTACGTCGAGCAGGGCGAAGGCCTGCACCCCCGCGCGGAGCCGGCTCATCGTCTGGGCGGCCTCCAGGCCGTGGCCCATCACGTCGCCGACCACCAGGGCGACCCGGTTGCCGGCCAGTTGGATGACGTCGAACCAGTCGCCGCCCACCCCGGCCCTGCGATCGCCGGGCAGGTACTGGTGGGCGGTCCGCACTCCGGCGATCCGGGGCGGGTCGAGCGGGATCATCGAACGCTGCAGGGCCTCGGCCAGCCGCGCTTCCGCCTGGTGCAGCCGCGCGCTGTCCAGCAGCAGCGCCCCGCGCTCGGCGAGTCCGTGCAGCAGGAGGACGTCGGCGGACTCGAACGGCGCTCGGCCCGACAGCCGCACCAGTTGCAGCACCCCGAACACCCGCCCCCGAACCATCAGCGGGAGCGCCAGCACCGACGACTCCGGGCCGGCCCCGGACAGCCGTTCGTCCACCGGGGCGAGCACGGGTTCACCGTCCTTCAGGGCGCGCCCGGCCGGAGTGCCGGGCTCGATCCGCAGCAGCGCGCCCATCCGTGGGGACCGCCCGAGCAGGCGAACGCTGTCCCCGCCGTGGCCGACCACCTGGAAGGTGGAGGTCCACACCGACGGCTCGCCCTCCGGGTGGGAGCCGAAGACGAAGGAGGTCCGCAGGTAGACCGTGGCCAGGTCGGCCCAGGCCGGCACGAACACCTCGCACAGCTCGGCGGCCGTGGTGTCCAGGTCCACGGTGGTGCCGACCCGGCGGGCGAACTCCCGCGTCAACACCGCGCCCGGCGACTCCAGCTCCGCCCGGTATCTGAACTCCCTTTCATGGCGGGCCCGTTGCGTGGCCAACGCGGCCTCGGCGGCCAACAGGCGGGCCTCCAGGCGGACGCACTGCTCCTCCGCGTCGTGGCGAAGCGTCTGGGCTCGCGCCAGCTCGGCCCGAAGCAGGTCCAACTCCCGCTTCAGGAAGCGCAGTTCCTCCCGCACCTGCTCGGTCTCCGGCCCGTCCGCCCAGCGCTCCAGCTCGCCGGCCCCGTAGCGGGCGGCGGCCCGGTCCGCTTCCAGCCGGCGATAGCGCTGCTCGGCCTGCTGCGCCTGCGCCTCCGTCGCCTCCAGGGAGCGCAGCAGGTGCCGTTCCCGCACGCCCGCCAACTGGAGTTCGCGCTCCGCCGCACCCAGCCGGTCCCGCAACTGCTCGACCTCGTGCCGGGAGGCGTTGCGGACCCGCAACGCCTCCATCCGCAGCCGGTGGACGTGTTCCTGGACCTCGGGGGTGACGGACTCCCCGGTGGTCTCGGCGACCTGGCGCAGCAGCTCGTCGACGAAGTCCTTCGGGGCGATCCGCGCCCCGCTGAAGTAGCGCGAGACGCTGCCCTTGTCGCGGTTGCAGCGAGCCGCGTAGCGGGTGAGCGAGATGCGCAGCCCCTGGAACAACTGCCCCAGGAAGGCGGTGAACGCCGCCACCTCCGGCTCGCCGCCCTGCGGTTCGAGCGTCATGGAGTCCTCTCCCCGACCGTTGCCGGGAAGTGGCAATCCGTTGCACCTGGTGCAACCCCGGCCTGCACCGAACAGTAGGAGAAAACCTCAACGGTCCGCAGCGAAAGGCGCATTGATGTTCACCGGAGTCGTCCGACAGCTGGCCGCCTGCCAGCGCGCAGTGGTCGTGTCCCTGGCCCTGGTGCCCGTGGTCCTGGTGACCGTGGCGTGCCTGCCCGCCGTCCTGGTGCTGCCCGCGTTCCCGGGCGGGATGCAGCGCCTGGGCGCACTGCTCACCTCACTGCGCCGCTGGACGGACACCGTCCTGTCCCGGAGCTAGGGCAGCGCCGCCGTCAGGTCGATCTCCACCAACTGGCCGCGGTAGCCGAGCGCGGCGACGCCGAGCAGCGTGCTGGCGGTGGCGAACGCCGGGGCGAGCGGGCCGGCCTGGAGGTGGGCCCAGGCGGCCCCGAGCACCTCGCTCCGGTCACTGACGACGTAGATCACGGAGCGGACCACCCGATCCGGGCCGACCCCGGCGGCGGCCAGGGCGACGAGCGAGTTGGCCACCACCTGGTCGATCTGGGCGAACAGGTCGCCCTCGCCGACCAGGGCCTCGTCGCGGTCCAGCGGGCACTGGCCGGCCAGCTGCGCGGTGCGGCCGGCCTCGACGACGGTGATATGGGCGTAGCCGGCGGTGGAGTGGAGTTCGGCGGGGCTGATGCGAGAGATGTCGGTCATCCGTCGATGGTCGCCCGCGCACCGGACAGCCCGCATCCGAATATCAGTCGCTCTCCCGGGCGTGCCGCGAAAGCGCCGACGAGGCAAGGGAGTTGTGGATCGAGAAGGCGACCGTCCCGGGCAGGTAGCGGTCCTGGGACCACTCGACGGGGGTGCCGGTGGGGTCGGTGGTGCGGCGCTTCTCGCGCAGCAGCGGGCTGCCGCGGCGGCAGCCGAGCAGCCGGGCGTCGTCGGCGTTGGCGCCGACCACGTCGATGGTGTGGTCGGCGTCGCTGAACAGGATGCCGTGTTCGCGCAGCGGTTCGGTGTGCGAGACGGCGTCGGGCGGCAGTTGGGCGACGAGTTCGCCGACCCGGGGCGGGTAGACGGTGCGTTCGACCATGACGGGGGTGCCGGACAGGGTGCGCAGCCGGAGCATCGCGTACACCTCGGCGCCGGGGTCGAGGCGCAGTTGTTCGCGTTCGGCGGCGTCGGCGGGGCGGCGGACGATGGACTCCAGCCGGCCGCCGGGCTCCTCGCCCATGGAGCGGGCCCAGTGGGTGAAGGAGAGCAGCTCGGAGAAGGACTGGACGCGGGCGCTGCCGAGGACGACCCGGCGGGTGCCGCGGCGGGAGGTGACCAGTCCGTCGGCGCGCAGCAGGGCGAGGGCCTGACGGACGGTGCCCCGGGAGACGCCGTACTGCTCGGCGAGGGCGCCCTCCGCCGGCAGCCGTCCGGCGTCGCCGAACGAGCCGGAGGTGATCGCTTCGCGCAGGTCGGCGGCCACCTTGCGGTAGAGCGAGCCGGCCCCGCTGTCCTGTTCGAGTGCCACGTGCGTCGAGTTCCCTTGGCTGGTAAGGAGATTGGGCTGTGTCCGCGGCGTGATCGCGCGTACACCATTGACTGTAGCCGCTGCCGCCGCACCGTCCGGCGTCGGGCGCGACCGTTCCGACAGCCGCCCCCTGTACTGGGCCGTCCGTTCACTTTCCCGTCACCGGCCTCGGGCGTACTTACCTCGGGCGACGGAAGTTGGCTGGCCAACTTGGCCGCGACATGCCGCGCTTCGCACCGAACGCCTTCTCGTGATCTCTGCAGCTCCCCTTCCTCCAGGAGACCTCCCCGTGACCGTGCACCGCCACCGCGCCGCCGCCCTCGCGGCCGTGCTGACCGCTGCCGCGCTCTCCCTCTCCGCCTGCGGCTCCGCCGGCTCGACCGCCAAGTCCGGCGACGCCAAGGGCGGTTCGGGCAACGCCAGGACCGCCACCTCGCTCGCCGACTTCGGCGGCATGGACGGCCTGGTCGCCGCCGCGAAGAAGGAGGGCAAGCTGCACGTCATCACCCTCCCCCGCGACTGGGCCAACTACGGCAAGCTGATGGACGACTTCAAGGCGAAGTACGGCATCGAGATCGAGGACGAGAACCCGGACGGCTCCAGCCAGGACGAGATCAACGCGGTCAAGTCCCGCAAGGGCCAGGACCGTGCGCCCGACACCCTCGACCTGGGCTCGGCGTTCGCGCTGTCCGCCGCCAAGGAGGGCCTCCTCGCCCCGTACAAGGTCGCGGGCTTCGACAAGATCCCGGACACCATGAAGGACCCGGCCGGTCTGCGGGTCAACGACTACGGCGGCTACGTCTCGATCGGCTGCGACGCCAAGAAGGTCGCCAACTGCCCGAAGACCTTCGCCGACCTGCTCAAGCCCGAGTACAAGGGCCAGGTCGCGCTGAACGGCAACCCGACCAAGTCCGGTTCGGCGTTCGGCGGCGTGTACGCGGCCGCGCTCGCCAACGGCGGTTCGCTGGACAACATCCAGCCCGGCATCGACTTCTTCGCCAAGCTGAAGCAGTCCGGCAACTTCAACCCGGTGGAGTCCACCCCGGCGACCGTCGAGAAGGGCGAGACCCCGATCTCGATCGACTGGTCGTACCTGAACGCCGGCTACACCGACGAGTTCAAGGGCAAGGGCATCGACTGGAAGGTGTCGATCCCCTCCGACGGCTCCTACGCCCAGTTCTACAACCAGGCCATCAACAAGGACGCCCCGCACCCGGCGGCCGCCCGCCTGTGGATGGAGTACCTGTACTCGGTCGAGGGCCAGAACGGCTTCATGGGCGGCTACGCCACCCCGGCGCTGTTCGACGCCATGAAGAAGGACGGCTCCCTGGACGCGGCCGCCGCGGCCAAGCTGCCGGTCGTCGAGAAGCCGTTCACCACCTTCCCCAGCTCGGAGCAGATCGACGCGGCCAAGAAGGTCGTGACCGAGAACTGGGCCAAGGCGATCGCGGGCTGATCACCGACATGACCACGGCTCCCACCCCGGTGCCGGCCCCGGCCGCCGCTGACCTCAGCGGCGGCCCGGTGGCCACCGGCACCGCCACCACCGCCCCCACCCCCGAGCCCGCCGGACGCCGCCTGCTGCGCGGCAAGTCCTGGCTGGCCACCGTCCCACTGCTGCTGTTCTTCCTGATCGGCTTCGGCCTGCCGGCCGTCGCCATCGTCACCGGGGCGTTCACCGTCTCCAGCGACGCGGAGACCGGCGCGGGCTCGTTCACCACCGCCAACGTCACCGACTCGGTGCAGGGCGCCTACTGGACGGCGCTGCTGTCCAGCATCAAGCTGTCCGCGCTCACCGCGCTGATCGGCACCGCGGTCGGCGTGCCGATCGCCCAGGCGGTGCTCACCTCCCGGTTCCGGATGCTGCGCGAGGCGGTGCTGACCGCCTCCGGCGTGCTCGCCAACTTCGGCGGCCTGCCGCTGGCGTTCGCCTTCGTCGCCACCCTCGGCAACGCCGGCGAGCTGACCAAGATGTTCCACCTGACCGACCACGGCTGGTCGCTGTACAGCTTCACCGGCCTGACCGTCGCCTACCTGTACTTCCTGGTGCCGCTGATGGTGCTCACCATCACTCCTGCCCTGGAGGGCCTGCGGGTCCAGTGGCGCGAGGCCGCCCAGAACAACCGGGCCACCGGCCTCCAGTACTGGCGGCACGTCGCGCTGCCGATCCTGTTCCCCTCGCTGCTCGGCGGCTTCGTGCTGCTGTTCGGCTCGGCGTTCGCCGCGTACGCCACCGCCGCCGCGATGGTCGGCGCCACCGTCCCGCTGATCAGCCGTCAGATCGCCGACGCGCTGTCCGGCAACGTACTGGTCGGCCAGGGCAACCTGGCGCTGGCGCTCAGCCTGGACATGATCATCGTCGCCGTCCTGGTGATGGCCGTCTACCTGCCCCTCCAGCGCCGGAGTGCCCGATGGCTCAGCTGATCTCCCGTCTGCGGGTCTGGCGCGGGGCGGTCCTGCTGCTGGCCGGCCTGTACTTCCTGATCCCGATGGCCGCCTCGGTGTGGTTCTCGATCGACGATGTCAACGGCATCTCCTTCGACGCCTACACCGGCCTGCTGTCCGCCCCCGGCTTCACCGACAGCCTGGTCCTCACCCTGGAACTCGCCGTCGTCACCGTGGTGGTGCTGCTGCTCCTGCTGGTGCCCGCGATGATCGCGGTCCGGCTCGGCTCGCCGAAGCTCCGCCCGGTGCTCGAAGTGGTCTGCACCCTGCCGCTGGTGGTGCCGCCGGTCGCCCTGACCGCCGGCCTGATCGGCGTGCTCCGCTGGGGCCCGGACTACCTGATGGACACCCCGTTCTTCCAGACCTTCGTGTTCATCCAGCAGCCGCAGTTCCCGCTGGTCCTGGTGATCGCCTACGTGCTGATGGCACTGCCGCTCGCCTACCGTGCCCTGGACTCCGGCCTGCGCGCCGTGGACGTCCGCACCCTGGTCGAGGCCGCCCGCAACTGCGGCGCGAGCTGGCCCCGGGCCGTGTTCTCGGTGATCCTGCCGAACCTGCGCGGCGCGCTGCTGAACGCCTCCTTCCTCACCCTGGCCCTGGTCCTCGGCGAGTTCACCACCGCCTCGATCCTCGGCTACCAGCCCTTCGCCGTGTGGATCTACTCGGTCGGCAACAGCCAGGGCCAGATGTCCGTCGCGGTGTCCGTGCTCAGCCTGCTGATCACCTGGGTGCTGCTGCTCCTGCTGGCCGCCGCCGGCCGCGAGCGCCGCCACAAGACCGCCACCGCCTCCTGAGCCTCCCCGGAGACCACCACCCATGAGCACCGCCACCGTCGCCCCCACCACCAGCGCCACCGTCGAATTCCGCTCGCTGCGGCGGCAGTTCGGCACCACCACCGCCCTCGACGGCCTCGACCTGACGGTCGAGCCGGGCGAACTCCTCGCCCTGCTCGGCCCGTCCGGCTGCGGCAAGACCACCGCGCTGCGCATCCTCGCCGGGTTCGAGACCCACGACTCCGGCGAGGTCCTGGTCGACGGCGAGGACATCACCCGGATCCCCGCCCACAAGCGCGACGCCGGCATGGTGTTCCAGTCCTACAGCCTCTTCCCGCACCTCACCGCCGCCGACAACGTCGCCTTCGGCCTGCGCATGCGCGGCGTCGCCAAGGCCGAACGCCGTCGGCGCGCCCAGGAGTTGCTGGAACTCGTCGGCCTGCCGCAGCGCGCCGAGCACTACCCGCACCAGATGTCCGGCGGCCAGCAGCAGCGCATCGCCCTGGCCCGCGCCCTCGCCCTCCAGCCCCGCGTGCTGCTCCTCGACGAGCCGCTCTCCGCGCTCGACGCGAAGGTCCGCCTCTCGCTGCGCGAGGAGATCCGCCGCCTCCAGCAGGAACTCGGCATCACCACCCTGTTCGTGACGCACGACCAGGAGGAGGCCCTCTCGATGGCCGACCGGGTCGCCGTGCTGCGCGCCGGACGGCTCGAACAGTGCGCGACGCCCTCCGAGCTGTACTCGCGGCCGGCCACCGCGTTCGTCGCCGAGTTCGTCGGCACCATGAGCCGCATCCCGTGCGTGCGCACGGCCGACGGCCGGGTCGAGGTGCTCGGCCGCCGCCACCCCGTGGACGGCGACCTCCCCGCCGACGGCGACCTGGACGTCCTGGTCCGCCCCGAGAACGTCGAGCTCGCCCCCGCGGCGGACGGCCCCGCCCAGGTGATCGCCGCCTCCTTCCTCGGCGCCGTCACCCGCCTCACCGTCCGCCTCCCCGACGGCACCGAGATCAAGTCCGACCTCCCCACCGAGACCGCCGGCGCCCTCCCCCTCGGCACCCACGCCGGCCTCACCCTCCCCGACCGCCCGGTCCTCGTCGACCGCAGGTCCTGACGGACGGCGACTCGCGCCCGGTCGGAGAGACGTCGCCCTCCGGGCCGGACGGCCCGGCACTCCGAAGTCCCGGGCCCACGAAGGTCGGCGCCACTGAAGTCCCGTGCCCCGCCAGGGGCGTGGGGAACTGCGCGAAGCGGAGGACCGCACGCCGCAGCCGCCCGCCGACAGCCGGGTGCACCGCCCAACGCCCCTGCGCCCCGTCGCCCGATGAGCCCACGTAAGGTACCGCCATGCCTGCATCCCGCCCCGCCGCCGTCCTGTTCGACATGGACGGCACCCTGGTCGACACCGAGCACCTCTGGTGGCAGGCCGCAGCCGAACTCGCCGCCGAGCTCGACCTCACCCTCACCGACGCCGACCTCCCGGAGGTCCTCGGCCAGGCCGTCGAGCACACCGCCGCCCACCTGCACCGCAGCAGCCTCACCTGCCGCCCCGAGGCCGATCTGGTCGAGCACCTGAACAATGCGTTCGCCGCCAAGGTCGAGGCCGAGATCGTCCCCCGCCCGGGTGCGCTCGCCCTGCTCGCCGCGCTCCGGGAGGCACGGGTCCCCGCCGCGCTGGTGTCCGCGTCCCCGCGCCGCGTCGTCGATCTCGTCCTGAACGCTCTCGGTCCGCACTGGTTCGCCACCACGCTCGCCGCCGAGGACACCCCCCGCACCAAGCCCGCGCCGGACCCGTACCTGGCCGCCGCCGAGCGCCTCGGTCTCGCCCCGGCCGCCTGCGTCGCCGTCGAGGACACCCCGACCGGTGTCGCCTCCGCCCGCGCCGCCGGCTGCGCCGTCCTCGCGGTGCCGTCGACCGTCCCGATCCCGGCCGCCGACGGCATCACCGTGCTGGACAGCCTCGAACACGCCGATCTCGCGTTCCTCGGCGCCCTCACCGCCGGCCCGGCGTCCTGATGCCGTACCTGCTGCTCGCGCTCGCGATAGCCAGCGAGGTCTGCGCCACCAGCCTGCTGAAGCTGACCGACGGCTTCTCCCGGCTGTGGCCCAGCCTCGCCGTCGGCGCCGGCTACGTGCTGTCGTTCTACCTGCTGGGCCGCGCCCTCAAGCACATACCGGTCTCCGTCGCCTACGCCGTCTGGTCCGGCGCGGGCACGGCCGCCGTGGCGGCCATCGGCGCCACCTTCTTCGGCGAGTCCCTGGGCCGGCTGCAGTGGTGCGGCATCGCCCTGGTGATCGCCGGCGTGGTCCTGCTCAACCTCCGCTCCACCCACTGAGCTGCGCACCCCCGGATTGACCGCCGCGCCGCCGGTCGACGAGCATCCCTGCATGCCGCTGCACACCGCCCTCGCCCGCGCCGACGCCGATCTCGCGGCGGGCCGCGTCCCGATGGCCCGGCAGCGGCTGCGCAGCCTGGTCGAGCACTACCCGACCGACCTGACGGTGCGTCGCCGACTGGCCGCCGTGTACCGCCTGTACGGCGAGCCGGCCGAGGCGGGGCGCTGGAACTACCTGGACGAGTCCGCCGACCCGGCGGAGACCGCGGCGTTCGAGGCCCGGCACCCGGATCCGCTGCGCCGGATGATCGCCCTGTGCTGGCGCGCCCCCGAGGACCACGCCCCGACGGAGACGGCCCGGGCCCGGCTCGCCGCCCTCCGCGGGACGGCCGTCGGCGGCGACGGCGGCCCCGTCGCCTGGACCGATCTGTACATCGCCGCGGCGGACAAGGTCCCGAAGGACGAGCCGCGGGACTTCCTCCTGCCCTGCTGCCTGGCCGTCGCGGCCGTCCTCCTCGCGCTGGCCGTGATCGGCGCGGTCACCACCGTCCGATGGCTCCTGTGACGGGACGGGCCGGCGCCGGAAAGCCGGTTGACGCCTCGTCCGCCCGCCCGGAACGATCACCGTCATGAGCGTCGAATCCACCCTGGCCAAGGCCGAGACGGACCTGCGCGAGGGTCGGCTCGGCCTGGCCCGGCGCCGACTGCGCGGCCTGCTGGAGAGCCGCCCGACCGACCTGGCCGTCCGTCACCGCCTCGCCGGGTCGTACCGCTGGATCCACTGCCTCGACGAGTCGGGCCGGTGGAACTACCTGGACGAGTCGCTGACCGCCGACGAACTCGCCGCCTTCGAACGCCGGTTCCGCGCCCCGGCCCGGCGCCTGGCCGTCCTGCACTGGCCCGACCCCGAGCACATCCCGCCGGCGACCCCGCTCGCCCGCCGCCGTCTCGCCGCCCTGCACCGGCAGGCCACCGGCCGGCAGCCGGACTGGCCGGACCACCCGGACGACGCGGCGACGGTCGCCCCGCCCCTGCCGCCGCGTCCGATGCCACGGCAGCCCGTGTACCGGGCGCCGGTCCCCCGGTTCGCGCCGCGCCCGCCCGAGATGCCGATGCATGTCGCCGCGTTCCGACTGACGCTGTTCATCGCCGCCGGGGTGGCCCTGATCGCGCTGGTCCAGCACCAACTCGGTTGACGCCCACCGGAAGGCCGGCCGGGTGTTCGGGGCTGCCTCAAACCTCCTGCGCCGTCCGCTACTTGAGCGAGTCCCGCAGCGCGTCCACCCGGTCCGCGGAGGCGGTGAACTCGTCGCGGTCGAGGTCCCCGGAGTCCAGCGCGCCCGCCAGGGCCGCGGCGGCCTGGTCGCCCTGGCCGACGTCGCGGGCGGAGCAGAGGATCAGGTCGACCCCGGCCCGGGCGACGGCGAGGGCGCGCTTGTCGGTGCCGCCGACGGGGTCGAGGGCCTTGGCCTCCAGGGCGTCGGTGACGGTGACGCCCTGGTAGTTCAGGCGGGTGCGGAGCTCGTCGTGGACGACGGTGCCGGACAGGCCGGCGGGGGTGCCGGGGTCGAGCGCGGGGTAGATCGCCCAGGCCAGCATCACCAGGTCGACGCCGGCGGCGACCGCGTCCCGGTAGGGCCGTTCGTCGACGCTGCGCAGCTGGTTGAGCGGGACGGTGAGGGTGACGGGCTCCTCGTCGGTGTTGGCGCCGGCGGGAGCGCTGCCGAGGCCCGGGAAGTGCTTGGCGGTGGCGGCGACGCCCGCGCCCTGCTGGGCCTTGATGAAGGCGGAGCCGAGCGTGCCGACGACCGCGGGGTCGGTGCTGTAGGAGCGCTGGGCGCTGTCGGCGAAGTCGCCGGGGGTGCGGTAGACGTCGAGCACGGGCGCCAGGTTGAGGTTCAGTCCGAAGCCGGCGAGCGTCGCGGCGGCCTGGTTGCCGGTGGCCGTGGCCGCGGCGGTCGGATCGGCGGCGCGGCCGACGTCCTTCGCGGACTGCGCGGGCCCGCCGGGCAGCCGTCGGACCAGGCCGCCCTCCTGATCGGTCATCAGCAGCAGCGGCCGGGGGTGCGGGCTCTGCTGTTCGGCCTGCCGCAGCTGGTTGACGGCGGTGCGCAGCACTGACGGGTCGCTGCCGACGTTCTCGGCGAAGAAGATCACCCCGGCCACCCGGCCCTCGCGGATGCGTTGCAGCAGCGCGGCGGGCGGGGTGGTGCCGGGGTAGGAGTAGACGATCCGCTGCCCGGCGAGGTCGGCGGAGTTCGCTCCGGCGGTGGGGGACGGCGTCGGCTCGGGGCTGGTCGTCGGGCTCGGCGACGGGCTTGCGGGCAGGGGGCTCTCGGTCGGCGCGGCGTCGGTGGTCGCGGGGGCCGGCGACGGGCTGCTGCCGCCGGCGCCGGGCGATCCGCAGGCGGTGAGCAGCGTCAGGCCGAGAGCGAGCAGGCCGACCGACCTCAGTGAGAGCGACATACCGTCAGATAAGCACGTCAATACGCCGGGAGCCAGCACCAGCGGCCCCGGGGCGTCGCCGCCCCGGGGCCGTACGGAGCATTGACGCGGCGTCAGCCGAGCAGCACCGCGGGCAGCTCGGCGATCGAGCCCAGCACGTGGGTGGCGCCGTCGGCGCGCAGCCGGGCCTCGTCGTGGGCGCCGGTGAGCACGCCCGCCACCACGGACGCGCCCGCCCGGGTGCCGGTGAGCATGTCGTAGCCGGTGTCGCCGGCCACCGCGATCTGCCGGACCGAGTCGGTGCGGGTGCGCAGCAGCGCGGTGAGCACCATGTCGGGGTAGGGGCGGCCGCGGCCCGCGTCGGCGGGGCACAGCGTCAGGTCGGCGATGTCCTGCCAGCCGAGGGCCGCGAGGATGCTGTCCTGGGTGGTCCGGGAGAAGCCGGTGGTGAGGACGACCTTCCGGCCCCGGCCGCGCAGCTCGGCGATCGCCTCGGCGGCGCCGGGCAGCGCCTCGCAGCGGCCCTGGCCGACCAGGCTGTCGTAGCCGGCCTCGAAGGCCAGGTTGGCGGCCCGGGCGCGGTCCTCGGCGCCGAACAGGTGACGGAACACCGAGATCTTGGACTCGCCCATGGTGGCGCGGACGTGCGCCAGCATCGTGGCGTGCTCGGGGCTGCCGGGCTCGACGCCCTGGGAACGGGCGGCGGCCTCGAAGGCGAGCTCCACCAGGCCGTCGTCGGCGACGGTGGTGCCGGCCATGTCGAGCACCACCAGGGACACATCGTGCGTGGTCATGTTCTGCCCTTGCAGTCGAACGGGAGGGGGAGGCTCAGAGGCCGGCGAGGTTCGCCGTGGTCTCGGCGATCGCGGGCGAGCAGGTCATGCCGCGCCCGCCGGGGCCGGTGACCAGCCAGGTGCCCTCGGCGACCTGCTGGCGGTGCACCACCCGGGTGCTGTCCAGGCACTGGGCGTAGACGCCGGCCCAGCGGCGGCGGATCTTCGGCAGCGGCCGGCCGAGCAGCGCCTCGGCGACCTCGGCGACGTGCTCGTACGGGTCCTCGACCACGTCGAAGCCGAACGGCTGGTCGTACTCGTGGGTGTCGCCGACGGTGAGGCCGCCGTCCTTGCGCTGGACCATCAGCAGCTGCATCTTGTGCTCGGCGGCGACCGGCGGCTGCGGCTGGGAGGCGCGCAGCGCGTCCAGCTCGGGGCCGGCGAAGGCGGGGTAGTAGCGGAACGAGTCGCCGTCGGCGACCGAGGTGGTGAGGGTCTCGTCCAGCGGGTCGGTCTGCATCATCTGCAGGCGCACCCGGCGCACCGGCAGGTCGGGGGCGAGTTCGCGGACCAGGCCGCCGAGCCAGGCGCCGGTGCACAGGATCACCTGGTCGCCCTGGTGCAGCTGCCCGTGGTCGTCGCGGACGGCGGCGGCGCCGACCACCTCGCGGACCTCGCGTCCGGGCAGGAAGGTGTAGCGGCCGGTGGCCTCCAGCGCGGCGCGCAGCGCGGGCTGGGCGACCCGGGACTCGACGGCGCCGTCGCGGGTGCAGTGCAGGCCGCCGAGGAAGCTGCCGCGCAGCGCCGGGTTGACGGCGCGGACCTGGTCGGCGTCCAGCAGCCGGTAGCCGCGGGCGGCGGCGTCGGGCAGCTGCACGGCGGCCTCGGCGACGGCCAGCTCGGCCTCGGTGCGGGCCAGCGTGAGCGAGCCGTTGGGGCGGAACCACAGGCCGGGGACGCGGGCGCCGATCTGCTCCCACAGTTCGCGGGCGCGCAGCGCGACCTCGAGTTCCTCACCGGCGGCGCGGCCGCTGACCCAGACCAGTCCGAAGTTGCGGACCGAGGCGCCGCGCGCCTCGGCCTCGCGCTCCAGGTGGACGACCTCGTGGCCGCGCTCGACGGCCTGCCAGGCGTGCATGGTGCCCAGCACGCCTGCTCCTACGACGATTACCTTCATGCGGACAGGCTCGGGCGTCGAGGTGGCCGCAGGTCGTCCGGCTCTCGTCGGGCAGGTGAACCGCCCGCAAGAGTTGTCCATACAACCTGCGCGCGGCTACGCCACTCCGGCGCCGAGCACGGGGCCGAGCGGGCCGGTGCGCAGCCGGTCGACCAGCGGTGCGGCCCGGCCGGCCAGCGCGGCCAGCGGGAGCGCCACCAGGACGCCGACCACCGCGGCCACGGCCACGTCGTGCGGGTAGTGCGCGCCGACCCAGACCCGGGAGGCGCCCATCAGCACGGCGGCGAGCAGGCCGATCCAGCCGAGCCGGCGGTCGGCGTACCAGAGCGCGGCGGCGGCGGCGAACGCGATCACCGTGTGGTTGCTGGGGAAGGACCAGTCGCCGGGGGCCGGGCAGGCCTCGATGGTGAAGCTGCCCGGGATCTGCTGGCAGGGCCGGTTCTCCTCGACGATCCCCTTGAAGACCGAGTTGACCAGGTACGCGGCCACCACGATCAGCGGCGAGGCCAGCACCCGGGCCATCATCACCGAGTCGGCGGCCCGGGCCCGCCACCAGCCCCACACCATCAGCAGCGCGAACACCGCGAGGCCGTACGCGGACCACTCCTTGGTCAGCTGGTCGAACCAGTGCGGGGCGGACTCGGCCCACTCGGTGATCCGGGTGTAGAGGCTGCCGTCGATGCCGCTGCCGTCGTAGGCGAGCAGGCGGGCGTAGGGATGAACGTTCGGAGTCACAGGGACAACATGTACCAGAACGGACACCGCGGACGGCTCGTTCGCGGTTCCGAGCAGGAGTGACTGGGGCAAGGCTGGCGGACCTCCCGTTACCGTGGGGGGTGGCCGATCGCGGGCCGCCCCCGTGCGTCTACAGTGTTGTAGACGTCGATCGACAGGACTGTAGACGAATCCCGGAGGTTCGCGCGACATGACGGATTCACCCGCCCGTCGCCCGGCAGGAGAGCTCGAGGCCCAGGTGCTCGCCGCCCTCTGGGCCGCCGGCGCCCCGCTCACCCCCCAGCAGGTGCAGGACGCCGTCGACGCCGACCTGGCCCGCACCACGGTCGCCACCATCCTGGCCAGGCTGCACGAGAAGGGCACCGTCGCCCGCAGCAAGGCCGGCCGGTCCTTCGCCTACACCCCCACCGTCCAGGACGCCGACGGCCTCGCCGCCCGCCGGATGCGCACCGAGCTCGACCGCGGCCGCGACCGCTCCACCGTCCTCGCCCGATTCGTCTCCGACCTGTCCGACGAGGACGAGCGACTGCTGCGCGACCTGCTCGGGGACCAACCGTGACCCTCGCCGTCTGGATCCCGCTGCTGCTGCCGCTGCTCGCCGCCCCGCTGGCCCGCCGGCTCGCCGAGCAGCTCGCCCCGCGCGCCGCCGCGCTCACCCTGGCCGCCACCGCCGCCGCGCTCGGCACCGCCGCGCTGGCCTCGCTCGGCCTGCTCGCCGTCACCGGCCTGCTGCACCTGCCGTACGCCGCCGCCCTCGCCCACTTCTCCCCCGCCCACCGCCTGCCCGACGCGCTGACCGGGACGCAGTGGGCGCCCGCCGCCACCGCCGCCGTGCTCGCCCTGCTGCTGATCGGCGCGCTCGCCGGCCGCACCGCCCACCACCAGCTCGCCGACCTGCGCCGGGCCCGCCGCGCCATCGGCGACGCCCCCGTCGGCCTGCGCGAACGACTGCGCCGCACCGGCCCGGCCACCGCGCTCACCGTGCTCGACGACGACCGCGCCGACGCCTACGCGCTGCCCGGCCGCCCGCCGCGGATCGTCGCCACCACCGGCATGCTGGCCGCGCTCAGCGCCCCCGAGCGGGCCGCGCTGCTCG